>JAGOKF010000008.1 GCA_017994695.1 Myxococcota bacterium | reverse complement strand
TCGACCAGATCAATGCCACCCTGGCCATCCTGAAGTCCCTGAAGCGCCACCGGCCGGCCTGCATCACCCTGGTCGGCGGAGGCAACTGCTTCGGTCCGGGGGCCCGGGGCATCGCGTCGCTGGACCCCTCGGGGGAAGCGGCGGACTATGTGTTCGAGGGGGAGAGCGAGGTCACCTTTCCGGAGGCGCTTCCGGGACTGCTGCAGGGTCGGAGGCCCGGGACCCGGATCGTGCCCGGGGTCGCCCCGGTGATGGCCTCCCTGCCGCCCGTGCGCTACGACGATCTCCGGCAGCAGTTCGAGGCCTGGCTGCCCGACCGGGCGGCAGGCGCCGACTCCCTGGAGATGGTCGCGGAGGGCAGCCGGGGATGCCTGCGGGGCGAGCGGGGCCACTGCGTTTTCTGCGGACTGAACGGGGCGTCACGGGCCTTCCGGCGCAGGCCGGTCGCCGCCGTCCGGGCCCAGATCGCCGATCTGAACGACCGGCATCCCGGGCTACCGATCTTCCTGACGGACACCCTCGCCCCTCCGGACCTGGTCCGGCTGCTGGCCCAAGACCCGCCGACCTCCCGGCTGCACCTCTGCTCTCCGCCCGACGTCCCTCTGGAACTGGCCTGGGATATGCGCCGCGGGCGAATCGAGGTCGTCGAACCGGGCTTCGAGGCCCTGGACAGCGATTTCCTCCAGGCGATGCGCAAGGGCATCACCGCCGCCCGGGTGGTCCGGTCCCTGCGGAACCTGCGGTCGATGGGGATCCACCCCTTCTGGAACCTCCTCTGGGGCCTCCCCGGCGAGACGGAGGAGGGCTACCTGCGGTCCCTGGCACGGATCCCCTGGCTGCACCACCTGGTCCCGCCCCGGATGGTGTACCACGTGAGCATCGACCGGGATTCCCCCTACCACCGGGACCCCGCGGCCTTCGGCATCCGGGACGTTCGACCGCTTCCCTGCTACCGGGACCTGTTCCCGCAGGGCGCCGACGTCGGGAACCTGGCCAGCCACTTCGTGGGGCGATACGACTGCGCCGGGTACCGGCGGCCCGACCTGGTCCAGGCCCTGGTGCAGGAGGTCGCCCGCTGGCGGGATGCCTGGCGGGGAGTCCCGCCGGACCTGCGGGTGTTCCGCCTGGGGCGCCGCTGGTACCTGGGGGATTCCCGGCCCGCGTCGCCCCGCAAGGGCCTCCGGTGCCTGGAGGGCGCCGCCGCGGCCCGCTTCCTGCTGGCAGAACAGCCCCGAAAGCCCCGGTCCCCCAGGCAGCGCCAGGCCCTGGAGGAACGTCTGGCGCTGGAACTGGACGGGTGGTTCGTTCCCCTGGCCCGGGCCGACCCCGAGGATCTCCGGGACCTGGGTCTGCTCCCGGACGGTTGCGAAAATTCTTGACACAGCGGTGTGGTTCGGCTATCCACGTTCCGAGTTCCCGGAATTCTGTCGGTTTTCAACCAAGGAGGTCGCCCATGGATTCCAAGAAGGCCCCCCCGAAGAAGCCCGCCCCGAAGAAGCCCGCCGCCAAGAAGGCCCCGCCCAAGAAGCCGGTGACCAAGAAGTCCCCGACCCAGAAGCCCGTCACCGGCGGCAAGCCCCTCGGCGGCCCCATCGCCCCCCTGAAGTTCGAGAAGTTCATCGCCGCCTGCCTGATGGACGACGTGCTCCGCAAATACCTGTACGAGGCCAGGCCGGACACGGACAAGGAGTACGAGGAGCTGGTGAAGAAGGCCAAGGACCGCATGACCGAGATGATCGACGAACTGAAACTGCCGCCCGCGGCCACCCGGGCCTTCATCAAGTCCCTGTCGATCGACGACTTCCGGGATTTCGCCGAGGCGGCCCGGAAGGTCAACGACATCAACGTCGTCGGCGCCTGATCCCCCCGGGTTCTCCCGCCCCACAGGGGTCGTGATGTCTTCCCGAACGCCGGATTCGTGCCTGGACCCAGCCGACCTCTTCCTGCTGGTGCTGAACCGGAACACGCTGGACGAAATGCGCCGCGCCATCGCCGAGGACTGGCCGGATCCCGAGGCATACCGGCTCCGGGAGACCTGCTGGTTCGGCAGCGTGATCGGCGTCCCTCTCCGGGATCCACGGGAGCCCTGGCAGGTGGGCCAGATCCAGGGGGAAAGCGCCCGGAAGGCCACCCGGAGGCACCAGGCCCCGAAGTCCTTGGACAAGGCCGCGCCGGCAACCGGCCAGGAGGACCGCAGGAGATCCCCCGCCGTCCGGGAAGATGTCCAACCGATCTTGCCGGACCTTCCCGACACCTTCGACTGGACCCTCCAGCGCCCCTGTCCTCTCGACCCGCCGGAGCAGCAGGGCGCCTGCGCGGCATGCGTCTCCTTCGCGGTCACCGCCGCCGTCGAGACGACCGCCCGCATCCGGACGGGACGCATGGACCTCCCCAGCCTCTCGGAGGCCGAGTTCTTCTTCGGCGGGGACGGCCTGTGCTGGGAGGGATGGAACCTGGACAAGGCCATCGAGCGGGCCCGGGAGATCGGCCTGGTGCCCCGCCATCTGGACCCGGACCCCTACGACGGCTTCCAGCAGGAGCCCCGGACCCTCCCCGGTCCCCGGACCCGTGTGCGGTCCTGTCGCTACATCGACATCGACGACGTGGAAGAGGCGATGCGCTTCCTCCGGGACCGGGGCCCCCTGATCCACCAGTCCCACGTGGCCCGGGACTTCTTCCTGTACGACAGCGGCATCTATCGTCCCCGGCGGGATCGGAACCTGCTCCACTGCTACCTGGTGGTCGGGTACGACCGCAGGCGCCGGGCCTGGAAGTGCCGCAACCACTTCGGTCACCGGTGGGGCGAGCAGGGCCACTTCTGGCTGCCCTTCGACTGGGATTTCCTGGGGAACGACGCAGGGGAAGACGACCTCTTCGTGGGCATCGAGGACTTCGTCTCGATCGCGGGCCTGTAGGGAGCCGCTTCGCTTCGGGTTCCCGCCGCCCGCCGGATCAGTTCCCGGACGGGGGCTTCGGGTCGCCCGCCTCCTGGGCCGGCGCCGCCGGCGAGGGAGAGGTCCGGACCTGATCCACCCAGCCGGCCTTCCATGCGATCCCCGCCAGCGTCGCAAGGATCGCCAGCACCAGCAGCATCCAGGGCCAGCGCCGCCGCCGGGGGGCGAAGGGATCCTTCAGGGAACGCTCGGCCCCCGGAGGCAGCTGGTGCAGCAGCGTCAGGGACTTCCCCAGGGGAATCGACACCCTGGTCAGGGCGTTCACGGCCCATCCCCCGGCGTCCAGCAGGGGCCCGAGGTTCCGCTTGCGGAGTTTCATCGCCGCGATGAAGACCGACGGACCGGAGATCACCAGCATCAGGGCCAAGATCCCCAGGGGCATGAAGATGCCCAGTCCGAAGAAGACCTGGAGCATGGCCCCCAGGGCCGCCGTGATGCCGCCGACCGCGACTCCCAGGGCGGCCACGGTCCCGACGTCGATCTTCTTCACCGGGGGCGGGGCGGCCTTGGAAGGCTCCGCCGCCTGGGCCACTGCGGACTCGGCCCCCTTGGCCATCTTCTCGGTGGAGGCGGCCTCGGCCGCAGCGGCGCGCCGGGCCACCTGCTCCTCGATCATCCGGACCAGTTTCTTGTAGGGGGACCAGAAGGCCTGCCGCAGGCTGATGGGATTCTCCACGATCTTCGTGATCGTCGCGTCCCAGTCCCTGCCGTCCCGATCGTAGAACACGCCGTTCCTTCCCACCATGAGGTTGTCGCTGTCGCCGTCGGTGACCGCGGCCACGACCTGCCGCTTCTCCCCCGAGGGGCGGGTGCAATCGCAGTAGAGGAGGTACATCCCGGCCATCCCTGCCAGCGTCCCGTGCCGTCCCGGATCCTGCACCGGGATGCAGAGGTCGAAGGAACGCCCGTCCAGGAACAGCCTCCCGGCCTGGAACGCCGGGGTCTTCCTCCGGTAGAAGTCCTGGAACGACACGAAGTTGTGAAGGAAGTGCACCAGGTCCTTCCGGTACAGCAGGATCCGCTCCACGTCCTGCCGGGCCTCGACCTCCGGAGCCAGGGCGAGGTCCCGATCGACGGCTTCCTGCAGTTTCGCCCGGGCGTCCGAGGCCAGGATCTCGTCCACTCGCTCGATCCCCAGCGACTCGACCGTGGTTCCCGGCTGTTGGGCCTTCCAGGCCTCGTAGGGGGCGAAGCGGCCCAGGAGATCCTTCCACTCGGCCTCGGACAGGGAGGTCTTCCCGGGTCCCAGGAGGGGTTCCACCACCCGGGATTTCAGGGCGACCATCTCGTCGTGCCACGCCGGGTTGTAGCCGACCGCCAGGGGCAGGGCCCGCCCCGCCTCGACCCGGGCCAGGGGGAAGGAGGCCAGGTCCGATCGCTCCTTTGCCAGGTCCCGGGCGGCCAGGGCCTTCCAGTCGTCCTCGGTGCGGCCCAGCGATACGGCGGCCCGGGGATCGAAGGCGGCGAGGCGGCACCGCATGAACCAGTCCTCGACCTTGTCCCGGATGGCCGACAACGCGGCGAACGCCTCCCCGGTGCCGGCCCCCAGGGGCAGCAGGGAGGTCCCCGGGTCCCGGGCCGGCCGGTACCAGGCCTGGAACGCCTCCAGGGCCTGGAAGAAGGCGTCGATCTTTTCCCGGGTGAACCCCGGATCCCCCGAGGCATCGGTCTCGCCGCCGACGGCGGCCAGGAGGTCCTTCGCGACCCCCTGGAGCCAGGGATCTTCCAGGGATGCCGCCGGGACCTTCCCGTCGCCGTTGAAGGGGGCCTTGGCCAGTTCCGCCTCGGCGAGGCGGACGTCCTCCAGGGTCAGGGGATCGGTCTCGGCCTTCCCGAGGCCCGCGAGGACCCGGCGCACGGCCGCCCCGATTCGCTGCCCCTCGGCCGTGTCCCGACGGACCTCCTCCAGCCGGATCGAGTCTCCCCCCTGGACCAGCAGGTCCGCGTCGAGGACCTCGCAGGCCCAGGCCACGGCCTGCTGCACCTCGGGAGGCCGGATGCGCCCGTCCTGGTCCCGGTCCAGCATCCGGGTCAGGCGCGGATCCCAGAAGACCCCCTGAACCGGGCAGGCCAGGGCGACCCAGTTCTTCAGGTCGAACTCCCCCAGGTGGACCAGGTCATCGCCCCGGTCCAGAACCACCTGGTCCACGCCACCGGCCCGGAAGAAGCGCCACCGATAGGACTTGGACATCATGGACCTCCACTGGCCAGGGATCCCGTCCACGCGAATGCATCCCGCCGGAATCGCCGAAGCGAACCGGATCACCGCACCTATCGCCGTCCCGCCGGCGTGAACCAGGACCAGGTCGCCAGGGCCAGGACCAGGGCCAGGAACGCCACCGGGGCGACCAGGAGGCTCTGCCAGACCGGGAGTTCCAGCACGAATCGCGCCACCAGGAATCCCCCGCCGAACACCACCAGCCCGAGGACCAGCAGGAACTGGCGGTCCGACGAGGACTTCTTCCGCTTCCGGGAAACGCCCTGCCCCTTCCGGACCCGCTTGGGTTCCGGGACGGCCGGGCCCTTGGCTTCGGAAGGCACGGGATCGTCGGCGTTCATGGATTCCCTCCCGCGGCGGCGGTCCCCGCTTCCCGGGCCATCCGCTGGGCATCCTGGGCCGTGGCCCCGTGGGGCCCCTTCCAGTCGGGGAAGGCCCGGGCGAACTCCTCGGCGCGCCGGGCCAGGTCGCCGACCTCCCCGGGACGGGACGCGGCAGCCTCCGACAGCGGCCGGTCGGCGGCCGCCAGGGCCAAGCGCGCCCTCCGGATCGCGAGCCACGCCACGTCCGGGTCGGTCCCGACCCGGTCCCCTAGTACCTGGATCACTCCGTCGGCAATCGCCGGTCCCCGGTTCCGGGGGTCCACCGCCAGGGCGGCCAGGGCTCCCCGGACCAGGACCCGGGCATTGCCGGGGGCCAGGCGGGCCAGGTCGTCATAGAGCCGCAAGAGGTCGTCGCCGGTTCCCCGTTCCAGGATGTCCCGCTCGGCCCGGTCGAAGTCCTCGTGGGTGACCAGGGGGCGGGAATGGAGGGGGACCAGGTTGCCGTCCACCGGCGCCTCGGGAAGGGGCATCACCTGGCGGTCGCGCCCGCAGGATGCCATCCCGGCCAGCATCGCCAGGGCCAGCACTTCGCGGTGTCGGGGCCTGATCATCGGCTCGCGTCCTCGCCTGTTTCCAGGGGATCGGGGCAATCATACTCCATCCCGGAGTCCACGGACGCAAGTACCCAGTCGGGCCCCCTGAACCGGCGCAGCACCTGCCGGTCCTGTGGCACGAAGGGTTCGATCCACTCCCGGATGGGCCCGCCCGTTTCGGGATCCGGGAGGTCGCCGCACACCTCCCACAGGGGAAGCCGCACGAAGGGCCGGATCCGGAGGCGGGGATGGGGCAGGGTCAGGATCGGGCCAACGCAGCGGACGTCCCCGTGGTAGAGGATGTCCAGGTCCAGGGGTCGGGCGTCGTGCCCGGTTCCCCTGCGTCCCGCCAGGGCCTCGATGAAGCGCGTCCTGGACAGGACCTCCAGGGGTGCCAGGGACGTCCGGAGGCGCACCACCGCGTTCAGGAACTCCCCGCCCTCGGCCTCCACCGGGTCGCTGGCATAGAGGGACGAGGCCTTCTCCAGGACGACCCGGCCGTCGGCCAGCAGGGCCGCCAGTCCGCGCCGCAGGTTCCCCAGGCGGGGTCCCAGGTTCGACCCCAGGGCCAGCAGCACCGGACGGTCATCGCAGCCGAACCTCCCGTCCGGCATGTCTGCCGTCTCCGACTGCCCGGCCGTTGCGGTCACTGGATCACCACGTCCTTCACCACCGCCATGTGCTGCATGTTCGAGGCATTGGAGTCGGAGGTCAACGTCGGCGGGAAATAGGCCTCCAGGGTCGCCTGGGAGAAGTCCCGGGTATCGAAGACGAGGCCCGGCGGGTAGCAGCGATCCGGTCCGTCACCCTGCACCGGTTCGAAGCAGGCCGGGACCTGGTACCGGACCAGGTCCGTGTCCAGCAGCACGAAATCGTACTGGCTGCTCCGGTTGCGGTTGGTTTGGATCGACCCGTCCTCGCCCACCGGGTGGGGCGGCCGGACGTGGAAGATCTCCTCCCCCTGCCAGGCGCCGAAGCCCGACGAAGACACCGCCGCGGTCCCGTTGAAGTCCCCGCCCACCACGTACCAGCAGCAGCCGGGATGGGCGCGCCGGTACTCGACGACCTTCTGGGCGACCACCTGGGCGGCCTTCACCTGGTCGCTGGAAGGGCTCGTGTGCAGGTGGACGCTGACGACCACCAGGTCCTTCGGCCCCGGCAGGTCGATCCGTGCCCAGTCCAGGTCCCGGTTGTCGATGTTCGGGTCGTCCCAGGCCCCGGACTCGACCACGGGCCAGCGGCTGACGATCCCGTTGGGGATCTGCCCCCGACCCACGGACCAGGAGCACCCGGTACCGCAGGCCTGGTCCGTGAACCGCCGGTAGTCCTGGGTCGTGTTCGAGCCGTAGTTGAACTCCTGGACCATCACGACGTCCCCCCGGAGACCCTGGAGGATCCGGATCCCGTGACCCGGGTTCCAGGACTGGTCGCTGCCGCTGGTCAGGTTCGCCGCGACCAGGCGGATGCGAAGTCCCGCCGGGGTCGGTCCATCGTCCCGGCCGGCCGGGTCCGCCACTCCCGGATCCGGGAGACCCGGATCGGATGGTCCCTGGATATCCTCTCCCCCCCCGGAGTCCGACGCGCCCGGATCGGGGCCACCGGTTTCCGGGCTTCCATCCGGATCATCCCCTTCCGCGAAACCGTCGGCCGCGTCTTTCGCGGGATCGTCCCCGGGACCTTCCGCGTCGCCGTCCGGCGCCTGCGAATCGCCTTCGCCGCCCCCGGCCTCCCCCGGAACGGTCTCCGGACCCGGAGCGTCCTGCACCACCGCCTCCCCGGAGGCGTCCCGCACGGAATCGGGTTCCTGCGAATCGCCGGGGAAATCCAGGGCCGCATCCGGGCCTCCGGGCAGTTCCCGGTTCCCGGGATTCCAGATGGTGGGGCCGTCCCCGCAGGCCACGAACACCGCCAGCAGCAAGCCCCGCGTCCAGGAAGCCTGGTGTCTCATGCCGTCCCTTTCCGTTCGCCCGGGCGCCGGCCCGGAAAGGGCGTACGATAGCCTCCGGGAGTCCCCGTGACAAGAACCCCGCGTCCCCGCGGCAGGACAAGCCGGCCCCCGGTTTGACTTGGAAGCGGACGTCCTCTAGCATTCGGCCCGTTTCCGCCGGGCACGCACGTCCCGGACCCCAGGAACCGAGGAGGATTCCCGTGCAGTCCGAAAGCAAGCAGCACAAGGTGCGCGATATCTCCCTGGCGCCGGAGGGGCGCCTGAAGATCGAATGGGCCGAGACCCGGATGCCGGTCCTGATGGCGCTGAGGAAGCGCTACTCCGTCGAGAAGCCCCTGAAAGGCCACCGCATCGCCGGGTGCCTGCACGTCACCAAGGAGACGGCGGTGCTGATCCGGACGCTGATCGCCGCCGGCGCCGAGGTGGCCTGGTCGGGCTGCAATCCCCTCTCGACCCAGGACGACATCGCCGCCGCGCTGGCCGACGAAGGGGTCCCGATCTTCGCCTGGCGGGGCCTCAGCAAGGAGGAGTTCTACTGGGCGATCCGCCAGACCATCGCGATGAACCCCGACCTGACGCTCGACGACGGGGCGGACCTGATCCACACCTTCCACAGCGAGTTCCCGGACCGCTGCCCCTCGATCCTGGGCGGCACCGAGGAGACCACCACGGGGGTGCACCGCCTGCGGTCCATGGCGGCGGCCGGCGCCCTCCGGTACCCGGTCATCGCGGTCAACGACGCCGAGACCAAGTGGGACTTCGACAACGTGTACGGCACCGGCCAGTCGTCCATCGACGGCATCCTGCGATCCACCAACGTGCTGCTGGCGGGCAAGGTGTTCGTGGTCGCCGGGTACGGCCACTGCGGGAAGGGTTGCGCGATGCGGGCCCGGGGCATGGGGGCCCGGGTGCTGGTCACCGAGGTGGACCCCATCGCCGCCCTGAAGGCGAACCTGGACGGGTTCGAGGTGGCCCGGATGGACGACGCGGCGAAGGTGGGCGACATCTTCATCACCGCCACGGGGATGAAGGACGTGATCGTGGACCGCCATTTCCGGTCGATGAAGGACGGGGCGATCGTCTGCAACACGGGCCACTACGACTGCGAGGTGAACCTCGCCCATCTCGAGGCCTACAAGGTGTCGAGGCGCGAGGTGCGCCCCAACAACGACGAGTATGTCACCCCCGACGGCCGGCGCCTCTACGTGCTGGCCCAGGGGCGGCTGGTGAACCTGGCCGGCGCCGAGGGACACCCCTCGGAGGTGATGGACATGTCCTTCGCGAACCAGTTCCTGTCGATGCTGCGCCTGGCCCGGGAGGGCCGCAACCTGGAACTCCGCGTCCACGACATCCCCCCCGCCCAGGACCAGGAGATCGCGGCGCTGAAACTCCAGACGCTGGGCATTTCCATCGACGTCCTGACCGAGGATCAGATCCGCTACCGGGACAGTTACGGCGAGGGCACCTGACCCGGAAGGCCCCGTCGCCCCTCATCTTGGAGGAAGCCATGGCGAAGAACATCGTTGCCCGTTCCCAGGACTACTCGCAGTGGTACCTGGACGTCATCGCCGCCGCGGAACTGGCCGACTACGCGCCGGTCCGGGGCTGCATGGTGATCCGGCCCCTGGGGTACGCCCTCTGGGAGGCCTTCCAGCGGGAACTCGACCGCCGGTTCAAGGCCCTGGGGCACGTGAACGCCTATTTCCCCCTCTTCATCCCCGAGTCCTTCCTGCGGAAGGAGGCCGAGCACGTGGAGGGCTTCGCGCCCGAATGCGCGGTGGTGACCCACGGCGGCGGGGAACGGCTGGAGGAGCCCCTGGTGATCCGCCCCACCTCCGAGACCATCATCGGCCACATGTACTCCCAGTGGATCCATTCCTGGCGGGATTTGCCGGTGCTGATCAACCAGTGGGCCAACGTGGTGCGTTGGGAGCGGCGCACGCGGCTGTTCCTGCGGACCATGGAGTTCCTGTGGCAGGAGGGGCACACCGCCCACGAGACCGCCGAGGAGGCCCAGGAGGAGACCCTGCGGATGCTGGAGGTGTACCGGGAGTTCGCCGAGGAGGTCCTGGCGGTCCCGGTGCTGGTGGGACAGAAGACCGACAGCGAGAAGTTCGCCGGGGCGGTCCGGACCTACTGCATCGAGGGCATGATGCAGGACGGCAAGGCCCTCCAGATGGGAACCAGCCACAACCTCGGCCAGAACTTCAGCAGGGCCTTCGACATCCGCTTCGAGGGGCGGGACCAGTCGCTCCAGCACGTCTGGACCACCTCCTGGGGCGTCAGCACCCGGCTGATCGGCGGCATGATCATGGCCCACAGCGACGACGAGGGCCTGGTGATCCCCCCCCGGGTGGCGCCCACGCTGGCGGTGTTCATCCCCATCTCACGGACCGACGAGGAGCGGGATCGGGTGCTGGCGTTCATCGACCGGGCCCTGGCCGGCCTGGTGGGGGAGGACGAGGTGCAGGCCTCCCGGCGGCGGTTCGGAGCCGGACAGGTGCCGCAGGTGTTCTACCACCCCGCGACGAACCAGGTGCTGGCGGTGGACCGGCGGGACACGATGCGCCCGGGGGAGAAGCACTACTTCTGGGAGCAGCGGGGCGTCCCCTTCCGGATCGAGGTGGGGCCTCGGGACTGCGAGGCCGGCCAGGTCGTCGTGAAGTCCCGCCTGGACATGAGCAAGGAGGTCGTGCCGCTCTCGGGACTGTCCCGGTCGTGGCTCGACACCCGCCTGGAGGGGTTCCAGAGGGGGCTGTTCGACCGGGCCCGGTCCTTCCGGGATGCCAACATCCAGCCCGTCTCCTCCTACGAAGAACTGAAGGAGTTCTTCCGTTCCGGCAAGGGCTTCGCCCGGTGCCGCTTCCTCCCGGACCCCGAGGCCGAGGCGGCCATCAAGGCCGAGACGAAGGCCACGGTGCGGACGATCCCCTTCGACCAGCCCGGCGGGACGGCCCCCTGCATCTACAGCGGACGCCCCACCGACGTCGAGGCGATCTTCGGGATCGCCTACTGAGTCCGGCGACTTTTTTCCGGTTGCACCCGTCCGGCGCCGGGACTATGATGCGCCGATTGCGGGTCCCTTCCCAGCGGAGAGGGAGGAGATGAAGACATTGTTCCGTCTTGTGGTTGCTTGCGTGCTGGCGATAGCGGTGGCGGGCCTGGCGGCCCCGCAGGCGGTTGCGGAGGAGGCCCCGGCGGTGGCGAGCCAGGAACAGGCGCCGACCCCGGCCCAGGGCGAGGCGAAGGGCGAGGCGGCGGTGCCGGACTCGGTGGCGATCCTGACAGGATCCGCCACCTCCGGCAAGCGGAAGAGCCCCTTCGGGATCAACGCCACCTTCGAGCAGTCCCTGGGCATCGGGACCTTCGTCGCGGACAAGTACGCCCGGAACCCCTACTACGGCTGGTCCCTGGACCTGCGGCCCCGGTACTACTTCACCCCCAAACTGTTCGCGGAACTGCGCTTCACGCTCCAGGGGGAACTGACGACCTCCTACCAGACCTCGACGACCTACAAGCGCCAGGTGATGCCCAGCGACCTGCTGCTGACCCTGAAGTACAACAACGTGGCGACGATCCCGGGGATCAAGGTGAACTTCTCGCCCTTCATCCGCCTGGGCGCCCCCACCTCCTACGAGAGCCGGTACCGCAACCTCTACCTCTCGACCGCCGCGGGCTTCAATCTGAACCGGATGTTCGGGGATCACGTCTTCCTGGACTACCAGTTCCGCTTCAACAAGAACTGGAACCGCACCGCCCAGCCCACCATTTCGGGCACGGTGGCCCTGGCCCGCTTCAGGGGAGCCGAGGACGTGGGCGGAGGCGAGGTGATCAACGGGGACGACAACAACATCTCGTTTTCGGTGTTCAACGCCCTGACGGGGTCGTTCATCATCAACGACCAGTGGTCCATCACGCTGCAACTGGCCATCCAGAACTCCTGGACCTACCTGAGCGTGCCGAAGGACGCCCAGTCCTCCCAGTACGCGAAGGCCGGGCGGGGCCAGCGGGACCGGACCTACGGGACCCTGGATCTCACCTACCAGCCCTGGGAGCACTTCGGGTTCTCCCTGGGCCTGACCTCCCAGCAGCCGGCGAAGACCGCCGACAACAAGCGGTTCCGCTTCCCCTTCTTCGATTTCAGCAGCGAGGGGAACAACTACACGAACGTCTACTTCGACGTCTTTGCCACCTACTGACCCGATCCCAGCCCGCAGCAAACCGTCCCCCCAGATCACGACCCGGCGGAAGAGACGCGGGACTGGATCTTCCGCGGGTTCGCGGTTTCACGAACGGCCCGGAAGAATTCCCCGGCTTCCGGTGAATCGAATGGAGGTCGGATGGACGCCCGAGGGAAGGCCGCCTACCGCAGCACCTCGGCCACCCGCTGGACCGCCCAGGACAGCGCTTCCTGGCCGATCACCAGGGGAGGAGCGAACCGGATGACGTGGTCGTGGGTCTCCTTGCAGAGCAGCCCCTCGGCCATCAGGGCCTCGCAGAACCGCCGGGCGCCGCCTGCCTCCGGATGCAATTCGACCCCGATGAAGAGTCCGCGCCCCCGGACCTCCCGGACATGGGGCGACGGAATGCCGCGAAGGGCGTCCAGCAGCCACTTGCCCAGTTCGGCGGATCGCTCGGCGAGACGCTCCTCCCGGATCACGCGGATGGCCTCGCGGCCGATGGCGCAGGCCAGGGGATTCCCCCCGAAGGTGCTGCCGTGCTCCCCGGGCTGGAACAGGCCCAGGACGTCCCGGCGTCCCACGACCGCCGACACCGGATAGATGCCGCCGCCCAGGGCCTTTCCCAGCGTCGCCAGGTCCGGCACGACCCCCTCGTGCTCGCAGGCGAATGCCCTGCCGGTCCGCCCGAACCCGGTCTGGATCTCGTCGGCGATGAACAGCACGTCGGCCTCCGAGCAGATCTTCCGGGCCTCGGCCAGGAAGCCCGACGGCGGGATCACCACCCCGGCCTCCCCCTGGATGGGCTCCACCAGGAAGGCGGCGGTCCGGGGCGTGATGGCCTCCCGGAGGGCCTTCAGGTCCCCGTAGGGGATCACCCGGAACCCCGGGGTGAAGGGGCCGAAATCGTCCCGGTACAGGGGTTCGGTGCTGAAACTCACGATGGAGATGGTGCGGCCGTGGAAGTTCCCGGCGCACGCGATGATCTCCGCCTCTCCGGGGGCCACCCCCTTCACCCGGTAGGCCCACTTGCGGGCGGCCTTCAGGGCGGTCTCCACCGCCTCGGCCCCGCTGTTCATCAGCAGGGCCATCTCCTGTCCCGCGTAGGCGCACAGTTCCTGCAGGAAGGGCCCCATCTCCGCGTTGTGGAAGGCCCGGGAGGTCAGGGTGATCCGGTCCATCTGCTCCCGGGCGGCCTGGACCAGCCGCGGGTGGCGGTGGCCGTGGTTCAAGGCCGAGTAGCAGGACAGGAAGTCCAGGTAGCGACGCCCCTCGACGTCCCAGACGAAGGCGCCCTCCCCGTGGGACAGCACCACCGGGAGGGGCTTGTAGTTGTGTGCACCCCAGGTGTCCGCCAGTTCCATCAGCGTCGTCGAGTCCATGGCCATGATGCGGATCGCCTCCTTGCAAGAAATCCCCGAGCCTTCTAGCAAACCCCCAGCCGATGGGCAACCCCGAAAGAATCCCGATCACCGGAAAGGACACCGGCGACAGGAACCGACTGATTTCCCCGACTTGCGGCGCACCGGGAACGGCTCGAGGAACCTGCCGGTCTGCCGCTCGACGCGGCCCCAGCCCCGCCGAGCGCCTCCCGGGAAGCAGGGGCGACCGGGATGGAAACCAGCCGCCTTGACCCCGGATCCGATCCGAGGCTAGGCTGGGCCCGCGACGTTCACGGGAGGCCCGGGAACCATGAGGGACCTGGCGGGCTTTGCGCTGCTGCTGGGCGCGCTGCTGCTGATCCTCTTCGTCCTGGTCCAGTGGGTCATCCCGTTCATCGCCGCGTGGTTTGGGGGACTGGTGTCCTTCCTCCTGGCGGCGATGGTGCTGGTCCACCGAGGGCGCAGGCTGCCCCGCCACCTCCCCGGACTGCTGGACACCTGGACCGTGATCGCCCTGATGGCCTGCGCTCTGCTGTTCCCGGCCATGCACGCGGGGATCCTGCTGCTGACCGGCGATGCCGCCCTCTGGCCCTTCGTGCTGGGGCTGAACCTGCTGCCCGCCATGGCCCTCGCCGTGCGGACGACGGTCGTCCACCTGGTCCAGCGCCGGCGTTTCGTCCGCGAGGGCATCGACCTCCGGGTCCTCCAGGACCGCGTCGTGTCGCTGAAGACCGCTCTCCAGGTCCTCCAGGACCGCCTGGACCTGGCCATCGCCGTGCGCCCGGAACCCGAGCCCTGGGAACGGATCGCCGGGGATGCCCTGGGGATCACCGAGGTACCCCTGGGCGACGTGCAGCGGCTGGTGGAACGGGCCGCATCCCGGATCCCGGAACTCGATGCGCTGGAACGGGAGATCGCCGCCGAAGCCGACCGGTCGCGGGATCCGGGAACCCCGCGGGTCCCCGACCCGCAACGCTCCCGACTGGAAGCGCGCCTGGCCGCCCTCCAACGGGAGGTGGATGACCTGCTCCGGGAGTCGGAGGAGTGCCTGGGCGAGGAGCCCCTGCGCCCTTCGTCCTGGATCCGCTGAACCGCAGGGAGGGCTTTCCCGGAACTGGGAACCAACCGTATCAGGGGGACGCCGGTACGGCCTCGGGGTCCTCGTGTCGGGGGTCGGCGGCCCCCGAAACTCCCAGGCGTTCGGCCCACTTCCGGAGGACGGGGTCGTGGGGGCGATCCTTCAAGGCCTCCCGGAGCAGGGGTCCGGCCTGGTCCAAATCCCCGGACCAGGCGCTGGCGACGGCCAGGTTCTTCAGGAAGAACTCCCGCTGCCCCAGGCGGTCGATGCAGTGCCGGTAGACGGCCACGGCCTTCCGCGGCTCGAAGCGGCGGCCGAACAGGTGGGCGTTGCCCAGGTTCCGGCAGACCTGGGGACTGTCTGGATAGCGCTGCCAGACCGACGCCCACAGGGTCACTCCGTCGCGCCAGATTCCCACCTGCCGGGCGGAGGCGATGCCCCCCACCAGGGCCAGGCCCAGCACGGCCGCCGGGATCCCCCGCCGGACGATCCGCGAGTCGATGCGGCGGGACAGGCGACTGCCCAAGGCGGCCAGGGCCAGGGCCAGGCCCGCCAGGGGCAGGTAGAGATACGAGTCGGCATACTGGCGGGACAGGGGAACCACCCCGCAGACCGGCCCGTAGGTGGCCGCCGCGAGCCCGATCCCCGGAAGGGCCTCGGGACATCGCCGCCAGGCCCAGGCCGCCAGGGCGACGATCGCCACGATCAGGACCGCCCCCCCGGCAAGCACCGCCGGGGTCGGCCCGCCGGGGGGATCCAGGTACTTGGGCAGGAGGTCCGCGGGGAACAGCAGGTTCCTGCCGTGCCAGGCCAGTCCCGCCAGCACCCGCACCAGGGCTCCCCCGGACGCGGCGCCTCCCTCCAGGGCCCCGACCCGGGACTCGAGCAGGAAGGCCAGCCCCGCGAGGCACAGGGTCGCCACCATGGCCGCCGGCCAGGGCCCCCGGCGTCCCCGGACATCGAGCAGCCACGCGACCATCGGGGCAAGAGCCGCCACGGGTTTCGACAGCGTCGCCAGCACCAGCATCCCGGCGATGCCCCAGCGGGGAGCCATGCGCGGGTCCTCCCGGTGCCGGAGCCCCGCCAGCCACCAGACCGCCCCCAGCAGGAAGGCGGCGGCCAGGAGGTCCTTCCGGCCCGACACCCAGGCCACCGGCTCCACCACCACCGGGTGCATCCCCAGGATCGCTGCGGCGGCCAGCGCCCACCCGCCTCCCAGGCCCATGCGGCGTGCGATGCCCCACAGGAAGGCCAGGTTGGCCAGGTGCAGCAGCAGGTTCCCCCCGTGGAAGCCCGCGGGTCCGGGCCCGTGAATCCACCGTTCCAGGGCATAGGAGGCCACCGTGACCGGGACCGGATAGCCCAGTTCCGGGGTCAGCAGCCACTCCCGGAGCCCCACCGATCCGGGGTTCTGCACCTTCGGGTTCTCGAGGACATGGAAGTCGTCGTCCCAGTTGACGAAGTCGGCGTCGATCACCGGAAGGAAGATCCCGCCGACCAGCAGGCAGAGGGCCGCGACCGCCAGGAACCCGGCCGCCGGGACCCGGGTCCCCGTCCACGGACGCCGGGCACCGGGGATCCCGTCGGGGGCCTCCACGTGGTTCTCTCCATGGGGATCAGGGCGACGGTTCCTTCACCAGGGGAACCCGGATCTTGTGGCCCTCCCGGATGGCGGTCAGTCTGAGGTACCCGTTCTCCCGAGCCAGGAGATCCTCCGTGGTGGGATACCTCCGGAGGAGGTCCCCGAGGGTCTCGCCCTTCTGCACGACGTGTTCGACGACGCCCACGACCTGGATTCCCTGCTCGTCCCGCTGCTGCCAGCGGGCCAGGTGCACCCCCCGGAGGGCCCGGAAGCGGGCGGCCGTCGCCGGGTCCAGTTCCAGGGTGACCGGCTTGCCCGAAAGGTCACGGCCACTGCCCAGGTGGGGGTTCTGTCGCAGCACCGCCTCGGGTTCCATTCTGGCCCAGGAGGCCAGCAGCGCGAGGGAGTCCGCCTCGCTGGCGATGAACTGGAGACGTTCCGGAGCCCCCCGGGCCGCCTCGGCCATCACCAGTTCGGCCCGGATCGTGCGTCCCGTGCTTCCCAGGGCGATCTCGCTCTTCCACGCCCCTTCGTCGTCCCCGGGAATCAGCGAGTGGTCCACGCTGTCCATTCCCCGGGGAAACTGGCGGCAACCGCCCGCCACGACCACGATCCCCGCAAGGATCCACCAAGCCGGCCGTCCGCGATCCATGGCGTCCCTCCCTGGCGACGCAATGGTAGAACGACCGGCGGCAAAGGACCAAATGGCGGAAGGGAAGTGGTTGCGGCCCCGAGGGGCCGGCGCTACCATTCCGCCGTGGAGGGCCGGCCATGGCGGACGGGCAGCAGAACGACTCCGACCTCGTCCAGTTGATCCAGGACAAGGCACGGCAACTGGGAGAGGGGGACTACTTCCTGCTCCTGGGCGTCCCCGAGGGAACGGACGGGCAGGCGCTCCGGGACGCCTACTTCCAACTGGCCCGGCGCGTCCATCCCGATGCCCTGGCGAAGGCGAAACTGGCCGAGGACGTCCAGCGGAAGGCCCTGGAGGTCTTCAAGGGACTGGCGGAAGCCTACGCGGTGCTGTCCGACCGGCGCCGGCGGATCGAGTACATGGCCCGGCGGGCCCAGGGACAGGCCAAGCCGATGTCGTCCCAGGAGAAGGTCCAGCGGGATGCCCAGGCCGAGGCACGGGTGTGGTTCAACAAGGGGACCCTGCTGATGCAGCGGCGGGCGGTCCAGGAGGCCGAGGCATCCCTGCGCAGGGCCGTGGAACTGGCGCCGGAGAACGGCCGGTACGCCGCCTATCTCGCCTGGGCGGTCATGAACAACGATCAGCGCCCCCTGGAACCCCGCCTGGACGAGGCCCGACGGTGGATGCTGATGGCCCTGGAGAAGGCCGAGGCCGACCCCACGGGCGACACCTGGTACTTCCAGGCGATGTGGCACAAGTTCCGGGGAGAGGAGAAGGAGCAGCGCAACTGCCTGAACCTGTGCCTGGAGCAGAACCCCCGGCACGTCGATGCGCTCCGGGAACAGCGCCTGCTGTCCCTGCGATCCCGGAGGCGTCCCGCTTCCCCGCTGGAGCAGTCCCTGCGGAATCTGTGGGAGAAACTGCGAAAGGGCCGGTAGGACCCGGGCGTCAGTTGCAGCCGTAGGTCTCGACCCGGAGTCCCTCCTCCCCCGGCTGGGAGGTCGAGTAGCCCCCGGGCCCTCCGATGCCCAGCACGTAGGAGACCTGCGTCGCGCCCAGGCGGCCTCCGGAGGCGCAGAAGACCCCGATCGACGGGCCGCCGCCGCCGCCGCCGCCCACTCCGCCGTCGCCTCCCTTGCCGCCTCGACCGCCTTCGGCGCCGATCCCCTGGCTGTCGTCGTCTCCCTTGGGCCCGCCCGATCCGGCGCTGCCCCCCTGGCCTCCGGTGCCTCCGTATCCGCCGGCTCCCCCGGGGCCGCCGTTGCCCGTCTTGACGATGGTGCGCTCCAGGGCCACCCGGGCGCCGGTCACCAGCAGACCGATGGACGCACCGCCGCCGCCGCCGCCGGTTCCCGGAGCGCCCCCGCACCCGCCGCCGCCGCCGCCGCCGCCGGAACTCCCGTAGGTGTTGCAGCAGGAGAAGATCCCGGTGACGTCCCCGCCTCCCGACCCTCCGCCACCGCCCCCGGAACCGTTCGTGCCGGCCTGGCCTCCGGTGCCGTCCGCAGGGACGTAGAGGGCCGCCACCGTTCCGACGGCACCGCCTCCCGATCCGTCGCGTCCCCGGCTGCCGTTGGACCCGGGACCTCCTGCGAACCCGTTCTGCCCGGACCCGCTGCCGCCGAATCCGCCATAGCCCCCCGAGGGGCCGGACCCGTTGGCCCCGTTCACGCCAGCTCCGTCGCTGTATCCGCCGTCGCCTCCCTTGCCGCCACCCGACCCGCAGGGGCTGTTGCCGCCGCTGCCTCCCCGGGGTCGGCTGCACGACCCGCACTGGCCCGCGCAGATCAGGCAGTCGCAGTCGTACTCGCACCCCTGGTCGCCATTGTTCCCGCTGCTACCGTTCAAGCCGGGCGTCCCCGAGACCCCCGGCGCACCGGCCCCTCCGGCGCCGGCCTGGAGGGTGCAGGCGACGATGGACAGGCCCGGGCTGTTCCGGGCCACGACGGCGTAAGACGATCCCCCGAAGGCGGTGTTGGACTCGGAGGTGATCAGGAATCCGTGGAGGCCCGTCGGGGCCGTCAGGTTGTCCGCGGTCACCGCGATGTTGCCCCCCTTGATCTGGGTGACGTTCTCGGGCTTGCGCTGCCAGCCGTTCGCCCGGTCGTACTGGCCATAGAGGCCGATCCCGTTCCGCAGCGTCACCGACTCCCCATAGACGCCGAGGGACACCAGCACCAGCGGCAGGCCCTGGCTGGCCGCCGCGTCGATCCCGGCCTGGAGGGTCTTCTTGGGCAGTTCGGGGGTCCCGGGATTCAGGTCCCGCCCCGACGTCACGTCCACGAAGACGGCCTGGTTTCGGTCCCCGTCGATCCCGTCGCAGTTGCTGTCGATGTAGTCCGGGTCCGGCCAGTCCACCGGCTGCACCCCCTCCAGGGGATTGCAGGTCTGGACCTGCCCGCCGATGCAGTTCGCCACGGTGTGGTAGCAGGCCCCGATCCCGCAGGACGTGGTGCCCAGGTCCTCCACCTCGTCGGTCTGGCCGTCACAGTCGTCGTCCAGGTTGTTGCAGACCTCGACGTAGTTCACGTTGTCGCTTTCGCAGACCAGGCTCTGGCCGTCCTCGGCGCATCCCCACCGGCCGTTTGGACAGGAGTCGGGATCCGGCCCGTCGCACGGACTCCCGCGGTCGGGCCACAGTTCGTCGGTCAGCCCGTCGCAGTCGTCGTCCAGGTTGTTGCAGACCTCGATGGTCTGTCCCTGGTAGGGGTCGCAGGGAACCGACTGCCCGTCCTTGCAGTTCGGCAGCACCCGGGCGCAGACCCCCTTGCCGCAGGTGGATTCCCCGAGCCCGTCGTCGATCAGGCCGTTGCAGTCGTCATCGACGGCGTTGCAGGTCTCGATTGCCGGGACCGGCGCGGTGCAGGCCCCGTAGGCATAGGCGTCCTCCAGGCGGGAGCATTCCCGGACCCCCGTGCAGGTCCCGATCTCGTTCACCTGGTAGCAGGGGGTCGAGAGCCCCGCCCACCCCTGGAGGCAGGGGCAGTCCCCGGCGTCGGCGACGCAGCCCCGAAACCCCTCCCCTTCCAGCAGCAGATCCAGGCATGTGTAGCCCCCGGGGCACTTCCCGGTGTCCATGCAGGAGGTCACGCAGAACCGCCCCTGGGATCCGTAGGACAGGCAGCGGGACACCTCCCCCTGCTCCACCGCGCAGTCGGAGTCCTTCGAGCACGGCCGGCACAGGGAGGTCCGGGGAGGCACGCAGGCATAGATCGGGTCGAGTCCGGGGGGCGACACGTACTCGCACTTCCAGTTCGACGGGCAGTTCTCGACGCAGGTCACGGTGCAGAACTTCCCCTCGACCGTCGGCATGCAGAGTCCCGAGAGGCAGTCCCGGTTCACGTCGCAGGGGCATCCGAAGCCCCCGCCGCAATCCTCGCCATCCGGAAGAAGATCCCCCGGTTCGGACCCGGGATCCTCCACGGGGACGTCGAACGCCCCCAGGTCCCTTCCGGTGTCCGGCGCCCCCGGATCCGAACCCGGATCCAGCGGCGGCAGGAGGTCCAGGCAGCCGCTTCCGGAGCAGAGGTCCTCCGCCGGGGTGCCTCCCCCGCCGCATCCGCCCATCCCTGCCGCCAGCACCAGGACCGTGATCCATCGCGAGCGAGGCGTCATCTTCCCTCCTGGAAGCACCCTGAGGCAGCGATACGATAAATGATCGGGGACCGTTTGACTACGGCGATGGACCCGGTCCCCTGCCAACGGGGCCGCGAATTTGCTAGGCTTGCCACGGTGCTTCCAGGAGGAGCGGATGCTGGACCGGACTCGGCGATTCGTCATCGGATGGCTCGCGACGCTGATCCTGGGATGCGGTTCGTCGCCGGTGGTGACCCCCGACGAGGGGGACGGCGGACTGGACATCCCCCTGCAGGAGGTGATCTTCCCGGACGTCCCGGGAGGGGAGGTCCCTTCCACGCGGCCTCCGGGGCATGCGGCGGTCCGGTTCCTGGTGGACGACACGGCCAACCGAACCTACCTCGACGGCCAGATGAAGTGGACGGGATCCTTCCGGTGGTCGGCCCAGGATCGCACGATCGTCCCCGCGTCTTCGTGGCTTCCTTCCGACGGTCCCTTCCCGCCGCTGTACGACGACGGCCCGATCTCCCAGGGCGGCCACGAGCCGGAAGGCGCCGTGAAAGGAGACCACCGGTTCGAGGTCGAGGTCTTCGTGAAGGCCGACGAGGAGGACCTCACCTTCGAATACGGGGTCCTGGACGAACTGGACCACTGGATCTGGGTGGGTCCGAACGGGACCTTCACGGTGCCCCGGGGCTCCGAGGCGGTGATCACCGCCGCCCCGCTGGTCTTCCAGGCCTTCGGGGACGCCGACCTGAAGGTCACGCTGGACACGGCCCGCCTGGCCGCCCAGTTCGGAGGGATCAGCCCCGACGGCTACGACATCTTCCTGAAGAGCAGCGCCAACTCCTGGACCCCCAAGCAGCTCGTGGACGACGGGAACCCCGAGCGGGGGGACGACGTGGCGGGCGACGGGGTCTTCACCTTCGTCCACTCCAGGAACCTGGGCCCCCACGACGGGCTGCTCTACGACGGGCAGCACGCCCAGTTCGTCTTCGTCTTCGCCCTCCAGGGACTCGACCCGGAAAGCGGCCAGGAATACAAGGACGGCACTGTCGTGCTGGCGGACGGGGTCCATGCCTTCATCGGCCGGAACGGGACCTTCGAGGAGGTCCCGATCGTCTGGGAGCGGGCCGCCCGGGGCCGGGAATTCAACACCACGGTGATCGTCGGCGGCGGGCGCCCCTGGTGCCGCACCGAAGAGGACTGCCACCTGGGCGTGCCCTGCGACCCCGAGGGATGCCGGATCGGGGAGGAACCGGCCCAGAGCCGGCCCACCATCACCTCCGTGACCCCCTCCCAGGGACCCCTGGCCGGCGGGACGGTCGTGACGCTGACGGGGACCGACTTCCGGGAGGGCTGCACGGTCACCTTCGGCGGGGCCGCGGCGACGGCCGTCACCTGGATCTCGGCGACCTCGGTCACCGCGGTGACCCCGCCCCACGCCGCCGGGACCGTGGAGGTGCGGCTGACGAACCCCGACCAGGGGACCGCCACCGCCACCTTCACCTACTCCGATGAAACGCCCCCCCAGTCCCAGCCCAGGCTGGACCTCCTGGACCCTTCCCGGGGTCCGGTCTCCGGCGGAACCACCGTGACCCTCACGGGACGGGACTTCCGGGACGGTTGCGTGGTGCGCTTCGGGGGGGTCCAGGCGACCTCCACCACCTTCCGGTCCGCGACCGAGGTCCAGGCGGTGACCCCTCCCCACGGGAAGGGGACCGTGGACGTCTCCCTGACCAACCCCGACGGCGGGACGGCCACCTATTCCGGCGGCTTCACCTTCGTGGAACCCGAGCCCCCGAACCTGCCCGACTGGGGACGTCTGAATGCCCCCTGGACGGTCGAGGCGAACCAGGGGGACACGCCCCCGGTGGCCCACGGGGAGGTCTATGAACCGGGCATCACCGACACCGACGGCGGTCAGGTCCTGATGACGGCGGAGTTCGGTTGGGGCACGCCCGGCAGCGACCCCCGCCAGGGATCCTGGACCTGGAACCCGGCGACCTGGGTCTCCCGTGGCGGAGACTCGGGAAACAACGGCCTCTACGAGGGGACCCTGGACACCTCGTCTGCCGGCTCCTGGGCATTCACCTTCCGGTTCAGCCGCGACGGCGGGGCCCACTGGACGTACGTGGACCGGGACGGAGCGACGGCCGCGGGGACGGACTTCTCGCCCGCCGCCCTGGGCCTGCTGACGGTGACCGCCCCGGATCCGGAGGCCCCCAAGGTGACCGCGGTGACGCCCGACTGGTCGGCCACGGCCGGCGGGGTGACGGTCGTCCTGACCGGCAGCCGCCTCGCCGGGACGACCCGGGTGACCCTGTCGGATTCTCCCGGCAGCGTCGAAGTCCCCGCGTCGAGCAACCCGGAAGGGACCCAGGTCACCTTCACGGCGCCGGCTCACCGGGCCGGGATCGCGGACCTGACCCTGACCAACGGGGCCGGCAAGACCGTCTTCCTGCCCGGGGCCTTCTCCTTCGTCCCCAGGACGTCCGCATCCCCGGTGGTGGACGGGAACCTGGGCGACTGGGACCCCCTGTGGAAGGTCGCCGAGGGGAACTCGTCCTCGTCCTGGGGCCCGGGCAACCGGCTGGAGGGCCTCTGGGTGGCCCTGGACGACCAGCACCTCTACCTGGCGATCCAGGGGACGTGCGAGGCGAACAACGCCATCGTGGCCTTCCTGGACCGGGATTTCGGCCAGGGGACCGGCCTGGCGGACCTGACCCTGCTGGCCGATGGCACCGGGGCCCTGGACAACGCACTGTCCTGCGGCCTGAAGGTCACGGTCCCGGGGTTCGGGGCGGACAAGGCCGTGGGCACGAAGGGCATGGCCTCCTTCACCTGCACCGACCCGGGCAACCAGGCCGGAGGGGACGGGGCGGGCTGGCGGGACCTGGCCACTCCCGCGGACCTGGGATGGGATTGCGGCCAGGTGACCACCGGGACCGGCGCGGTGGAGGCCCGGATCCCCCTGGAGGCCTTCTTCGGGGGCGGCGGGATCCCCGCTGGAGGCCGCCGGATCGCCATCGTGGTCCGGCTGGTGAACCACGACGGCTTCGCGACCAGCGACCAGGCGCTGCCGGCCATCGGCGGCGAGACCTTCCAGCAGAACCGGGTGGTCGTCGTTCCCGTCCGGTAGGGACGGGGTTGCGTCTTTGGGAAGGGTCCCCCGGGCTGCCGCCCCTCGAGGGCAGGAGGTGAAGGATGCGTCGCGTGGCATGGGTGCTGGCGGGACTGGCGGCCTGCGTGGCTCCGCCCCTTCCACCGGAACCGCCCGCCAGGGCCTCGGTGGAGGCCCCTCCCCTGCCCCCGGCCGAGTCCTCCAGCCGCCGCGCGGCCCTGGCGGTCCAGGTGCCCTCGGTCCCCGAGGCTCTGCGGCGCCTGGAAGAGGCCCTGGCGACCCGGGGAGGATACCAGACCCAGAGGGAGTTCCCCGAGGAACGGACCGACGGCCGGGTCGCCGCCGTGATCTCGTTCCAGGTGGACCTCCGCCAGGCCGGGTTCGTGGAGACCCTGCTGGACCAGTCGGGCACCCGGCTGGCCATGCGCCAGGAGGTGGCCGACGCCACCGCCCCCATGATCGAGGCCAATGCCCGGCTGGCGTCCCTGCGGGAAACGGAAGCCCGGATCCGGGGGATCCTGTCGGACCCCGCCACCACCTGTCCCGAACGGGTCGCCGCCGAGACCGAACACGGCCGCGTCCTCCGGGAGATGTCCGAACTGGCGGCCCGGGTCAAGGTCCTGGAGTTCCGTTCCCAGTATGCGGCCTTCTCGGTGCGCCTGGTGGAGCCCGATCCCCCATCCGGGGAGCCGGCCGGCGGCAGGTCGGTCCTGGCACGGGTCCCGGCGGCCTGGACCCGGATCGTCCGGGACCCGGCCGGATCCCTCTTCGACGGTGCGGTGGCGGTGCTTGCCTCGATCCCCTGGATCCTGGCCTTCGGAATCGCCTGCCAGGGAGTCCGGCGGTTCAGGCGCCGACGACTCGACGGGAGGGAGGGGCGGCCAGCAGCGTGACCTCGCCCCGGGCCCTGGAATCCTCCCACCGCTCCAGGAGATCCGCGGCGCCTCCGGCCAAAAACTCCTCGAACATCTTGGTCATTTCCCGGGCGATGACCAGCGTCCAGTCCGGGTGGAGGTCGCGGAAATCCTGGAGGACCTTGCCCACGGTCCGGGCGGGCACGTAGCAGATGCAGGTGCCCTGTTCCGGCGAAAGGGCCTCGATCACCGCCCGGCGCCGCCCCGGCTTCGCCGGCAAGAACCCCAGGAAGCAGAAGCGGTCGGTGGGGAGCCCGGACACGGAAAGAGCCGCGATGGCCGCGCAGGGGCCCGGGACGGGGACCACCCGGATGCCGGCGGCCCGGGCCGCGGCGACCACCCGGTAGCCCGGATCGGAGATCAGCGGCGTCCCGGCCTCGGAGATCAGCGCGACGTCGGTCCCCTCCGCCAGCGTCCGCATCAGCACGGCCACCTGGCGCGCCTCGTTGGCGTCGTGGTAGGGCACCAGGCGTCGCCCCTCCCGGGAAATGCCCAGATGGTGCAGCAGCATTCCCGCGGTCCGGGTGTCCTCGCAGGCGATCACCGGGACTTCCCGGAGAACCCGCAGGGCCCGCGGGGAAAGGTCCTCCAGGTTGCCCAGCGGCGTCGCGACGACATGGAGGGTGCCCGTCGTCCCGGCCCCCGAATCCGCGTCGGCGTCGGGCCGACCCTGCCGGCGGCTCATGGGAACCTCGGCATCACGACTGGACCGGCTGGTAGAAGTCCAGCCAGCGATGGTACCGGGCGTCTCGGCCCCGCACCACGTCGAAGAAGGCCTGTTGCAGCGACCGGGTCACCGGGCCGGCCTCCCCGCTCCCGACCGTCCGCCGGTCGATCTCCCGGATTGGAGTGATCTCGGCCGCGGTGCCGGTGAAGAAGACCTCGTCGGCCAGGTACAGGTCGCTGCGGGTCAGGCGGGTCTCCCGGACCTCCAGGCCCATGTCCCTGGCCAGCGTGATCACGCTGCTCCGGGTGATCCCGTTCAGGATCGACGCGTCGTTGCCCGGGGTCAGGATCACCCGATCCCGCACCAGGAAGAGGTTCTCGCCGGACCCCTCGGCGACGTATCCCCCGTGGTCCAGCAGGATCCCCTCGTCGAATCCTTCCCGCTTGGCCTCCATCTTGGCCAGCACCGAGTTCACGTAGTGCCCGCAGATCTTCCCCTTCACCAGCAGGGAGTTGACGTGGTGCTTCCCGTAGGTGGACACCTTGACCCGGATCCCTTTCTGGAGGGCCTCGGGCCCCAGGTAGGCACCCCATCGCCAGGTGATGATCGCCACCTGCACGTCGGGGGAATTCCCCGGATAGACCCCCACCTCCCGGTCGCCCAGGTACACCAGGGGACGGATGTACCCCTCGGCCATGCCGTTTTTGGCCAGCGTCTCCCGGGACGCCTCGCAGAGGTCCCCGATTCCGTAAGGAACCGCGAGTTCCAGCAGGCGGGCGCTGTCGAGCAGCCTCTGGATGTGTTCCTGCAGCCGGAACACCGCGGAACGCCCGTCCTCCAGGCGGTAGGCCCGGATGCCCTCGAACGCCCCGTATCCGTAGTGGAGCGTGTGGGAGAGGACATGCACCTTCGCCTCGTCCCAGGGAACGAAGGTCCCGTCCATCCAGATCCAGCGCTCTTTCTGAATCATTCCGGCTCCTTTCTCCTCTCCGGCGAGAGGTTTCCTTCCCGACAAGACCGGATGCTAGAACGAGGAGCGAAACGGGACAACCCCGAATCTCAAGCACCCAGGGGGAACGACATCCTGGCCAGGTGCTCGGCCCCTCCCGGGTGCAGGCGGCTCTCGAACAGGACCACCTCCCGGACGAGGAAGGGGCTCGTGGTCCCCCAGTCCTCCCCGGCGAGGATCCGGGCGACCTCGGGGGCCGGGGAAGAGAGGCGGGCCAGGGTCAGGTGGGGGGAATAGGGGCGGGCCTCCACCGGGAGTCCCAGGACCCGCAGGGCGTTTCCGATGGAACGATGGAGGCTCGCCATCTGCCAGCCGCCCCGTTCCAGTCCCATCCACAGCACCCGGGGCCGGGCCGGGTCCGGGAACGCCCCGAGGCCCCGGAATGCCACCTCGAAGGGTTCCACCGGTCCGGCGCCCCGCCGGGCGGCCTCCCCCGCCTGCAGCACGTCGTCCGGCCCCAGGTCTTCGAAGAAGTGCAGCGTCAGGTGCAGGGAAGCGGTCCGAACGAACCGGGCCCCGGGAATCCGCGGCCGCAGCCGCCGGATCACCCCGTCCACCTCCCGGCGGACCTCCTCGGGGACCGTCACGGCCAGAAAGCACCGCACGGGACACCCTCCTCCCCGTCAGAAGGTCTTGAGGTCCTTGACCCGGCCCGGCTCGGTCCCCGTCCGGGCCGGGGGAGTCGCGCCCGGCGGCTGCGTCCGGTCCACCGCCGGGGGCTTCGGTGCCTCGCCCTGGGAATCCCGTCCCCGGACTGCCGGTCCGGGGGCAGACCGGGCCGCCGATCGGGGAGCCAGGTTCGCCGAGACGGCCCCGTCCCGATCGGGGATCGTCGTCACCTGGGCGTCCTGGAAGCCGGTCTTCCGGAAGGTCAGCGACACGGCCTCCCGGCCGAAGGGGACCTCCACCTCCCCGGGAGTCTTCCCCAGCACCCGGTCCCCCAGGACCACCTCGGCGCCTTCGGGTGACGACGTCACCCGCAGCCGGACCGCGGCGGGGACGGGCGGTTCGGCGGGAGGGGTCGCCGCGGGAGCCGGCGGCGGCGCGGCCGGGGCCTCGATCGGGACCGGCGGATCCTCCTTCGGGGCTCCCGGGGCGAAGAGGCCGTAGGCGATCGAACCGGCGGCCGCCAGGACCGCCAGGGCGATGGCACCCCGGACCCACCCCCGTTTCCGGGGAGTCCGGGTCGAGGCCTCCACCGGCCCCATCACCGTTTCCACGTCCCGCAGGTCGGTCTTCCGGGGCGGCGGGCGGCGGCCCTCGACGCGCACGACGTCCTGGAAGCGCCCGGCGAGGACGGCCTCGCAGCGCCGGATTTCCGCGACCAGGTCCGCGGCCGACTGGAACCGCTCCCCCGGATCCTTCCGGAGGCACCGCATCACCAGGCCTTCCACCTCCTCGGGCACCTCCAGGTCCGGCCGGGCCTCGGCCATGGCCGGGGGGGGGTCCTGGACGTGCTGGATCAGGATCGCCAGGGGATTTTCCGCATCGAAGGGAGGCCGCCCGGTCATCAGTTCGTAGCCGATGACCCCGATGGCGTAGAGGTCGGCCCGGTGGTCCACGGCCATCGACCGGCACTGCTCCGGGGCCATGTAGCGGGGCGTTCCGAAGATCGTCCCTGCCTGGGTGACGGTGCCCTGGCGCTGGTCGGCCTCCCGCAGTTTCGCGACGCCGAAGTCCAGCACCTTCACGAAGTCGGGGTCCTCCCCCACCCGGACCAGGAAGACGTTGTCGGGCTTGAGGTCCCGGTGCACGATGCCCTTCTCGTGGGCCTCGGTCAGCGACGCCGCGATCTGGCGCATCACGTGGAGGGATCGCCGGACCGACAGGGCGCCCTCCCGCCGGAGGGTCTGCTCGAGATTGCGCCCTTCGAGGAACTCCATCGCGAAGTAGAGCGTGCCGTCCTCGATCTGCCCGAAGTCGTAGATCCGGATGGTGTTCGGGTGGTTCAGGCGGCTGACCGCCAGGGCCTCGATCTGGAAGCGCTTGATGACCTTCTCGTCCCCGGCCAGTTCCCGGAGCAGCATCTTCACCGCCACCGGCCGATCGATGCCGGTCTGGCGGGCCCGGTACACGATGCCCATCCCCCCGGCGCCGATCCGGGATTCGATCAGGAAGCGCCCGTGGATCAGGCGCCCGATCATCGGGTCGGCCGCCGGATCCGCCGTCCCCGGCAGGGACACCGCCGCAACCTGCGCCGCGACCCGCGCCTGGACGTCCCCGGCCTCCAGCGAGGTCGGCCGGGCATCGGACGGGACGTCCCGGGTGACGTCGGGCCGCGTCGGCGCCCCGGGTTCCGGGATCGGCTCCGTGGTCCCCTCCCGGCTTTCCTGGGGCTCCTCCCAGCCCAGCGTGCGATCGTCGGACATCGAGCCTCCCCGGAAAGATGCCGGACACCACCCGGATCGTTCCCCTGCCGGCCCCCGGACCCGGCGCACTAGCCTAGCACGGCTCCCCGTGTTTCTGCATTGACCGGCCTTGCCGCCTCGGCTACGATGAGCCCGAATTTCCGCCAGGGCCGCGCCTGTTCGCCGAGGATTCGCCGGCGAGTTCGCAGGGAGGCGCGCCGGGGAGGCACGGTGGCAGGACTCGTCCCGGGAGCCTGTCGTTCCATGCTGGCGCTGATCTGCGCCGCCGGTGTCGCGACGGCGGCGGAAGCGGCTCCGGCCCACCGGAGGCCCGCGCGCCCGACGGCCCCGATCCGCTGGGTGACGCCGCCGTCCCGGGTCCTGCTCGACTGCCCGGACCGCGTGGTGCGCAGGCCCGAGTGGGTGTCCTTCGGCCAGGACCTGGACGAAATGGGCATCGAGGTGCGGCGAGCCCGGGCGACGGATCCGTCCTCCCCTCCCCTCGCCCGGGTCCGCTGCCTGGCCAACGGAGAGGCGCCGGATCCCAACCCCGACGTCCGATCGATCCCCTCGGAGGATCCGGCCCCCGGGATCCGACGCATCCTCCAGGAAATCCGGGACACCCTCCGGGGCGATGCGTTCCCCAGGCCCTCCCGGGTGCTCCTGGCGGGTTGGGACGACGGCGAGGTGTCGACGGCGCTGCTCCGGGAGGCCTCCTGGATGGCGGCCTATTCCCGCCTGGAGGCGGACTTCCTGGATCTCCGGCGCCTGGACCGTCTGCCGGACCTCTGGCTCCTCCGATACGACGCGGTGGCGATGCTGACGGACCACCTGCCCCCCGCCATTGCCGAGTCCCTGGGATCGACCCTGGGACGCTACCTTCAGGCCGGCGGGTCGGTGGTCCTGCTCGGTGGCATCGACGACGAGGTGCTCCGGGTTCTTGCGGGGGCGAAGGCCGCGACCGGGGAGGCCCCCCTCCGGGAGTGGACCTGCCAGCCGGGCTTCCTTCCGGGGACCGACGGTCTGTTCTTCCGGATCCCGGACGAGGATGCTGATCCGATGCCCCTGTACCGGGTCCCGGAGGGGGCCAGGGTGCTCTGCGGCGTCCGGGGAGGCGACGCCCCGCTGGCGTTCCGGGTCCGGAGGGGCCCGGGCACGGTGGTGGCCTGGACCGTCCCCGTCCCGGCGGACAAGTCCGCCCGGGGGCTGATGCTGCTGTCCCTGATGGAGGCGACTCCGCTGGTCTCGGCCCTGGTGGACGCCCACCTCTTCTTCCTGGACGACTGCCCGCTGCCCACCAGCGGCCGGCCGGTCCGGGTGGAGGCCGGATCCCCGGAGGTTCCCGACGGGGAGTTCTACCGGAACCGCTGGTGGCCGGACGTCCGATCCCTGATCGAAGCCCACTCCCTGCGGCCCACCTTCGCCTTCATCCTGACCTACGACGACCGCATGCCCGAGGAGGGAGTCCCGGGGACCTACCAGGAGGGTTCCCCGTCCCTGGAACTGGCCCGGGCCATTTCCGGCGCGGGTCACGAGGTGGACCTCCACGGATTCAACCACCAGTCCCTGAGCCTGGCGCGCAACGAGTGGAGCGTCGGCTGGAGCGGGATCGGGGCCATGCGAAAGGCGCTGACGATGCTGCGGGAGGAGTACCTGCGGGTCTTCGGCGCGGACCGGATCCCCAGGGCCTACGTCGCCCCCAGCAACTTCGTCCAGCGGGTCGGCAAGGAGGCACTGCGGCAGGTCTTCCCGGAGATCGAGGTCCTGTCCACCCAGTACCTGGACGAGGGCCCCATCCTGGGACAGGAGTTCGGACCGGACCCGGAAGTCCCGGGTCTCTGGAACCTCCCCCGGATCTCCTCGGAGCACTTCCTCGACGCCGACAATGCCCAGGAAGTCCTGGATGCCCTGGTGCTGCCGGGGGTGTTCAGCCACTTCATCCATCCCGACGACCTGCTGGACCCGGAACGGAGCCGGGGCCGGGACTGGCCCGGGATGGTCCGGGAACTGTCCTTGCTGCTGGAGAAGGTGGACCGCGCCCACCCCTGGATGACCCGGAGGACCGCGGCCGAGGCCTCGGCCCATCTCCGGCAGTGGTGGAAGTCGGGCCTGCGGGTCCTGCGGGACGCCGACGGGCTGCTGGTCCAGGTCGAGTCCCCGCCCGATGGCGGGCTGACCTTCTGGGTCCGGCCGCCGCGGGACCGGGAGGTGCGGATCCAGGGGACCTGCGAGGAAGTCTTCCGTTCCCGGGCGGAATCGCGAATCGTCCTGCGTTCCAGGGGAGGCGCATGCGGCATCTTCTGGCGGTAGCCGTCGCGACGGCCCTCGCGCTGCCGGTCCGGGTCTCCCTCGGGCGTCCCGGGGATCCCTTTCCGGTCCGGATGGACGGCCAGGCCGTATCGGCTCCCCCGGCGGAAGGATCCGCCCGGTCCCCCGGTGCCCGGAAGGCCCCCCCGAGGAAGGCCGGGGCCGTCCAAGCAGGAAGCGGGGCCGTGCTTCCCGAACCGCCGCCTCCTCCCCCGGACTGCGGGGCACGGACCGCAGAGGCCCGTGGGACCCTGGCCCGGGGAAACGCGGCCGAGGCCCTGGAGATGCTGGGCCCCTGCCTGGATCTGCACCCCGTGGATCCCGGCGTCCGCAAGGCGGCCGCCGAGGCGCTGCTGGCCCTCGATCGCCTCGAGGAGGCCGCCGACCAGTGGGGAGAGGTCCTGAAGGCCGACCCCCTGGACGACGACACGCGAATTCGCCTGGCGGACCTCTGGCTGTCCCTGGACCACCCCGACAGTTCCCTGGAACTGTACCGGGAGGTGCTCTCCCGCCGGGGAGACGACCCGACCCTGATGCGCCGCGTCGGCCTGCTGCTGGCCGACCAGGACCGGCAGCCCGAGGCGATCGACCTGCTGGCGCGATACCTGGAGATCGTGCCGGGCGACGAGGAGGTGGCCCGGACGCTGATGCAGTTGTACCGCTGGCAGGATCGCCCCGAGGATGCCCGGCGGCTCCTGGAGGCCCGGGTGCGCCAGCGTCCCGACGACCTGGAGGCCCTCCGGCAACTGGCCGCGATGCACCTGGACGACGGCCGGGAACGGGAGGCCATCGAAGCCTACGAGCGCCTCCTTGCGGCGCTGCCCGACGACCCGCTGGCGATCCGGACCCTGGGCCTTCTCTACGAGTGGAACGGACGCCCCCGGGATGCCCTGCGGCTTTACGATCGGCTGCTGGACCAGCAGCCCTTCGACGGGGAGATCCGGGCCCGGGCCCTCTCGCTGTCCTCGGACCTGGGACTCGGTTCCCGGGCCCGGAGGTATGCGACCCTGCTCCGGACCTCCGACCCCAGGTTCCGGGACCTGGCGCGCCAGTCCGTGCTGGCCGACACGGGCCTCGCCTCCCACGTCGCGCTGGAATACACGCTGTTCCACGAAAGGAACCGCCTCTGGTTCCACGGCATCGGTCCCCGGGGAGCCTGGCAGTTCCTCCCCGAGGCGAGCATCGGCGCCTTCTACCAGTTCCGGCATCTCCGGGGGCCCTCCAGCGACCCCGACCGGGGGCAGCGAACGGTGCTGGGCCATGCGGTCGGGGCCTTCGCGGAGGCCGACCTGACCGCCGTCCAGATCTCCCTCGGGGCATCCTGGCAGCACTACGACACCGGCTTCGATTCGGGCAACGGCTATCTGGTGGTCTCCCGGGACTTCGACCGGGTGAGCCTGGCAGCGGAGATCCGCCGCGCCGACGTGATCACCGCCATCGGGGACATCGAGACCCGCATCGTCGCCAACTCCCTGTCCGTCGGCCTGGACTCCGAACCGGTGGACCGGTGGATCCTCCACGTCGGGGGCAGTTACGGCATCTGGTCCGACTGGAACCAGCGCTGGAGCGTGTCGGCCGCCACGGGAGTACGGGTGATGGATTCCCCGCGGCTGGAACTTCTGTACGAGTACGAGGGGGAGGGGTTCCGCTACCCCGGGCGGCGCTACGGGCGCATCACCTACTTCGCCCCGGACCACTACCACCTACACGGCCCGGTGGTCCGGTGGACCCACGCGGTGCAGGCCTGGTTCGCCTACTCCCTGTCGCTGCACCTCTGGCACGCCTGGGGAGAGGGGGACAACGCCCTGCTGCTGCAGGTCGCCCCCCAGGTCACCTTCCGCCCCGGCGGCCGGCACCTCCTCCAGGCCTCCTACCAGCGCACCGACGGCATCTGGGGCCACGTCGGCGCCCGCTACCAGGACGACCTCCTGACCGTGACCTGGGGCTACGAGTTCTAGGAGCCGTCACCGGCCCCACTCGAGTTCCCGCTGGGAGAAGGCGCTGTCGGACAGTCCCTGGTTGACCTGGAAGTCCCGCACCTCCAGTTCGGTCCGGTGCCCGGTCCTGAGGTCGGCCAGCACCACCCGGGAATACCGTTCCGCCCCTCCGGGAAAGGTCTTCAACCCGGTGCTTTCCATCCGGCGCACCGGGCGCCCCTCGCCGTCCAGGTACTCCACCATCGACTGGTAGAAGGTCCCCTTCTGGACCTTCAGGCGGACCTTCGGATGACTGCTGGCCACTCCCGGCTTGGGCGTGCAGAGGATCCACCAGGCGTCGGCGTCCTCCCGCTCGATGGTGCCGTCCCAGGCATCGGCCCAGGTGATGCCGGCCATGTCCTCGTTGGTGAAGTCCGACCCGGCGAAGGTCTGGTTCATGCTGTGGGGCGCCACCCGGCGCACCTTGCGGAAGGCCGGGAGGTAGACGTAGACCCGGTCCCGGTCCTCCACCAGCGTGCTCATCCCCCGCATCTCGCCGGTGTGGAACCGCACCAGGCGCTTCTTCGTCCCCTTCTGCCAGATCGTGAACTCGTAGGTCTTCCGGCCTCCGCCCGGGTCCACCACGGTCATCGCCACGTCCATCCGCTGGTCCTGGTACCCGCTGATGGCCCGGTCCATCCGGTCCAGGATCTCCCCGGGCGTCTCGGCCCGCCCCGCCGCCGGCAGGGCGCAAAGGCCCGCGGCAATCCCCAGCCAGGCCAGTCCCCGCACCTTCATGGTCATGTCGTTCCTCCGGCCATCCCGGGCGCCCGCCTTTCCAAGGACCGTGCCAGCCTTCAACCGCCGAACCTGCCTGGAGGAACGGGACGGACGGAGTGCGGTTCCTGTTGCCGGGGGTTCGGAATCGCACGCCCCCCGGGCGCCTTCGAACGCCATGGACATCCGGACCGGGGGTTCCCATCTTCCCGGCCAGGCCGTCCAGGAGGAACCTCCCATGCACGAGCCGTCCCGACCCGGGTTCCCCCACAAATTCCACGTCTCGGAGGCCGTCCGCCTGCTGGATCCCAGGCGGCTGGACGACGTGGACCCCGCGGCGATCATCGCGGCGATGGAACTCCGTCCCGGGATCCGCGTCGGCGACATCGGTTGCGGCAACGGCTTCTGGCTGATGCACCTGCTGGACCTGGCTCCCGAGGGGGTCCGATTCGAGGCGATGGACGTCTCCCCGGAAATGCTCCAGGCGCTGGAGGAACGGCTCGAAGGACATCCGCGACGGCAGTTCGTGACCGTCCGTCTGTCGGAGGAATCGCGTCTGCCGCTGGCCGACGGCAGCCTCGACGCGGCGTGGATGGCCAACGTCCACCACGAACTGGACGACCGGGTGGGCTTCCTGCGGGAGGTGTTCCGGGTCCTGGCACCGGGGGGACGGCTCGTGCTGGTGGACTGGGACCGGCCTCGCGAGGGCACCATCCCGGAACGGGGCCCCCCCGCGGACCACCGGGTCCCCCGGGAAACGGCCATCCGGGAAATGGAGGAAGCCGGTTTCCAGGAGATCCGGGCCATCCCGACGGCGCCCGACTTCCACGGAGTGGTCGGAAGGCGCCCCCTCGGATAGCGGGCTGCCTGCCGGGCGGCTAGCGGTACCGGCGCGGGGGCAGGCGGTCGGGGAAGTCCGCGGGCACCATCACGTCCTCCTCGGGCCGCAGCCGGTAGGCCCGTTCCGCCTCCCGGATCACCTCGAACAGGGCGTCCTCGAAGGAGTTGGTGCTGTCCACCGACAGGTCCTCTCCCCAGCGGTTGGTCCGCTGGTTCACGAAGAAGTGGCCGCTGTTGCACTCCTGCGTGAACCCCTGGTTCCGGATCTGGAAGACCTGGCATTCCTCGTGTTCACCCCGGCACTGGGGGTCCACGCAGGTGAACATGCCCCCGTCGTCCCTGTAGCAGTTGCAGTAGCGTTCGCCGGTGTCGTTCTTGCGGTAGCAGCACTGGCCGTCGGGAGCCAGCAGCACGAAGCGCGGGGTCCTGCCGTAGCCCCAGGTCAGGTTCATCACCGCGGTGATGCCGATGGTTTCCTTCAGGGGCATCCCGACCCCCGGCAGGATCAGGCCCAGGGGATAGCGGGTGTCCCGGAACTCCGGCGCGTAGTAGCCCGGCGGGAGATTCACCGCGTACCACCTGCGCTGGCCCAGGATCTCGCTGTAGTAGGACCGGAACTCGATCCGCCCGTCGAAGTCGTAGTCGTCCACCCAGATCGGGTCGGGCATGCGGGCCATCGCCATCGTGTACAGGATTCCCGCCCGGAGCAGCACCTCGCACCCATCTCCGACGTGGCCCCCGCTGGCATCCCCGACCTTGCCGGCGGGGTTTCCGTATCCCATCACCACGGCATCCCCGATCCCCTTCCGGCCCCAGTCGATCTCGTCCAGGTGGTCCAGCACCTCGAAGCAGGAGTACTGGGGCATCAGGGCCTCGGGATTCCCTCCGAAGTCCATGTAGCGGCGCACCTGGAATCCCCGGGCCGCCAGGGCGTTCCCCAGGTGCACCATGTGGGTCAGGGCATGGAGGGCGTCCCGGATGCCGCCGTCGAAGTAGTACTGGCGGTCCCTGAGCACCTCGTAAGGCGCCGTCCGGAAGAAGGTCCGGCTGTCGGCTTCCAGCATGGCGGCCAGGTTCGGGTTGAAGTCGAAGCGGCCGTTCCCCTCCCCGTAGTCCGCGAACCCGGCCCGGGCCTCGGGGACCCCGTCCAGGCCGTAGTCGTCGTAGTTCTCCCCTTCGTCATATTCCCGGTTGCCCTCGGTTCCCTGGGGATTCTGCAGCAGGTCGAAGTCGTCGCCGTTCGGGTCCTCCCCTTCCCGCCAGGAGGGGCTCACCCCCACCGTGCATCCCCCGTCGCCGTCCTCCCGGGGATTGGGGCACCCGTCCACGCCCCAGTCCTGCCAGCGCTCGGCCATGTTCATCACGAGGGGCTCGCCGTAGTCCTTGCGCCCGTTCCGGTTGTAGTCCACGGCCAGGACCAGGTTCACGGGCCGGTTGTAGGCATGGGTCGGATCGTAGCGGCCGACGAGGTCCCAGTATTCGGGATTGGACTTGCCGCAGAGGTTCGGGTCGCCCTGGTAGCAGCCCACCGGCGTCTCTCCGTCGCAGAACCCGACCAGTTCGTACTCCCCGTCGGGGTTGTACTCGGCGTTGTAGTTGTGCGGCTTGCCCACCCGGACCGGGTTCTGGCAGCGATCCCGGTCGGTGCGCTGCAGTTCCTCCGGGGGAACGCCTGGAGGCAGCAGGGGGTGATCCGGATTCCAGGCGATGGGGTTGCCATAGGCGAAGGAAATGCTTTCGAGCACGTCGTGGTAGAAGTCCCGGTCCCAGTTCCCACCCTGGTTGTCATAGTGGAAATGATTGAAATCCCAGTAGAACTCCCAGGGCTGGAGGGGGATCTGGTTGCCGCAGAAGACCGAGGGGTTGTCCGGGTTGTTGATGTCCGCCAGCACCTCCGGCTGGAGCAGTTGCTCCATCGGGCAGAAGCCGCCGCCCATCATGTCCCGCATCACGTGGAACAGGTAGTGGAAGTCCACGTATCCGCCCAGCCCCCCCGCCGAGTCGAACCACTCGGGATGGTGGGCCGCGACCGTCAGGGCCATCGCCCCCATCGACATCCCGGCCACCGTCCTGTAGGTGAAGTGCTTCTGTACCAGGGGGACATCCTCCGCCGCGTCGGCATCAGGGATCCCCGGATCCTGCGCCGGATCCGCGGGGAGATCGGGGGAAACCACGTCCTCGGGCGGAACTCCCGGATCGGCATCCCCGGGAGGAACGTCCCGGACCTCCTCCATCACGTCGCCGGGCATCCCGTCGTCCTGGATTCCCGGGTCGGAAGCCCCGTCGGGCAGCAGGTCCTGCCCACCGCCCCCGCCTCCGCAGGCCATCCACCATCCGCACGCCAGCGCCAGCCATCGAGTTCTCACCGGGACCTCCCCTCGCGGCGCGACGGTCGCGCCTGCCCACCTCTTCGTGCCGCACGCCAATCCGGCGTTCCCCGACTCGGAGCACATCCGCCGGGAAGCCGGGGGCATTGTAGGGAGTGGATCCGGGAAAAGACAAGGGAAACTGCCAACCCCGCACCTCGACGATCGCCATTCGTGGAAGGGACCGGAGGAAACCGGCCGTCGGCGGGGAACGACCTTTCGGGATCCCCGGGGCGGCCGGTTCCAACACCTCGACCTGCTCCCGGGGAAGCCGGGAGGTTCAAGGCCCGGCGGCGACTCCCGGCGATCCCGACGGATCGGCAGAAGATGTTGGAGAGGTTGCCAGGGGCCGGACCCGGTCCAGGCGGATCCGTCCGCCCTCGTTCCGGGTCACCACCAGTTCGCCCGCCACGATCCGCTCCTTCAGCCAGGCGAGGTCCTCGGGGATGGGCTCCCCCTGGAAATTCAGCGGGGCCGTCTCCTCCGGCCCGTCCTCGGGTCGACCGAACCAGGGTTTCTCGAGGAGGTCCCGGATCCCCCCGGACTCCGGCGGCCAGGGCGGCGGCGAGAAGTCCAGCAGGTAGACGTCCCCGTCCCGGGCGTTGGCACCGGGACGGCCTTCGGGAAGACGCAGGACCCCCTCGCCCCGACAACGGCCCGCCAGCACGGGGTAGGTGGCCGCCTGCCCCACGCAGGTCCGGTCCCGGTCCTCTGGCACGATCAGGGCCTCCAGGTCTTCCAGGCGGTCTCCGGTCCGGTTGCGGAGCAGTTGCACCGCCAGATGCTGGGGATTCCACCAGACGGTCAAGGGAAGCAGCAGCGCGGCGGCGATCCACGCCGACCGGCGCAGCCGGGACGGGGAAAGGTGGAGGGAGTTTTCCAGGGTCGCGCATCCCAGCAGGCCCAGGCATCCGGGCAGGGAACCGTGGGTGAAGCCGTTGTCCGTGACCAGGGAATAGAGGACCTCGAAGGCCCCGTAGGCCAGGAACCGGTTCCGGCGAAGCACCGGCACCAAGCCCAAGGAGGCCAGCAGCAGCAGGATCTTGAGCACGTTCGAGATCACCATCCACCCCAGCACCTCGAAGTGCCCGCCCAGGAGGTAGGCAGCCGTCCTCCGGCGGGCATAGGGGGCCAGGTGATGCATCAGGGCCGTGTCTGGACGAACCAGGGCGGGGATCAGCATCGCCAGCAGAGGAAGCGCGGCCATGCCCCAGGCGATCGCCGGGACCCACAGCAGGCTCCGCCGCTGCCCAGGGGGTTCGGATGCCCAGTTCCGGCGGGCGTGATCCGCCGCCCACAGGGCCCCCATCACCGCCTGGGAAGGGTGGCTCCACGAGGCCAGCCCCAGGACCAGGGCGAAAGCCCACCGGGCCCCCGTCCGTTCCAGGTGCCAGGCGACCAGGAACAGCAGCAGGCCGGGAGGGATGAAGTCCCAGGAGGACTTGTCCAGCAGCAACGGGTGCACCGCGATCACCAGCCCCAGCACCGCCAGCGGGGCGGCCTTGTCCGGTCGCCAGGCCGCCCGGCAGGTCGCGAGCAGGACCGCCGGGGCCGTCCAGAGGTACTGGAGGATGGGGATCAGGCCGACGGGCCACAGGAGGGGCCCCCCCGGAACCAGCACCGGAAGCAGGATCAGGAAGAACGGGAAGACGAGCAGCAGTTGCTGCAGCAGCGACCGGGAGAGCAGCGGTTCCTGGAAACCGGCCCGGACGTCGGCGAGCCGGATCTCGCCCACCTGGTCCACCGCCTGCAGCACGAGGGTCCGGGAGACGTGGAAGGTCCGCTGGAACGACTCGGCCACCACGAGGAGGCCGATGGCCGCCAGGGCCAGCCAGAGGCCCCGGACCAGCCGCCGGGACGAATGCTCGTCCGTTCCGGCCAGCAGGGCCAGGAACGGGAACCACCCCAGCGCCGCCATCAGCGCCAGGGCCGTGGCCCCCTGGACCAGGTCCGGCGCCTCCATCCGCGGGGCGATCACCAGCACGGCGCCCAGGCCGACCGCCCCGGCCAGTCGCCTCCGCAGGGACCCGGAGGGGTCTGTGGAGCGGGCCAGCGAATACACGGTCCCGACGGCCAGCAGCCCCGGCAGGAGGGCCAGCAGCACCGGCAGGTGGACCGTTGCCACCAGGATCCACGACGTTCCCACGATCCCGGCCTCCGGCCGTGTTGGTTCCCGGGGAAAGGGTAGCAGGATTCCCCGACTCGCGACGGGGAAAGTCCCTTCCCAACATGCCCCGAGGGACTCCGGGATCCGCCTTCCCGGTCGCGCCGGGCCCGGCTGCACCCCGGCCGGCGGGCACCCCGGCCGTCCCTGCGGAATGCCGGGTTGGTGCCGGATGGAGGCCCGAGGGTCATCGGGACGGGGAAGGGTCCGCGGGCTGGTCGTCTTCCGGCAGGGCCGCCCAGTGGTTCACGGGACCGTGTCCGCCACCCAGGCCCGGCGCGGACCGGATGGCCTCGATCAGGAAGGCCCGAGATCGGCGGACCGCATCGACCACGCCCAGGCCCCGGGCCAGCCAGGCCGCGATGGCGGCGCTGTAGGTGCAGCCCGTGCCGTGGGTGTTGCGGTCGCTCATCCTCGGGCCGGGGAGTTCCAGCAGGTCCGTCCCGTCCCAGAGGAGGTCCACCGAGAGGGACGGGTCCCCGAACCGGGCATGGCCGCCTTTCAGCACCACGTACCGCGGTCCCATCGCCCGGATCGCCTCGGCCGCCCGCCGCACCGCGTCGGGGCCATCGAGCATCCGCCCGGCGAGCACCTCGGCTTCGGGAACGTTCGGGGTCACCACCAGCGCCAGGGGCAGCACCTCCCGCACCAGGGCGTCCACCGCCTCCGGGTCGATCAGCGCGTCCCCTCCTTTCGCCCGCATCACGGGATCCACAACCAGTCGCCGCACCCCGTGGTGCCGCAGTCCCCCGGCGACCGACTCGACCACCTCCCGGTCCACCAGCATCCCGGTCTTCACGGCATCGGCGCCGATGTCCTGGAGGCAACTGTCGATCTGCCTGCGGACCATCGCCGGGTCCACCCGGTGCCATCCCTGGACCCCCCGCGTGTTCTCCGCCACCACGGCCGTCACCGCCGACTGGCCGAACACCCCGAACCGGTGGAAGGTCTTCAGGTCGGCCTGGATGCCCGCGCCGCCGCTGCAGTCGGACCCGGCGATGGTCAGTGCCCTGGCGATGGGATTCATGGGTTCCCCGGGTCCTCCTCGCCGTCGTCCCCGGACGGGATCCCGTCCCCGAAGAACACGGCGCATCCCTTCCCGGCCTTCTTGGCGGCGTACATGGCCCGGTCGGCCTGGTTCAGCAGCGCGTCGGGACTCGCTTCGGGGCCGCAGGCCACCACGACCCCGATGCTGGCACCCACCGTGACGGTCACCGCGTGCCGCTCCAGTCGAATGGGGCTCGCCAGGCACTGCCGCAGTTTCCGGAGCCAGGCCGGATCGGCCTCCCCGTTGCCGCAGTCCCCGACCAGCACGACGAACTCGTCCCCCCCCAGGCGCGCGACCGTGTCCGACTTCCGGAATGCCTTCGACAGGATGCCGCCGAGGCTGCGCAGCACCTCGTCCCCGGCCGCGTGGCCGTGGCGGTCGTTCACGTCCTTGAAGCCGTCCAGGTCCATCAGCACCACGGCGAAGGGCCTGCCGCTCCGGCCGCTCCGGTGGATCATCAGGGACAGCCGGTCCTTCAGCAGCACCCGGTTGGGCAGCCCCGTCAGCGAGTCGTGGGTCGCGAGCCAGGCCATCCGTTCCTCGGCCTGGCGACGGAGGGTCACGTCCCGGCCGACCGACTGGTATTCCACGACCCGGCCTTCCCGGTCGAAGATCGCCCGGTCCACCCACTGGATCCAGGCCAGGGTCCCGTCCCCCCGGACCACCCGGTGCTCGATCTCCCCGGTCGGGGCCGCCGGCGACAATCCGCCGAGGTGGCGCCGGCGGCGCCGCCGGTCCCGGGGATGGACCAGCCCCATCGCGGGCTGGCCCAGCAGGTCCTCGGGCCTGCGATGGAACAGGCGGCAGAAGGGCTCGTTGACGAACACCAGCCGCCCGGCCGTGTCGTAGCGGCAGATGGCCTCCACCTGGTCGTCGAGGACCCTCTGGGCCAGCGTCCCCCGGGCCGATTCCTCCGTTGCCGCGGGGGCCTCCGGTCCCGGCCGGGGAACCGCACCCGGTCCCGTCGCCTTGCGGGCCAGCATCGTCAGGGTCACCAGCGTGCCGAAGGTCTCCACCAGCCGGTGGTCCGGGGCAGGCTGTCCAGACTCCAGCAGCAGCGCCAGGGTTCCCAGGAACCGGGAACCCCGTCCCAGGCCCAGCAGCCAGCAGTGGGAGATGCCCAGGCGGGTCTCCAGCAGCCGGGCCTGTTCGGGGTCCAGGGCACCGAACGTCAGTTCGCTCAGCCCCCCAGGCATCGGCATCAGCACGGGAATGGACATCGTCCTCCAGGGAAATCCCTCGGGGATCGGCAGCACGCCGCCGGGACACCACGCCTGGAACAGGCGAATGGCCTCGGATAGGCCCTCCCCCGCCCCGGCGACGCACTCCACCTGGAGGGCCTTGCGGTCCTGGCGGAACGACGAGAAGACGACGAAGCCTCCCCCCAGGTGGTCCCGGATCATCTGGGCCACCGACGCGCCGATCTCCTGCCGGGTCACCGCGTGGTTCCCCAGGACCAGCGCCGCGTCGGCCAGGAATTCCAGGGACCGCCCCGCCGACCCTTCCGCGATGACCCCGCTGCGAGGCATCGAAAACATGCAGCCCTTCCTTTCGCCTGCATTCCCCGTATCGACTCTTTCGAAGCGGGAGTGTAGTCCGGACGGAACCGGTCGCCAAGTCCCCGCGGGTCGTTGACGCCGGGAGGACGGAAGGCTAGATTCGGCGCCATGAGCTGGACCGTGCAAGTCCGGGGTCGCCACTTCACCTTCCGGGAGGTCCGGGAGGTCCTGGCGAAGGCCAACGAGCGGAAGTCCGGGGACGAACTGGCGGGGATCGCCGCGGCCAACGACACCGAGCGGGTGGCCGCCCGCAAGGTGCTGGCCGACCTGCGGCTGAACGACATCCGGGAGCACCCGGCCGTTCCCTTCGAGCAGGACGAGGTGACCCGGGTGATCGAGGAGGACCTGGACGAGGGGGTCTTCGCGTCGGTCCGGGACTGGACGGTGGCCCAGTTGCGGGAGCACGTCCTGTCCGCGACCACCAGCGGGGCGGACCTGCTGGCCCTGGGCCGGGGCCTCACCAGCGAGATCATCGCGGCGGTGGCGAAACTGATGACGAACCTGGACCTGGTCACCGCCGCGGCCAAGATCCGGGTGGTGACCCATGCCAACGCCACCCTGGGACTGCCCGGGAGGCACTCGGTGCGGCTCCAGCCGAACCACACCACCGACGACCCCGACGGCATCCTGGCCTCGACGATGGAGGGCCTGGCCTGGGGTTCGGGCGACGCCCTGATCGGGGTGAATCCCGTCACCGACACGGTGGAGGCGACCCGGGCCATCCTGGAAACCCTCCACGAGTTCACCCGGTCCCGGGGCATCCCCACGCAGCACTGCTGCCTGGCCCACGTGACCACGCAGATGGAGGCCCTGCGCCGAGGCTGCCCGATGGACGTGATGTTCCAGAGCCTCGCGGGGTCCGAGGTGTCCTGCCGGGCCTTCGGGATCAACCGGGCCCTCCTGGACGAGGCGGCCGCGATGATCGCCGAGAAGGGGACCTCGGCCGGCCCCCACCGGATGTACTTCGAGACGGGACAGGGGTCGGAGCTCTCCAGCGGGGGGCACCACGGCGCCGACCAGGTGGTGATGGAGGCCCGGTGCTACGGCCTGGCCCGCCACTACCGCCCCTACATGGTGAACACGGTCGTGGGGTTCATCGGCCCCGAGTACCTGTACGACGGCAAGCAGGTGGCCCGGGCGGGCCTGGAAGACCACTTCATGGGGAAGTTCCACGGCCTCCCGATGGGCATCGACGTCTGCTACACGAACCACATGGAGGCGGACCAGAACGACCTGGAGAACCTCGCGATCCTGATGGCGACGGCCGGGGCCAACTTCTTCATGGGTCTGCCGATGGGGGACGACGTGATGCTGAACTACCAGTCCACGTCCTTCCACGACAACGCGGCGATCCGGCAGTTGCTGGGGCTCCGGCCCACCCCGGAATTCGAGGCGTGGATGGAGCGGATGGGGCTGATGCGGGACGGGCGGCTGACCTCCCTGGCGGGGGACATCCGAGTCTTCCTGTGAGGGGAGTGCCATGGACGATCGGGAACTGCGGGAGGTGATCCGGGCCGTGGTGGTCCGGACGCTGGGGGGCCGGGAGGTCCCCGGGACGGACGAACCGTCCCCGCCCGCGCCGCTGCCGGCGGCGGACCCCGAGGACGTCGCGCTGGCGAAGCGAACCGCTCTGTGGATGGGCGCCGCCCTGCCGCAGCCTCCGATCCTGGGCCGATGGCGCCCCAGGGGGGACCGGAACTTCTACCTGGGAAAGACGCCGGCCCGCCTGGGGGTGGGGTCCGCCGGGGTCCGGTACCGCACCTCCACCATCCTCCGGTTCCAGGAGGATCACGCGGCGGCCCGGGATGCGGTGGTGTCGTCGGTCGATCCCCAGGTGGTCTCCTCCCTGGGGTTCGTGGCGCTGCAGTCGGCGGCGAAGGATCGGGCGACCTTCCTTCGGAGGCCGGACCTGGGACGACGGCTTTCGGATTCCTCCCGGGAGATCGTGCAGAAGCAGGGCATCCGGGGTCCCCAGGTGCAGATCGTCGCGGTGGACGGCCTGTCGGCCCAGGCCCTGAACGCGAACCTGCCCCTGCTGCTGCCGCCCCTGTCGGCGATGCTGACCCGCGCCGGCGTGCGCCTGGGAACCCCCTTCGTGGTGTCCCTGGGCCGGGTGGTCGTGGCGGACGAGGTGGCCCGCCTGACCGGGGCCGAGGTGCTGTGCCTGCTGGTCGGGGAACGCCCCGGCCTGAAGACGGCCGAGTCGATGGGGGCCTACGTGACCTACATGAAGGTCCGCCAGTTCAACGAGGCGATGCGCAACGTGATCAGCAACATCCACGCCGGCGGGCTTCCCCCGGCGGAGGCGGCGGTCCAGGTCGGCGAGGCGGTGATCCGGGCGCTCCGGGAGAAGAAGACCGGGGTCGAGGTGCAGTAGAAACCAGGGCGGTGCGGGGAACATGGTCGGGATGCCCATCAAGCCCCGGGTGCTGGCGATCCGGACGATCCCCCACGTGGCCCCGGACCTTCACCGGGACCTTCGCCTGGCCCCGGAGCACCAGAGCCTCGGGCTGTTGACGTGCACCAGCGACGACGCCCTCTACGCGAGCCTGGACGAGGCCACCAAGGAGGCCGAGGTGGACGTCGTCTATGCCCGGTCGTTCTATGCCGGTGCCGCCCATGCCTCGGGCCCCCTCTCGGGGGAGGTGATCGGGGTCCTGGCGGCCCGGGACGCCGAGACGGTGGCCAGCGGCCTGGCGGCCTGCCTCCGGTACCTGGACCGGAAGGCCTGGTTCTTCGCGGCGGACGAGGAGGGGCGACTGGCCTTCTTCCCCCATGTGATCCCGGCCGTGGGGCGCTACCTGGCCAAGGTGGCCGGCGTGGAACCCGGGACGCCGATGGCCTACCTGATCGCCCCGCCGCTGGAGGCGACCATGGGCCTCGACGCGGCCCTGAAGGCCGCCGAGGTGACCATGCGGACCTTCTACGCCCCCCCCAGCGAGACGAACTACGCCGGCGGCCTGCTGACGGGCACCGTCGAGGCGGTGGAGGCCGCCGCCCGGGCCTTCCGGGACACCGTGATGGACCTGGCCCGGCAGCCCAGGCGCCTGGAGCCCTCCCAGGGCCTGGAGGAGGTCCTCAGCCGCCTGGCCGGCCGCCGGGAACAGCCCCGAGGGGACCGGGACGACGCGCCCTACCGCCTGCTGGAGAACGACCTGGGGCTCCCGTCCAAGCCCGACGGGTACACCCACCTCTTCGACAACCGGTCGCTGGTCCCGAAGGGGCACCCGGTGATCCGGTTCCGGGGGGCCCTGGACCTGCTCCAGGCCCACGTGCTGGACGCCCAGATCGCCGCGATGGACGAGGGCCTGGACGGCCTGGTCGGGGACCTGGACGACGTGCTGGAATACCTGCGGAAGGTGATGGCGGCCGAGGTTACCGGAAAGCCCATGCCCCGCCCCGTCGTCGCGGGGTTCGATCCCGAGGAACTGCACCGGATCTCCCACCAGACCTCCCGCTTCCTGGACGTCGGGTGGGTCGTGCCCCGGGCCTCGATGGGCCGGACGGTGGTGAAACTGAACCTCCTCCGGGCCTTCTGCCGACAGGTGGAAATCGTCGCCCACGACGCCTTCGCCGGCGGGGATTCCCACCTTTCGAAGGAAGCCCGACAGGACCTGCTGCACGGATTCAACCGCCTGTCGAACGCCATCTACGTGCTGGTCTGCCGGGCCGTCGTGCTGGCCGAGGCCCGGCGCCGGAAACCGACGTCATGAAAGGCCCCCCACCGACTTCCAGGACCCGCTTCCGGGAACCGGAGAGGCGATGAACGACCCGGTCGGAGAACTCTGGTTCGACGGTCCCCGGGAGGGCCCCCGGGTCGTGGTGCTGGCCCACGGCGCGGGGAACCCCGCCGACTCCCCGTTCCTGGAAGCCATTGCGTCCGGGATCGCCGAAGGGGGCTTCCCGGTGGTCCGCTTCGAGTTCCCTTACATGGTCCGCCAGCGACGGGAGGGCATCCGGAGGCCCCCGGACTCCCTGCCGGTCCTCCGGGAGACCTGGCTCGCCGTGGTTCTCCGCCTGGGTCCGCCGGGACGCCTGGTGATCGGCGGCAAGTCGATGGGGGGACGGATCGCCAGCCTCGTGGCCGACGAGGCGGGGGTCGGGGGACTGATCTGCCTGGGCTATCCCTTCCATGCCCCGGGACGGCCGGACCGGCTCCGCATCGAACACCTCCAGGTGTTGCGCACCGCGGCTCTGATCGTCCAGGGCGAACGGGACCCCTACGGGTCCCGGGAGGAGGTGGCGGGGCTGCGCCTGTCGCCCGCCCTGCGCTGGTACTGGATCGCCCGGGGGGACCACTCCTTCCAGCCGGCCCGGGACTCGGGACGAACGGTCCAGGAGTGCATGACGGAAGCCGTGGAGGCCTCCCTGGCCTTCCTCCGGTCCCTGGGACCGGGTCCGAACGGCGGATCGATCCGGTAGGTGCCCGGCGCGCCGCTGCTACTTCGGCTCCAGGCAGCAGGACGTCCCGCCGTCGGAGATGGGACGACAGGCCAGGGGAGCGCACTCCGAGTCCTCCCGGCAGGTCTTCAGCACGCAGACCTGGAGATCCCCGGGATCGGCGCACCGGAGCCAGGAGGGGCAGACCGCCTCGCACCCCCATTTCCGACCCCTCCAGGAGGGATGGGATTCTGCGGCCGGACAGGATGGCCGTTCATGCCGTGCCTCGGGGTGTCCGGGAACGACTCGCGGAGGCTTCCGAAGGCCCTGCGGACGGCCGCTCAATGGCTGCCGTAGTACTCGCCGGGCCTCACCCTGCCCCGGAAGACCCGGTAGATGAAGGCCGTGTACCCGACGACCAGGGGCATCCCCACCAGGGCGATCACGAGCATCGTCCCGAGGGTCCTCTCCGAGGAGGAGGCGTTGTGGATCGTCAGGGAGGATCCCGCGAGATCCAGCGAGGACGGCACCAGCCGGGGATACAGGCCCAGGGCCGCCAGGCCGTTCTGGGCCGCGATGGCCGCGCAGGACCAGAGGAACGCCACCCCGTGGCGACCGCCCCGGAGCGCCCACGGGATCCCGATCATCGCCGCCAGGGCCACCAGCACCGTCACCCACCACAGGGGGTTCCCGGTCGCTCCCTCGAAGAGATGGGGGGCCTGCCAGGCCGAGATCCCGGTCGTCACGCCCCACAGGATCATCCAGGACAGCCACAGCCACGGGGCCTTCCGGGCCGCCGAAGCCGCCGCCTCGCCGTGGGCCTTGTGGGCCATGTAGATCGCCCCGTGGGTCAGGAACATCGCCAGTCCCAGGACCCCCACCAGCAGGGCATAGGGATTCAGGAGGCCCAGGAACGACCCCTGCCAGGCGAATCCCTGGGCGGTCTGCTGGACGGGAACCCCCTTCAGGATGTTGCCCACCGCCACCCCGTACAGCAGGGCCGGGACCAGGCTTCCCAGGCCGAAGGCCCGGTCCCAGAACCGACGCCACCCCGGGGAGGCCACCTGGTTGCGGAACTTGAAGGACACGCCCCGGAACATCAGCGCCGCCAGCAGCAGCATCAGGGCCAGGTAGAACCCGCTGAACACCGTCGCGTAGACCGGCGGGAAGGCCGCGAAGAGGGCCCCCCCGGCGGTCAGCAGCCAGACCTCGTTGCCGTCCCAGACCGGGGCGATCACCTCCATGTGCTGCCCGCGCCGCGCCTCGTCCCGTTCCAGCAGCGACAGGGCGCCGATGCCCAGGTCGAAGCCGTCCAGCACGGCGTAGCCCGCCACCAGGACCAGGAACAGCACGAACCAGATCGTCTGCAGCGTCCCGAGGTCCATCACGCCACCTCCCGGACCGCGTCGGGTCCCTTGGAGACCTGCCGCATCAGCAGGAACAGGTACAAGCCGACGAGGAGCAGGCCGATGCCCCCCAGCAGCACGATGGAAAAGAGCAGTTCGGGCACTCCCACCGTGACGCTGTAGGCATCGGCGGTCCGGAGCAGCCGGTACACGGCCCAGGGTTGCCGTCCCACCTCGGCGGCCACCCAGCCGAACTGGCAGGCCACCAGCGGCAGGGGTGCGGACGCGACCAGCACCCACTGGTACCACCTCGTCCCGTCCAGTCGCCGGCGCCACCAGAGGAAGGCCCCGAGGGCCATCACCGCGATGAACCACATCCCGAGGATCACCATGTTGTGGAAACTGACGAAGGTCATCCAGAGCGGCGGGACCTCGTCCGCCGGGAACCGGTCGATCCCCTGGATCTCCGCCCCCGGGTCCCCGAAGGCCAGCCAGGAGGTCAGGCTCGGGATCTCGATCTTCGCCTTCAGCGTGGGCGGCTCCCGGTGCGGGAGGGCGAAGAGCACCAGCGGCGCCCCGGACTGGGTCGTGTAGAGGCCCTCGATGGCGGCGAACTTCTCGGGCTGCGTCCGGGCGACCTGGCGGGCGTGCTCGTGGCCCGTCGGGAAGACGGCCAGGACCGCGAACAGCAGGCCCGCCGCGATGCCGAGGCCCTGGGCGCGGGCCGCCACCGCCCCGCCCTGCCCGCGGAGTTTCCACAGGGCCGCGATGCCGGCCATCCCGAAGGCCCCGGCGATCAGCGCCGCGTCCATCGTGTGGAAGAACCGCACCCACATCGAGGGGGTCAGCACCGCCTCCGAGAAGGACGTCAGCACCGCCTTCCCCTCGCGGACCTCGAAACCGGCCGGGGTCTGCTGCCACGAGTTGGCCACCAGGATCCAGAAGGCCGACAGCGTGGCGCCCACGGCGACCATCAGGATCGAAAACCAGTGCAGCCCCCGGGAGACCCGCCCCCGCCCGAACAGGTAGAGCCCCAGGAAGACCGACTCCAGGAAGAACGCGAAGACCCCCTCGGCGGCCAGGGGCGCTCCGAAGATGTCCCCGACGAAGGTCGAGTAGCGGCTCCAGTTCGTGCCGAACTGGAACTCCATCACGATGCCCGTCGCCACCCCGACCCCGAAGGTCAGGGCCAGGACCTTCCCGAAGAAGCGCCCGGCGGACTCCCAGGCGGGGTCCCGGCGCCTCCAGGCGAGGCCCTCCACCACGACCAGCAGCCAGGCCAGGCCGATGGACAACGGAGGGAACAGGAAATGGATCCCGACCGTCAGCGCGAACTGCAAGCGGGCCAGCAACTCTGCGTCCATGGGCCTCTCCGACAAAGTCGCATCAAACTTGTCCTCGATTATCCGACTTCCCCGGGGAGGTCAAGCGCCGATCCCGCCCTCCTCCCGCAAACGGGGGGAGGCATTCCCCGGCAGGGGGCGATCTTGACCTGCGGCCTGCTCCGGGCGAATGTAGCATGTCCGGAGAACCAGGGACCGCGACATGGAACAACCCGAGGATCCGAGCCTCCAGGAACGCTTCGCTCCCGACGGGGTCTGCTTCGGGTGCGGACCCGCCAATCCCAAGGGACTGCACATCCGCAGCGTCCCCCGGGGCGAGGAGGTCGTCTGCCAGTTCACCCCGGAACCCTGCCACGAGGCCTTCGAGGGCTTCCTGAACGGCGGCATCATCGGCACCCTGATGGACTGCCACATGAACTGGACCGCCGCGTGGCGCCTGATGCAGCGGGATGGACTGGCACGGCCGCCCACCACGGTGACGCTGGAGTTCCAGGTGCGCCTGCGACGCCCGACCCCGGCCAGGCAGGGACCCGTGACCCTGGTGGCCCGGACGGTCGAGGCCCAGGCGGACCGGGCGATCGTCGAGTGCGAACTGTGGGCCCAAGGGCAGAAGACGGCCACCGGCCGGGGCACCTTCGTCGCGGTCGGTCCGGGCCACGCGGCCTACGGGCGCTGGTGATCCATGCAGCATCGAGCCCCCGCACTCTTTCGGTGGGTCCCCCTCGGTTTCCTCTGGCTGGCCGGCTGCCCCGGGAACACCCCGCATGAGGAATCGATCGGCATCCAGGCACCTGCAACGCTGGACTTCCAGTACTGGGATCCGTCGTTCCACCGGATCCCGGAAATTTCGCTGAACGGGACGTGGTCCTTCGACCGGGACCCCGACGGGAAGGGCCAGGTGAACGGCTGGCACCTGCCGGAGAACGCGGACCGGCTGCAGCGGACCATCGTCGTGCCCTATCCCTGGGGATCGGCCCTCTCGGGCCAGGGCGCCCGCCCTCCCGACGAGGGAAGCCTCCGCGGCGGCACCGAGGCGGTCCGACGGAACTACCGGGGAAAGGCCTGGTACGCCCGCCGGGTGGACGTTCCGGCCGACTGGCCCGGGAACGGGACGTCGCTGGTGCGATTCGGGGCGGTGGACTGGCGCTGCCGGGTCTTCGTGGACGGGGTCCTGGCGGGTGTCCACGAAGGCGGATTCGACCCCTTCGAGATCGACGTCACGAGGTGGGTCCGCCCCGGAGGATCCTTCCACCTGGCCCTGGAGGTGGAGGACCGGTGCGACGAGGACAAGGCCTCCCTGACCGGGAAGCAGGGAGGGAACTGGTATTCCTGCGCCGGGGGCATCTGGCAGGACGTCGCGTTCCTCTGGCGGCCCGGCACCTGGCTGTCCCGCATCGTCCAGGATCCGGGAACGAGTCCCGGGACGATGGAGTTCCGGGCCCTCTTGTCCGGCGAACCGGGGCCGACGACGTTCCGGATGGCCTGGCGGTGCCTGGATGTCTGCCCGGTCCCCTGCGAGGGACGGATGGAAGCGGCGGTGACGGTGGATCCGGGCACCGGGGGGAACGGATCGGGAGAGGCCCGGCTTCCCCTGGCGCTGCCCCCGGAGGACGAGTGGCACCCCGACTCCCCGTGCCTTGCGACCTGGCGAATCGAGGTGTCGTCGGCATCGGGAACCGACCGCCTGGAGGGGTACCTGGGCACCCGGCGCCTCTTCCGGGGATCGGTGCCCTCGTCGGGGGATCGGACCCTCCCTCCGGCGGCGGACGTGCTGTGGATCAACGACCGGCCCCTCTACGTGCGGGCGGCCCTGGACCAGGGATGGGATCCCGACGGGATCCTCGCCGCCTCCGACCTGGACCGGCGGAGGTCGGACTTCCGCTTCCTGAAGGAGGCCGGGTTCAACGCGGTGCGCCTGCACCTGAAGCCCGAGGAACCCCGGGTGCTGGCCCTGGCGGACCAGGCGGGCCTTGCGGTGATCTCCGACATGCCCTCGCCAGCACCCGATGCCGGGGCGGTCCCCGATGCCCCCTGGGTGCCGGCCTGGGACCGCCTGTTCCAGGCGATGGTCGATCGGGACCGCAACCACCCCTCGATCCTGTGGTGGACCCTCTTCAACGAAGCATGGGGACTGGCGTCGCCCCCCTTCTGGACCAGCGACGCGGGCCTCGACTTCGTCCGGGATCGGGCGGCCCGGGCGAGGCGGCAGGATCCCACCCGGCCCCAGGAGGACAACTCCGCCACCCTGACCGACGGCCACGTGGACTCGGACCTGGCATCCTGGCACTTCTACTCCCCGTCGATTCCCTTCTGGAAGGACGTGCTGGACCTGCTGGAGGACTCGATGACCTTCGTGGGCGAGGGCCTCCGCAGGGGCGGCGGCACCTGGACCGGACAGCCCTTCCTGAACACGGAGTTCGGCGGACTGGGGGCCGACGACACCCGGGGGGACCACGGCTGGCTCTTCCACGGCATCCTGAACGTCCTCCGGTCCAGTCCCTCCCTGGCGGGGTACGTCTTCACCCAGGCGTACGACGTCGAGTGGGAACGCAACGGCCTGCGGACCTTCGACCGGAGGGCCAAGGACTTCGGGCTGGACGAGATGGGCCTGTCCCTGCAGGATCTCTTCGGGGAGTCCTACCTGGCGCTGGGCCAGGACCCCGGCCTTGCGGGGGCTCCCGGAAGCGCCTTCTCGATCCCCGTGGCCTTCTCGACCCTCCGGGAGACGGTCATCGACCGGGTCGCGTTCCGGATCCGGGCACGGGACGATCCGCGGGAGGTCCGGGCGTGGGAGGTCGAGGGGAACCGTTGCGGACCGGGCGTGACCCCGCTCCCGCCAGCCGACGGAGCCTTCCCGGAGGATCGGGGGGTCTACCTGCTGGAGGCGGAGGCCTGGGCCGCCGGGATCCCCGTGGCCCGCAATGCCCTCTACCTGGTGTCCGACGGCGGGGATCCCCTCCCGGGGACCGGCCGCCTGTTCCTGAACCCCTGGAACACCTGGGTGGAGGGCACCGGAGGATGCACGGCCAGCGCCTGCTGGTGCGAGGGGACCTGCGCGGTCCATTTCTACCTCTGGGACCTGGGGGGAATCCGGGAACGCAGGGGCCGGTACCAACTGGTCGGCGAGTTCTCGGCCTACGACCCGCGGATGCCCCAGACCGGATCGGACCTTGAGACAGGGTCCCGGATGGAGGCCTGGTGGGACGGACGGCTTGTCGCCACCGGGGACCTCCCCCCGTCGCGCCAGGACCACCGGGGAGTCCTGTCCTGGATCCACGCCCCGACGACCCTGAAAGGGGCCTACGGGGAGATCCTGGTCCTGGACCTCGGTCCCGGGACCCTCCAGGAGGGCCAGGACCTGGTGCTGAAGAGTTTCGGGAACGGGCTGGCGGTCTTCTTCTCGAAGGGAGGCCGCCACCTCGTCCCCCCGGAAGTGGCGATGACGCCTCCCTGAGGCCGGCGGAGGTGCCCATGACGCGGCGACTCCTGCTCCTGCTGGTCGCGATCGGGTGGTTCTCCCGCTGCGGGACGAACGGTTCCCCGGCCCCCGATCCAGGCCCCTGGGACCCGGGACCGACCGAGATCACCGAAGTTCCCGGAGGGGAGGACCCCGGCCCGGACGGGAACCGGACGGACGCCGCGGAACCCGACATCCCGCCCCAGTCCCGGGAACCCCTGCTGCTGATGGAGGCCCTGATCCCCGACGATCGGGGCTCCTTTGAAGGGGACCCGAGGATGCCACTGGATCCCCGGGGGGGCTTCCTGCGGCCCCTCCGGGTCTCGCCGTGCGGCACCCTGGCCTGGGTCTTCCGGAACCTGAAGCCGCGACCCGACGGGACCTGGGACTACAGCCTGGTCCTGCAGCAGGCCACGCCCTGGGACGCGACCCCGGGGCCGCGATGGTACCTGGCCGGAACCATCGGCCGGTCCGATCCTCCCCCCATCGGCGCCTGGATCACCTTCTCCGAAGGGTCCTGCGAACCCCGGGTCTGGCGCCTGGCCGACGACGAACCGCGCCTGATCCAGTGGGTCCCGCGGCCCGACGGGACGATGGCTCCCGCACCGGTGCTCTGGGACCTTGGAACCCCTCTCGGGGCCGACCCGACCCGCATGGACCCCGTCGCCACCGGAGAGGACCGGCAGGGGGGCCTCGACCTGCTGGTCCGGGCGGACCTGGGTGCCCTGGGAACACCGCTGGTCCACCTCCGCCTGCTCCAGGGAGCATGGACCGTGACCCGGGTGCCGCCGGCTCCGTTCCTCGACGACCTCGACCGGGTCTCCTTCGCCTTCGGGGCCGACGGATCGCTGCACGTGGCCGTCGCCGGGGACGACGGGCTGGCCTGGGCGACCCTGCGGGACCGGGCCTGGCGGACGGAAACGGCCATGGCCCGGACGGGCGAGGGGGTGATCCTGGACGCGGTGCACCTGGCCCTCGGTTCCTACGACATCCCCCTGCTGGCCCACCGGCACGTCGAGGCGCTGGAGGGCGGACTCTGGCAGTACCTCCGGGCGGACCTCGCCTTTCGTCCCTCCGGATCGACCTGGCAGCGGGAGACGGTGGCGGACCGCAACGGCACCTGGCGCGGGGACACGGACCGCTGGACCGGCGCCGCCCCCAGGGTCTTCGCCACGTCGGCCGGGCGATGGTGGATGTCGTGGCTGGATCTCGCGCGCCTCCCCTCGGCCGGCATCAACGCCGCCTCGGCGGGAGGGCCCCGCCTGGCGATCCGGAAGGATGCCGGATGGTCCGTCCGGGAAATCCTCCCCCGATCCCTCGCCCGGTTCCCCCCGTCCCGGTTCGACGTGGCCCAGGGCGTGTCGGTGGACCTGGATTCCCAGGCGCGCTTCTTCGGGGCCCTGGTGCTGGAACGGGAGCGTGCCGAAGGCCTCCTGCCGGGAACGACCGGGGAGGCCTGGTGGCGCCTGTGGCTGGTCCGCGATTCCCTGTGACCCCCGAACATTTCCCCGACCGGGGAAATGGGGGCTGTCAGGCGGCTTGCGGCGCCTTCCGGCTCCCCGCCAACGCCGCCCACTGCCGGAGGTCCCAGGCGGGCCCCGCCAGGAAGGACAGGGGATCGTCGGCGAAGGCCGGCCGGTTCTTTTCGAAGACCGCGTGGCCCACCAGGTTCATCGCCCACCCGGCCACGAACGCCCCGCTGGAAACCCACCAGGGCGCCGTGTAGCGCGGCCACGCCAGCAGCCCCGCGACCCCGCCCAGGATCAGCGGAATCCCCGCCATGTGGAGCGCCCGGTTGGTGGGATTCCGGTGGGTCGCCTCGTAGAAGGTCACCGCCTCCCGCCAGCGTTCCGCCAGGCCGCCCGAGAAGTCCGGATGGGCCTCCCGCCAGGCCTTCTCGATCTCCATCACCCCCCGGCCGAAAAGCCCCAGGGCCACCGCCTTGCTTCCGGCACAGAGGGCAATCATCCCGGCTCCGGCCATCCATGCCCCCCGCTCGCGGCCCGGCGCCAGCCAGTTCCAAGGAATGCCGTTCATGTTCCTTCCCTCCTCCATCCGCCCGAAACCGCCCGTTCCCGTCCCTGGGAACACCCCTGGCCTCAGGAACCTCCTCCCTCCGCCACCGGCAGGTCCCAGTTGCCCTGGAGGTTCCCGTCCAGGCTCACCAGCCGGTGGTAGTGGATGCTGTACAGGTGCCGGGGATGATCCGGGCTGCCCGAGATCGCCACCACGTCCGCCAGGTAGAGGACGTGGTCCCCGGTCTCGATCTGCCGGACCACCCGGCACTCGAAGACCACCGTCGCCCCCTCGACCCGCGGGGGCCGGACCTCGACGGAGGGCAGGGCCCTCAGGCCCGACCGGGCGAACTTGTCCCCTTCCCGGCCGCTGACCGTCCCGCAGATCCAGGCCCCCCGGGCCTGGTCCTCGGAAGGCAGGTTCAGCGTGAACTCGGGCACCTCGTCCAGGCACTCCCGGCTGAACTGTCCCCGGCCGACCGAGACGGCCACCTGGGGCGGATTCCACGACACGATGGTCCACCAGCCGATTCCCATCAGGTTGGCCCTCCCGGAGGCCCCGACGGTGCACAGCAGGGCATAGGGATGGGGAGAGGCGAGCCCGATCGCCTCGTCCCAGGTGAGGTTCTTCATGGCATTCCTCCCGGGTGGAGGCCTTGACGCTATCGCAGCCGTCACGCCCGGGCAAGCCCCCGGGGTCCCGGGCCTCGCCGGGACGGCGAGATCCGTGCGCACCGGCCCGTCCCGGCAGTCCCGGCGGCCGCCGGAATGAGGAATCGTCTGCAAGGCGCTAGAATATTCCACGGCGATCTCCGGGAGGAAGGGAATGAAGGCACGAATCCTGGCGTGGGCCCTGGTGCTGGCCTCGTGCAGCACGAAGGTCCAGCCCTTCCCCGAACTCCCCCTGTCGGGGGACACCGGGACCGGCACGGAACTCGATTCCCAGGGGTCGGACTCCGCCTCGGATCCCTGGTTCCCCGACGGAGCCGCCGACGCATCCCCAGGGGATTCTTCGGGGGAAGCGGCGACGCCCGACGTCCCGGAGGACGTGCCGCACCTACCGGACACTCCGGCCGACCCGGCCCGGGAGGACGGAGAGGAAGGATCCGACACCCCCTCGGACGGGGCCGTCGAGGACGGCTGCGAACCCGTTTCCTGCACGCTCTGGTGCGAATTCGGGTTCGCCCGGGATTCCCGTGGATGCCTGGTCTGCGCGTGCCGGGACTGCGGCCAGGACGGCGACTGCGAAGGCAAGGTGCCGGGATGTTCCAAGACCTTCTGCTCCGCCGAGGGGGCCTGCCGCTGCGACTGCTCCGGCTACGAACCGACCCGGTATGCCTGTCCCGACGGGTCGATGGTGCCCCTCTGTTCCTGCACCCCCGAGGGAATCGCCTGCGTCGAGCACCCGGAATGGCGGTGTCCCACGCTCTGCAAGCCCGGGAACACGGACGCCCTTCCCTGCCCTGACGGGAGCCGGATGGACTGGTGCGTCTGCGAGCAGGATCTCTCCTGCCAGCCCTTGTGTCAGGAACTCGAGGACGGCTCCGGGACGGGCATCTGGTGGAATCCCTGCACCCAGGAGTCCCTGCGGAAGGACCCCCCGTGCATCCCGAACCTCCCTCCCCTGTGCACCGCCATCGGCACGCGAAGCGAGGGCTGGCGGGACGACTTCGGCCTGATCGCCTTCGCCCGGTGCGGACCGCGACGCAACTGCGTCCCCCTCGGCGCCGACACCTGCGTCGGCACCCGGTGCTCCATCGAGGACAAGCCGGGCTTCTTCGTCTGCAACGGAGGCCGGGAGGTCCCCTTCTGCGCCTGCGACGTCCCCGAGGCGGCCTGCGTGCCGGAATGCGTGGTCGGCCCGACTCTCGAACAGGCGTGGGTCAACCCCTGCACCGGCAAGCCCATCGTGCAGCAGACCTGCAAGGGCTGCACCGCCCTCTGCCAGCAGATCGGGACCAGGTCCGAGGGATGGTACTCGTCCTGCGACCGGTCCCTGATCGCCTACGCCTCGTGCGGCTCGGGCACCTGGGCCTGCGCCCCCGAGACCCCCTGGACGGCCTGCACCGCTCCTTGACAGGAATCCTGCCCCCGTCCATCCTTGCGGCGCCCGAACCGGTGGCGGGGAGCGCCCGTGGACAACGTCCGGAACTTCAGCATCATCGCCCACATCGACCACGGCAAGTCCACGCTGGCCGACCGGTTGATCCAGCACTGCGGGGTGGTGGAGGACCGGAACTTCCGGGACCAGATCCTGGACAGCCTGGACCTGGAGCGGGAGCGGGGGATCACGATCAAGACCCAGACCTGCAACCTCCCCTTCACGGACGCCGAGGGACGGCTCTTCGAACTGAATCTGATCGACACCCCGGGGCACGTGGACTTCACCTACGAGGTGAGCCGGGCCCTGGCATCCTGCGAGGGGGTGCTGCTGGTGGTGGACGCCTCCCAGGGGGTCCAGGCTCAGACCGTGGCGAACCTCTACCTCGCCCTGGAGCACGACCTGGAAATCCTCCCCGTCATCAACAAGATCGACCTCCCCTCGGCCGACGTGGACCGGACCCGGGCCGAGATCGAGCAGGAACTGGGGCTCCCGTCGGACGGAGCCCTGCTGGTGTCGGCGAAGCAGGGAATCGGGATCGATGACCTGCTGCACGCCATCGTGCGCCACGTCCCGCCGCCCCGGGGCCGCCTGGAAGACCCGCTCCGGGCGCTGATCTTCGACGCCTTCTACGACCCCTTCCGGGGAGCCGTCGCCTCGGTGCGCGTCTTCGATGGCGAGGTGCGCCCGGGGGACACCATCCGGATGATGGCCGGAGGCAAGACCTTCCGGGTGGAGGAGGTCGGGGTCTTCCGCATCCGCCGGGAACCCCGGCCCGTTCTGCGGGCCGGAGAGGTGGGCTACCTGATCGCCGGGGTCAAGTCCATCGCCGACACCCACGTCGGGGACACCATCACCCTGGCGGGCCGCCCGGCCGAGGCCCCCCTGAAGGGGTTCCGGGAGTTCAAGCCCGTGGTCTTCAGCAGCCTCTATCCCGTGTCGTCGGAGGACTACGAGGCCCTGGCCGAGGCCCTGGAGAAGTACCAGTTGAACGACGCGGCCCTGGTCTACCAGAAGGACTCCTCGGCGGCCCTGGGCCAGGGATTCCGGTGCGGATTCCTGGGGCTCCTGCACCTGGAGATCGTCCAGGAACGGCTGGAACGGGAATACGGTCAGTCCCTGATCCTGACGGCCCCGTCGGTGATCTACCGCTTCACGCTGACCGACGGGCGGACGATCGAGGTGGACAATCCCGCCCACTACCCCGACCCGGCGCGGATCGAACGCGCCGAGGAGCCCTTCATCCGGGCCACGATCCTGACCCCGGAACGCTACCTGGGGTCCCTGATGCGCCTCTGCATGGAGCGCCGGGGCGTCAACCAGGAGATCCACTACCCCTCGCCGGGACGGGTGGAACTGCGGTTCGACATGCCCCTGGCCGAGGCGATCTTCGACTTCTACGACCGCCTGAAGAGCCTGACTCAGGGCTACGGGTCCTTCGACTATGAACTGCTGGACTATCGCCCCTCGGACCTGGTGAAACTGGACATCCTGGTGAACGGGGAACGCGTGGATGCCCTGTCGATGATCGTCCACCGCGATCGGGCCCGGGAGCGGGCGGTGCAGGCCTGCGAGCGCCTGAAGGACGAAATCCCCCGGCAGCAGTTCAAGATCCCCATCCAGGGGGCCATCGGTGGCCACATCATCGCCCGGGAGACCATCGCCCCCTTCCGGAAGGACGTCACCGCGAAGTGCTACGGCGGGGACATCACCCGGAAGCGCAAGCTGCTGGAAAAGCAGAAGGCCGGAAAGCGCCGCATGAAGGTGGTGGGCGACGTGGAAATCCCGCAATCGGCGTTCATCGCCGTGCTGAAGTCCCGGGATGACGAGTGACGATCGGCCCCGGGAGGCTCCCGGGCTCTACGTCCACGTCCCCTTCTGCGAGTCCCGCTGCCGCTACTGCGCCTTCCCCTCGGGGACCCGCCTGGACCGGATGCCCCGCTACGTCGAGGGCCTGCTGCGGGAGGCCCGCATGCGATCGCGCGGGTGGGATCCCCTCGGGACCTTCTACCTGGGCGGCGGCACTCCGAGCCTCCTGCCCCTTCCTCTCCTCTCCCGACTGGTCCGGGGACTCCGGGACGCGTTGCCGTTCGATGCCGCCGGGGAATGGACGATCGAGGCGAACCCCCAGGACGTCACCGAGGAACGCCTGGAGGGGTGGCGGAACCTCGGGTTCCATCGCCTGAGCCTGGGGGTCCAGGCCCTGCGGGACGACTTCCTGGCCCTGCTGGGCCGCCGCCACGATGCCGCAAGGGCGCGCCTCGCGATGCGCCTGGCCAGGGACCAGGGCTTCGACAACCTTGGAATCGACCTGCTGTTCGGGATCCCCGGCCAGGGCGTCGCCGACTGGATCGAGACCCTGGACGAGGTGATCGCGTTCCGGCCCGAGCACCTGTCCGTCTATGCCCTGACCCCCGAGGCACGCACCCCCCTGGCCCGATCCGTGTCCGCGGGCACGGTTCGCCTGCCATCCGACGCCCTGCTGGCGCGCCTGTACCACGCGGCGTCGGACCGGCTTCGCATGGCGGGCTACCTGCACTACGAGGTCTCCAACTACGCCCTCGGCGAGGAGTACCGGTCCCGCCACAACCGCCGCTACTGGCGCAGGGTGCCGGTGCTGGGGCTGGGTCCCGGCTCCCACTCCTTCGACGGTCTTCGGCGATGGCAGAACGCGAGATCCCTGGAGGACTGGGCGGGGCGACTGGACCAGGGCCTCCTTCCCACCGTGATGGAGGACCCCCTGACTCCCGAACGGAGCCGCCTGGAGGTGCTGATGCTCGGACTCCGTTCCCTGGAGGGCGTCCCGGCGTCGGTTCTTGGCGATTCCGCAGTCGCCCGGTCCCGGATGGACCGGCTGGTCGCCCGGGGCCTGGTCCGCCGCCGGGGGGACCGCCTGATCCCCACGGATCGGGGCATGTTCCTGGCGGACGGGATGGCACGCCTGCTCGCCTGATGCCGTGTCCGCCCGGGGATCAGGGACCGCCGGAGTCCTCCCCCCGCGTGGCCAGCAGGGAATCGACCCTGGCCAGCAGTTGTCTCCTCTGGAACGGCTTCTGGAGGAACGCCCAGGAGGCCTCCTCCTCTCCGGGATCCACCACGTCCAGGGGGGAGTAGCCGCTGATGAACAGCACGGGCAGCCGGGGCCAGACCCGCCGCAGGGAACGGGCGAGGTCCTGGCCGCCTTCCCCGGGCATCACGAGGTCGCTGACCAGGAGGTCCGGGACCACCCCTTCCTCCTCCAGCCTCTGTCTGGCCGCCCCGGCGTCGGAGGCCACGATGACGTAGTACCCGGCCTGCTCCAGCGTCATCCGGATGAACTCCCGGACGGCGCCCTCGTCCTCCACCAGCAGCACCTTCGCCGATCCCTGGTGACGTGCCTCCGGGGCCGCCGCGGCTCCCGTGGCCGACTCCTCGCCCGGCGGCACCAGGGGCAGCAGGATCCGCATCGTGGTGCCCTTCCCCGGCTCGCTCTCGCAGCGGATGACCCCGCCGCTCTTCCGCACGATCCCGTACACGACGGCCAGGCCCAGGCCCGAACCCTGGCCCGGCTTCTTGGTGGAAAAGAAGGGTTCGAAGATCCGGGCCAGGACTTCCGGCTCCATTCCCGTTCCCGTGTCCGTGACCCGGATCTCGCCGTAGGTCCCCGGCCCGATCACGGTGTCGTGGAATTCCTGCGGGCCCAGCAGCACCCGGGGCCCGGCCTCGATGGCCAGGCGTCCCCCCTTCGGCATCGCGTCCCGGGAGTTGATCGCCAGGTTGATCAGCACCTGGTCCAGTTGACCCCCGTCGAGCCGGGCCCACAGCTGCGTCTCGGCGACCCGCATCTCCAGCAGGATGTGCTCCCCGAGGAGCCGTCTCAACAGCCCCTCCAGGCCCCGGACCGCCCCGGTCAGTTCGACCGCCCGGGGCTCCGAGGGCTGGCTCCGACCGAAAATGAGCAGTTGCCGGGTCAGCTGTGCGGCCCGGAGGGCGGCCTGCTCGACCTCCCGGAGCGAGGAAGCCACCGGCCGGGGCATCGTCCCGTCCTCGAGGACCTGGCCCAGATACCCGAGGATGATGGTCAGCAGGTTGTTGAAGTCGTGGGCGATCCCCCCCGCCAGCCTCCCCAGGGCCTCCTGCTTCTGGGACTGGAGCAGCTGGTCCTCCAGTTCCCGGCGCCGGCTGACGTCCTCGATCACGCCCTCGTACCGGACCGGATTCCCCTGGTCGTCCCGGATGGTCCAGGCCGTTTCCGACACCCAGACCTTCTTCCCGTCGGCCCGCCGGGCCGGGTACTCGAATCCCATCACCTGGCCCTTCTCCTGGAGTTCCTGGAGGAACGCCTCTCTCCGGGCCGGGTCGACATGGATCCTCCGCCGGAAGTCCTCCGGGGCGATCATCATCGCCATCGGGTCCGGGTAGCCCAGGATCCGGGACAGAACCGGGTTCACGGCGATCAGGCAGTGATCCGGGGTGCAGGCGTACATCCCCTCCAGGGCGTTCTCGAAGATCGATCGGAACCGGGCTTCGGCCTCCCGGAAGCGCCGGGACATCCAGAGGTTCTCCAGCACGGCTCCCAGGTATCCCCCGATGGTTCGAACCAGGCGGAGGTGCCCCTCCGTGCAGTCCGCCTCCTCCTGGAACAGGCAGAGGGCCACCCCGAACACCCGATCCTGGTGCCGGACCGGACAGATCAGGGCGCTCCGGGCGTGCGCGACCCACTCCCGCGGCCACCCGGCACGCTCGGAGCAGTTCTGGATCCCCAGGGCCTGCCCGGCCGACACCGCCCGGCGGATCCACGGCAGGGCCTCGGGCGGCATCCCGCGCAGATCGCCGGCCACCTCCTCCCCCGAGTCGGAGGACTCGTAGGTCCCCCCCAGCGTGTAGCCGTCTGGCCCCGCGCCGGGAACCCAGTAGAAGACCCGGAAGGACCCGAGGGCCCTCCCGAGGCAGCGCGCCACCTCCCCGCCCGCGGTGCGGAAGTCCCCCTGGGCCAGGCGATCCCTGGCCTCCAGGATGGCGTCGTAGGCCCTCGCCCGCTGCTGTGCCTCCCGGAGCATCCGTCTCTGGTCCCGGACGTCCCGGATCACCATCTGGATCGCCGGTTCTTTCCTCCAGACGACGCTGGAGGAGGCCGTCTCGACCTCGATCACCCGGCCGGCCCGATCCACGAAGCGGACCTCCCGGCGTTCCCGGAGGACCTCTCCCTGCATTTCCCCGGCGATCTGCCGGGCCATCTCCTCCCGGTCGTCGGGATGGACAAAATCGATCACGGACGGTCGGGAGCCCGCCTCCCTGGGAATCCCGAGGATCCGGGCGGCCGCCTGGTTGTGGAAGACCACCTGGTCCTTCTGGATCACCATCACCCCGTCTGGGGAAAGGTCCACCAGGGATCGCCACCGGGTCTCGCTCTCCCGCAGGATCGCCTCGGTCTCGTTCCGTTCCCGGACCTCGTCCAGCAACGCCTGGTTCAGCCGCTCCAGTTCCTCGGTCCGTTCCTGGACCTTCTCTTCGAGCCGGGTCCGGGCCTGGCGCAGGACCTTCTCCATCTCGAGATGCCGGGAGAGGTCCGTCATCACCACGATCCGGCCGCTCTCCCGGCCCTCGGGGCTCGCCAGGCGCCGGATCCGGAGGTGGAAATGCCGGGGGCCATGGCGGGTCTCGATCCGCCGTTCCAGGCTGGCCTCGGCCTGCCCCCCCTGCTCCATCGCGGCCAGGACCACCGGGATCTCGGGAACCATGTCCACGATGGCCGGCGCCGGACCGACCCCGCCGTTCCAGGGCATGGTCCCTCCCCGGAACATCCAGCAGGCCGCCTGGTTGCACCAGTTCACCCGGAGGTCCGGTCCCAGCAGGAAGACGGGATTCCCCAGGGAATCCAGCACTCCCAGGAGCCGTTCCGGGTCCATTCCCTCGGGAGCGAGGCCGCCGAATCCCTCCCGAACCTCGGAGGACCCCTGGTTTCCTCCGCCCCCCTGCATCGCCTCGGCCAGGGAAACCAGGAGCCGGAGGAACCCTTCCTGGATCTGCTCCCGCCACCTCTGGACGCTCGAATTGGGGACCGATTCCTGGAAGACGGCCCGTTCCATCGCCCGGATGGCCCGGACCAGGGGGCCGGGGCCCACGGTCCTCATTGCCGTGCCGGAGATTCCTCGCAGCCACGCGGCCAGGGCCGGGTCCCCGCTGCGACCGGCCGTCTTGGCAATCCTCTCCCTGGACTCCAACAGGGCGGGAACGGCCCGCAATCCCGACGCCAGGACGTCCTCGATGACCTCGAGGTCCTCGGCCCGAACTCCCCCGATCTTCCCCTGGCCCAGCCGTTCCAGCAGGCGATTCGTGATCTCCATCCAGTCTGCCCGGAAATCGCCCACTGCCCTGTTCTCCCGCCGGTCCAACCCCCGAATGATTATGGCAGTCCACCGCCCTGGATTCCAGACGGAGGCCGGATCGGGGATCGACGACCGGGCCTGGAGGTGGTAGCATTCGCCTCCCGGAAGGATCCCGCGGCGGAGATGCCCTGGTGACCGTTCTCCACGGAGTTTCCAGGCGAAGTCCAAGGGACCGCGGGATCCTTTCCCAGAGGTGTCGCCGGTTCCCCCATCCCCCGCGGACGCCGTCGCCATGAGATGGATCCCCTATCCAGGTGATCTGCCGGACCAGCTGCGCCGATCCGCCCTCTGGACGGGATCCGTCGCCCTGATCTTCCTGGGCGTGGTGCTGACGGTGGAGGGGCTTCTGCTCTGGCGCCATCCGCTGGCTGTCGGAGCCCTCTACGCCTCGGCCGCGACCTCCGTGGCCCTCTCGCTGCTGCACCACGCCCTGCGGCTGTACCAGGCGGTGCACCGGATGCGGTACCTCCGCCGGTGCATCCCCGACGGGGTTCTGCTGGTGCTGATGGCCTGGTCGATCCCGGTGCCCTCGGCATTCGCGATTCTCGGAACCCTTCGGACCCTCCTTCTGGTCGGGTCCCTGTTCCGTTCCACGGGCCTGGGACAGCGGACCCTGGACCTCCTGTTCCGGAATCCGGCGATGGGCACCCTCGTGTCCTTCGCCGGGGGCATCGTGGTCGGCACCGTGATGCTGGCGCTGCCCCGGGCGACCATCGACCTCCGGGGACTCCCCTGGATCGACGCCCTGTTCACCGCGACCTCGGCCCTCTGCGTGACGGGTCTGTCCGCCATCAACGTCTCGGCAGCCCCCGGGGCGAATCCCGCCCTCCCGACCCTCAGCCACTTCGGGCAGGTGGTGCTCCTGCTCCTGATCCAGGCCGGGGGTCTGGGCATCATGACCCTCTCCCTGGCGGCCTTCCAGGCCATCGCGGGCGGCTCCCTGGGCGTTCGGGGGAGGTCCCTGGCCCAGAACCTGGTAGACGAGGAAGGCGCCGTCACCACCGGCACCAACCTCGCATCGATCCTGGGCATGACCTTGGCCTTCGAGGGAATCGGGACCCTGTGCCTGGCGGCGGCCTTCCGGCGGAACCTGGATCTGGAGTGGGGCGAAGCGCTCTGGCACGGGCTGTTCCACGCGGTCTCGGCCTTCTGCAACGCCGGTTTCTCGACCTTCCCGTCCAGCCTGACGGGCTTCCTGGACGCCCCGGCCGTGATCCTGCCGGTTGCCGGGCTGATCATCCTGGGCGGACTCGGCTTCCCGGTGTTCCTGGCGCTGTTCTCCCGGCGCCACTGGACCTGGCAGCGGCATCGCCTGCGCCTGCGGCTGCCTCTCCATGCCCGGCTGGCGGGCCGCATGACCGTCCTCCTGCTGGTGCTGGGAACGGTGATCCTGATGCTGACCGACTGGGACGGCGCCCAGGCGGGGCTGTCGCTGGACCAACGCCTGTGGGCCTCGTTCTTCCAGTCGGTGACGGCCAGGACTGCGGGCTTCAACGTGGTGGACATGGCCCGGACCTCCCGGGCCGCCCTGCTGGTCTACCTCCTGTGGATGTTCATCGGCGCCAGCCCAGGCGGGACGGGCGGAGGGATCAAGACGACCTCCGTGGCGGTGCTGCTCCTCTCGCTGCGGAGCATGCTCCGGGGACAGGAGGCCATCGAGGTGATGGGGAGATCCCTCCCCTTCCGGACCTTCCAGAAGGCCGGGGTGGTGACCCTGCTGTCCTTCGCGGTGACGACGCTGGCCGCAGGGGGCCTGGTCTGGACCCAGGCGGACATCCCGGGATCGCACCTGGTCTTTGAGGCGGTCAGCGCCTTCGGCACCGTCGGCCTGAGCCTCGGGGCCACCCCGCTGCTGGATCCGTGGGGGAAACTGCTGCTGGTCGGCCTGATGTTCCTGGGGCGGGTCGGGCCCTTGACCCTGGTGACGGCCCTGGGCCAGAAGCCCAGGGCCTCCGTGCATTTCCCGGAAGGCCGGGTGCTGGTGGGATAGCCGTTCAGGGAGGCAGAGGATGGCCCTTCGAACCGTGGGTGTCGTCGGCCTGGGGCTGTTCGGGCGATCGGTGGCGATGGCCCTGGCCCGGTCGGGGGTGGACGTCGTGGCGGTGGACCGGGAGGAGGAACCGGTCCTGATGGTCCGGGACCACGTCACCAGGGCCCTGCGGGCCAACGTGATGGACGTGGAGACCCTCCGAGCCTCGGGGTTGCTGGCCTGCGACGTGGTGGTGGTCTCGGTGGGGGAGGACATGGGATCTTCGATCCTCGTCACCGCGCTGCTGAAGCAGGCCGGCGTCCCCCACATCATCGCCCGATCCCACTCGCCGCTGCATGCCCAGGTGCTGGCGACCGTGGGGGCCGAACGGACCATCGACCCCGAGGAGGAGATGGGATTCCGCCTGGCCGACGAGATCCTGGCCCCGGACGTCCACGCCCGGATTCGCCTGTCCACGGGACAGGAGATCATCGAGGTCACCGCCCCTCCCGCGATGGTCGGAAAGAGCATCCAGGAACTGGCCCTCCGCCAGCGCTACCGGCTGAACGTCATCGCCATCAAGAGGCCGAAGCCCGAGGCGCCGGAGGCCCGTTCCCCGGAAGAGGCATTCGACGTGATCCGGCTGCCCCGTCCAGACGACCACCTGGGAAAGGGGGACGTGCTGGTCCTGATCGGGGACTCCCAGAGCGTCCAGGCCTTCCTGGACCTGTAGAGACGGTCTTCCGCAAGGAGGAGGCGACGATGGAACCGCGTGAAATCCGGGATCGCATCTGGTGGATGGGCGCGATGGACTGGGACCGCCGTTGGTTCGACGCCCTGGTGCCGACCCCCGAGGGCACCTCCTACAACGCCTGGCTGGTCCGGGGTTCCCGGGCCACGGCGCTGCTGGACACCGTGGACGGGGCCTTCGCGGACCGACTCCTCGGCCAGCTCGCGGAGGTGGACCGGGTGGATTACGTCGTCGCCCACCATGCCGAGCAGGACCACTCGGGCGCCCTGCCGGCGGTGCTGCAACGCTTCCCCGAGGCCCGGGTGCTGTGCACCCCCCGTTGCGCCACCTTCCTGCAGGACCTTCTCCCGGTCCCGGGCGACCGCCTCCGGCCGGTCGCCGATGGGGAGGAGGTGTCCCTGGGGGACCGGACCCTGCGCTTCCTTCACATGCCCTGGGTCCACTGGCCCGAAACGATGGTCACCCACCTGCCCGAGGAGGGGATCCTGTTCTCCTGCGACTTCTTCGGGTCCCACCTGGCGACGCCCGAACTGGTGGTGGACGCCGACCGCCTGCTGGAACCGGCCAGGCGCTACTATGCCGAAATCATGATGCCGTTCCGGGGCCAGATCGCGAAACACCTCCAGCGGGTCTCCGGCCTGGGCCTGTCGCTCATCTGTCCCTCCCACGGGCCCATGCACCCCGATCCGGCCTTCATCGTGGACATCTGGAGCCGCTGGGTCTCGGCCCCGCCCCGGAACGCCGTCCTGATTCCCTACGTCTCGATGCACGGCAGCACCGGTCGGCTGGTGGATCGCCTGGTGGCCTCCCTGGCTTCCCGGAAGATTCCCGCGACCCCGGCGAACCTCCTGGTGACCGACCTCGGGGCCCTGGCGATGGCCCTGGTGGACCCGATGACCGTCGTCTTTGCATCCCCGGTGGTGCTGAACGGCCTGCATCCCCTGGTCCAGCAGGCGGCCTACACCGCGTCCCTGCTGAAGCCGAAGGCGCGCCACGTCGCCATGATGTCCTCCTTCTCCTGGGGCGGGCGCCTGGAGGAACAACTCCAGGGGATCCTGTCGGGATGGAAGGTGGAGTTCCTGCCAGGGGTGGCCTGCAAGGGCCTCCCCAGGGAGGATGCCCTGGCGGCCGTGGATGCCCTGGCGGACGCCATCGCCTCCCGGCACCGGTCGGCGGATTGACGTTGCATCCAGAGGGTGTCCTGCGATACGAACGCCCTGACCGGGAGGAGGATTCCCCATGCACATCAGTCGCGGCATCGCAGAGGACATGACCCGTGGGTCCTGGATCCGCCGGATGTTCGAGGAAGGCAACCGCCTGAAGGCGCGGTACGGCCAGGAGAACGTCCAGGACTTCACGCTGGGCAACCCCTACGTGGACCCGCCCCCGGAGTTCCAGGAGGCCCTCGAGGAGACGGCCCGGGAGGTCCGACCGGGGATCCATGCCTACATGCCCAACAGCGGCTTCCCCGAGGTCCGGGAGCGGGTGGCCGAGGACCTGCGAGGGGAACTGGGTGTCCCCTTCGAGGCCCGGCATGTCGTGATGACGGTGGGTGCGGCGGGGGCCCTGAACGTGCTGCTGAAGTCCCTGCTGGACCCGGGAGACGAGGTGGTCGTCTTCGCCCCCTTCTTCCCCGAGTATGCCTTCTACATCCGGAACCATTCCGGGGTGCCGGTGGTCTCCCCGACCCGGGAGGACTTCCTGCCGGACCTGGAAGACCTGGACCGGCGCCTTTCGGAAAGAACCCGGGCCGTGATCCTGAACAGCCCCTGCAACCCCAGCGGCCGGCTGTTCCCTCCGGAAGTGCTCCAGGGGATCGGGGACCTCCTCCGGCGGCGATCCGAGGCCAACGGCCGCACCATCTATCTGCTGAGCGACGAACCCTACCGTCGCCTGTTGTTCGACGGCCGGGAATACCCGAGCCCCTTCCGGCACTACGACGCGACGCTGATGGCATTCAGCCATTCCAAGAGCCTCTCCCTGGCAGGCGAGCGGATCGGCTACCTGGCCATCGGGCCCGCCTGCCCGGGCCAGGAGGACATCTTCGCCGCGGCGACCTTCTGCAATCGGGTCCTGGGCTACGTGAACGCCCCGGCCCTGATGCAGAGAGTGCTGCTGCGGATCCGGGACTACCGCCCCAACGTCCCGGTGTACCAGGCCAAGCGCGATCGCCTGTTCGAGGCCCTCTCCGACATCGGGTACCAGGTCCGCTCCCCCGAGGGGACCTTCTTCATGTTCCCCCGGAGCCCGGTTCCCGACGACCTGGAATTCCTGCAGATCCTGGCCAGGCACCGGGTGCTGGTGACCCCGGGAACCGGCTTCGCCTTCCCGGGGTACTTCCGGATCTCCTTCGCGGTTCCGGACCCGGTGATCGAGCGTTCCTTCGAGGGGTTCCGGAAGGCGTTCCAGGAGGCCGTCGCCTCCCGGGCGTGACGGTCATGCGGCGATGCGGGCGGCCAGGGCCCGGTCGAGAGCCCGGCGGTCCGCGGGGAACAGGTGCTTGAAGCGGGCGAGGATGCGCAAGCCCGTCCCGCCGCCCAGGACCCCCATCACCTCCACCAGGGCCTTGATCGGGGACCCGTCGGGCAGCAGGACCCCCACCCAGGCGTATCGTCCCGGAGGCGCTTCCGGGCACTCGATCTCGATGCCGTTGGGCCCGATGCGGGTGGCCACCGCCGTCCGGGGTGCCCCGTCGGCGACGAACTCCCGAATCGGAAGGCGCAACTCCACCATGTCCTGGGTCAACGGCAGCGTCGTCATCGAAGGTCTCCCTTCCCGAAGGACCAGGGACAGCATAGAGCCCGGCCAATCGGAGGGGCAAAGAGACGTCGATCCTTTGGTTTCGCAAGGTGTTTCCCCGAACCCTCCCGGCCCGCCGGCCGGCCGACGGAACCCCCGCGGGACAAACGCCCGCCTTTTCTGGTATCAATAGGCGCCTGTCGCGGAGAGGGGCTCTTCATGGAGCAGGAACCCCGTTACCGGTGCTACAAGTGCGGGGAGGAACTGGTCTTCGAGGTCAAGATCGGCCGGCGCGACATGTGCCCCGGCTGCTACGCCTACCTGCACTGCTGCTACAACTGCAAGTACTGGAACCCGGACGTGCACAACCAGTGCACCGAGAACCAGGGGGAGTTCATCCGGGACCGGGCCGAGGGAAACTTCTGCCTGTACTTCACCTTCAAGGCGGTGGACGACTCGGGGGACGACGAGGCATCCCGGGCGAAGAAGAGCCTGGAGGCGATGTTCGGGGGAGGTCCCGCGAAGGCCTCGCCGAAGACCGCGGACGAGGCGAAGAGCCGGCTGGAGGCCCTCTTCGGCGACCCGAAGAAGCGGCGATCGTGAGGGAGCCCGAGGGGCCGGGAGGTCCCCGATGAGAAGCCCCGTCGTGATCGCGGACCCCTCGATCCCCTGGGTCCGGGAAGCCTTCCCGGAACTGTCGCTGCGCCTGCACCCCTCCCAGGACCTCGTGGCCCATCCGGACCTCTTGGAGGACGCCGATGCCATCGTCGTGCCCTCGTCGTGTCCAGTGGACGACACCCTCCTCCGGAAGGCCCGGCGCCTGAAGGTGATCGCATCCCCCGTGGTCGGGCGCGATCATGTCCGCCGGGAGGCCGTGGCCCGGCTGGAGGCGCGGCTGGGACACCCGGTCCCGGTGCTGTTCGCCCCCGGATCCACCGCGGGCGGCGTGGGCGACTACGCGGTGGCGGCCATCCTGGAGGCCTTCCCGCCCCCCTGGAACGGGAACCCGCCCCGGGTGGGAATCTGGGGTTTCGGCCGGTGCGGGCAGGCCCTGGCCGCGAGGCTCGACCGACTGGGCATCCCCTGGGTCGCCTTCGATCCCCCTCGGGAGGCGCGGAGCCATCATCGCTTCCGTTCCACGACGATGGAGGACCTGTTCCGGTGCCAGGTCGTCTCCCTCCATGTCCCGGCCACCCGGCCTCCCTGCCCCTGGCCGACCCGGGGCATGGTGGACGCCCGCGTCTTCCGGGGCCTGCGGGGCTGCGGAGTCGGCCTGCTGGTGAACACGAGCCGCGGCGAGGTGCTGGATCCGCCGGCCGTCGAGGAACACCTGGACCTTGGAAGCGCCCCGGCCCTGGCACTGGACGTCTTCATCGGCGAGCCGTCCCCCCCGATCTTCTGGGTCCTGGGTGCCCGGTGGGCGACGCCGCATGTGGCCGGTTCGGTCCTGGAGGGGCGATGGCGGGCCATTCTCCAGGTCCGGCGACCCCTGTTGCGCCGCCTGGGGTTGCCCGCGTCTCCCGGGACCCCCGAACCCCCAGGAGGATTCGCCTCGGAACCTGCGCCGGCCATCGGACCCGGGGCCTCCCCCGCCGAAGCCCACCGCGTCCTCCGGGAGGTTTGTCCCCTGGACCGGTGGTCCCGCGAATTTCAGCGGGCATTCGGGGAGGCCCCGCCGGGGGATCGGCCGGCCGTCTTCCGGGGGCGCCGGGCATCCTGTCTTCGCCGGGAGATCCGATGGCTTTCCGAGGCCGGGCCGCATTGACAATCGCCCGGTCCGGCTCGACAATGGGTCGGTGGCCTTGTCGGGTAGTGCCGTGAGCGTCCAGAAATACTGTGCATCCTGCAGGAAGGTCCTCGACCCCCAGTACCTGTTCTGTCCCGAGTGCGGATCGACCCTCCAGGCCGCGCCCGGACCGGAGCAGGCTCCGGCGCCAGAGCCTCGGGCCGGGGATCCGGGTCCGACGACCCTGGAAGCGTCGGAAGCCCGCCCCGCCCCGCAGCCGATCTCGAGCGTCCGGACCCGGCCCGGCGCTCCGGTGCCGCCGGCGGTGGGCGGGTTCCGGATCGTCCGCCTGCCCCGGGGCGGAGGCGCGCCAATCCCCAGGGACATCCCGCTCCAGGGGCTGGTCGTCGGGAGATTCGGCGCGGACCTGTCGTTCCCCGAGGACGACACGGTGTCACCGCGCCACGTGCGGATGACCCCCGAAGGGGACTCCCTCCGGGTCGAGGACCTGGGAAGCACCAACGGCCTGTTCCTGCGCCTGAAGGAGCCCCATCCCCTGGTCGACGGGGACGTGTTCGTGCGCGCTGACACGGGCTTCCGGATCTCCTTCGCGGGCGCCCGGTCGCCCGAAAGCGACTTCCGCTTCTTCCTGGCGCCGCGCGCACG
>JAGOKF010000080.1 GCA_017994695.1 Myxococcota bacterium | reverse complement strand
GGGATTGACCGACGGGGACGACGCCGACCCCGAGGCCTTCCGGTCAATCCTGTACCGGCTGGATGCCCCTCCGTCGCTGCGGCCGGAGGTCCTGGCGGCACCCTCCCGGGACGGCGGCATCCGGGCCCTGGAGCGGGAGATGGCCCAGGGAGGGCCCATCCACCTGGTCGTGGGGACGTCCCCCTGGGCCGGACCCCTGCGGCACAAGGTGCCGGTCGTCGAGCTGGGCTACCCCTCGACCCGGCAGCACTGGGTCTACCCGGTGCCATTCCTGGGGTTCAACGGTGCCGTGGCGCTCGTGCAGCGGTTCCTGGACGCCTGCACCCTGTATTCCTAGCCCCCCAGGAAGACCAGCACCAGCACCTGGGCCAGCAGCACCCGGAGCAGCATCGCCAGGGGATAGACCGTCGCGTAGGCCATCGAGGGGCTGTCGTCCCCGATGAGGTCGGTGGCGTATGCCAGGGCCGGCGGATCGGTCATGCTTCCCGAAAGGAGCCCGCAGATGGACACGAAGTCCAGTTTCTGGAAGACCCGGGCCGCGATACCCACCAGCACGATGGGGACCAGGGTGATCAGGGCGCCCCATCCCATCCAGACCCATCCCTGGCCGCCGCGGAGGACCTCCCAGAAGCGCTCCCCCGACCGCAGGCCCACGCAGCAGAGGAACAGGGCGATGCCGAACTCGGCCAGGAGCTTCTTCGCGGGGTTCGGGACGTAGGACAGGAAAGGGCCGATCCGGCCGAACCGGGACAGGGCGATGGCCACCAGCAGCGGCCCTCCCGCAAGCCCCAGGCGGACCGGAGCCGGGACGCCCGGGAGGGACAGCGGGATGCTCCCCACCAGGACTCCCAGGGCGATTCCGAAGAAGACCGGGATGATGTGGGGGCGATCGAGGCTCTGGACCGAGTCCCCCAGTTCCCGGGCGGCCTGGGCCGTGGTGGCCTCGGTCCCCACCAGCAGCAGACGGTCCCCGAACTGGAGGCGCAGCCCCGGCGGCGGGGTGAATTCCAGCCCGGACCGGATCACCCGGGTGACGATCACGCCGTAGCGGTCCTCCAGGTCCAGGTCCTCCAGGGACCGGTCCACGATGGAGGCCCGGGTCACGACGACCCGCCGGATGAAGATCGCGCTGGGCAACCGGGGAAGGTCCAGGTCGCTGTACCGCCCGGCGATGGTCCGGAAGCGATCGACCCGCTCGGCGGTCCCGATCACGTGGATCACGTCCCCCGTCCGCAGCGTCACGTCGTGGACCGCCAGGACCTGGGCCCCCTCCCGGAAGAGCCGGCTTGCGGTCAGGCCCCCCCCGGCCAGTTCCAGGGCCTCGTTGACCGTCCGTCCCGCCAGGTTGGGGTTCGTGATCTCGACGTTGCGGGTCACCAGGGGCTCGGCGCCGCCGCTCCGGGCCCGCCGGAACAGGTCCGCCTCCCGCTTCACGTCCACCCGGAAGACGCGCCGCAGCGCCAGCAGCGTTCCGATGATCCCGATGATGCCGAAGGGGTATGCCGCCGCGTAGGCCATGCCGGTCCACTGGGAGGCCTCGGGCGGCACCGACGGGATCCCCGAGAGGGCCTGCTGGGCTGCGCCGAGACTCGGGGTGTTGGTCACGGCTCCCGACAGGAGCCCCACGGCCACCGGGACCTCCAGCACGCCGAGGAAGGCCAGCATCGCCGCCAGGCCGGTTCCCAGCAGCACCACCGCCGCCGCCAGGAGGTTCATCCGGAGCCCTTCCCTCCGGAGGTTTCCCAGGAAACCGTGGCCCACCTGCATCCCGATGGCATAGACGAACAGGATCAGCCCGAAGTCCCGCACGAACTCCAGCAGGTCGGGCCGGAGGCCGAAGCCGAGGTGTCCGAAGGCGAGTCCGACGAAGAGGACCCCGCCGACGCCCAGGCTGACCCCCGCCACCCGGACGTGCCCCAGGGCGAGGCCCAGGCTCACCACCAGCGCCAGGATCAGGACGGCCGCCGCGACGCCGTGCATGCCCAGGAAGTCCATGGGGCTCTCCGAACCGGGCTCCTCGCCGGCGCCTCTACCGCCGGGGCGCGGGAAGATCAAGGGCCGGACGGGGCCCTTCCCGCGGGGAACCGGTCAAACGAGGGGGGACGGCCCGTTCCCCCCGGGGAGGCGGCCGGAACGGCGGCCCGGCGTCACCGCCACCCCCGACTGCCAGGGAGGGGGCGACCGGGGTTTGCCCTTGCCCGGTCCCGGTCGGCCGACTATGCTTCGCGATCGTGGAAAGGCGCCTCCAGACCGCCATCGCGACGACCCTGCTGCTGGCGGCCCTGCCGGTCGCGGCGGAGATTCCCCTGGTGAACGGCACCGTGGCGAACCGCAGCGAAGCCTGCGGCGAGGCCCGGGACCTCGTGGTGCAGGTCTCGGGCGGCAGCCAGTCCGTCCGGATCGCCGTGCCCGCGGGGGCCTCGGCGGCCCTGGGTTTGTCCCGTGAGGTGCACCGGGTGCTGGTCACCGACTCCGCGGGAACCCTGGTGGAGGAAACCCTGCTGTCGATCCGGGAGGAGGGGTTCCGCCTGGAGGTCGGCTGCTCCGGGGGATCGCTCAAGACCGCGGCGGAGGTTCCCCGGTCCGAACCGTCCCCGGGGAAGGGGTCGGTGGCGGTGACGCTGGCCAACACGACCCCATCCTGCGGGCGTCCCGAGGACGCCGAGTTCCGCATCCAGGGGATGGCCGCGGGGACCCTGAAGCCCGGGGAGACCCGCAAGGCGGCCCTGCCCTCGGAAAGGCCCCTGGTCGTGGACGTCTTCACGGGGGGAAGGCGCCAGTGGACCTTCTCCGCGGCGAAGCCCCGGGACGGGGAGACCTGGGCCTACGGCTGCACCCAGCCGGACCTGGCCCGTGCCGCCGAGGGCATCCCCGTGGCCTTCGAGAACACGACCGACCAGTGCCCGGAACCGGCGGGAGGCATCCACCTGACCCTGTGGGTGGACGGACAGCCGGTCATCGGGCTGGCCCCCGGGGGCAGGACTGCGGTCCGGGTCGCCCCGGGCCTGCACCACTTCGAGGTGCGGCCGGGCCTCACGATGGAACGGCTGGTCCGGGGCCAGCGGGACGTCCAGGCGACCTTCCGCATCCACTACGGGTGCGGTCGTTGAAGGCGGTGCGAGGCGCCCCGGACCCGGGGCGGCGGGGGACCCGATGAAGAAGAACTTCGTGCTCGACACCAACGTGATCCTCCACGACCCGAACTCCCTGCTGGGATTCGCCGACAACAACGTCTGCATCCCCATCTACGTCATCGAGGAGATCGACAACTTCAAGAAGGAACTGTCGGAACTGGGGCACAACGCCCGGCAGGCGAGCCGGATGCTGGACCGGTTCCGGGAGCGGGGCGACCTGCGGGAGGGCGTGGAACTGCCCGATGGCGGCAAGCTGCGGGTGCTCTTCGCCTCGGCGGACCACCTGAAGGACATGGCGCCCTATCACCAGGACATCAGCCTGTCTCACCTGATGGACCGTCTGATCGTCGGGACCGCCCTGGAACTGCGCAAGATGGAGCCCTCGATCCCGGTCGTCTTCGTCACGAAGGACGTCAATCTCCGGATCCGGGCGGTGGCGATGGGCCTCCACTCGGTGGATTACAACAAGGAGAAGCGGGACGTCACGGAACTTTACACCGGCACCGGGGAGATCGGCCTCTCGGGGGACGAGATCCAGCGCCTCTTCCGGAGCGAGACCGTGCCGATTCCCGAGGGTGCGTCGGTGTTCGAGAACCAGTACCTGGTGGCCCGGAACCCCGCGAATCCCTCCCAGTCGGTGCTGGTGCGGGTGCGGCGCAAGGAAGGGTGCCTGATGCGGATCGTGGACCTGAAGGACCCGGTCTGGGGCATCCGTCCCCGGAACAAGGAGCAGCACTTCGCCCTGGACGCCCTGCTGCGGGACGACATCAAGATGGTGACGCTGGTGGGCAAGGCGGGCACCGGCAAGACCCTGCTGGCCATCGCCGCGGGCCTCCAGAAGGTGGCCGAGGAGGGGACCTTCACGCGGCTGCTGGTGTCCCGGCCCATCTTTCCCCTGGGGCGGGACATCGGCTACCTCCCCGGGGACGTGGAGGAGAAACTGAACCCCTGGATGCAGCCGATCCACGACAACGTGGAGTTCCTGATGGGCCTGTCGAAGCCCGACCGGCGGGGCGGGCGGTCCTACCGGGAACTGATCGAGATGGGGCTGATGGAGGTCGAGCCCCTGACCTACATCCGGGGGCGGTCGATTCCCAACCAGTACATGATCGTGGACGAGGCCCAGAACCTGACGCCCCACGAGGTGAAGACGATCATCACCCGGGTGGGCGACGGGACCAAGATCGTGCTGACGGGCGACCCCTACCAGATCGACAACCCCTACGTGGACAGCGTGAACAACGGCCTGGTGTTCGTGGCCGAGCGCTTCAAGCAGACCCCGATCGCCGCGACGGTGACCCTCCAGAAGGGCGAGCGGTCGGAACTGGCCGAACTGGCCTCCAACCTCCTGTGACGGGGAGCCTGCGATGACCGTTCGGGAAGCCCTGCGGATCCGACGCACCGTGCAGTCCTTCGAGCCCGACGGACTGTTGCTGGACCGCCGGAGCCTGGAGGATCTGGTGCGGGAGGCCTCCCTGGCGCCCTCGGACCACAACCTGCAGCCGTGGCGGTTCCTGATCATCCGGGACCGGGCCCGGAAGGAGGATCTCTACCTCTGCACCGGCCGTTCCCGGAAGGTCCGGGAGGCCTCGGCCCTGATCCTCGTCTGCGGGGACCTCCAGGCGGACCGGGAGGCGATCCGGGAGGCCGAGCGGCAGGTCCAGGCCGGGACGATGACCCCCGAGGACCTGGAACGGCTGCGGGCACGGATCTCCCGGGCCTTTCCGCCGGGGGATGCCGGGAGCCGGATGATGATGGCGGTCCGGGACTCCTCGCTGGCGGCGATGGCCCTGTTGATGGTGGCGACGGAGCGGGGGCTCGGCACGGCTCTGATCGGGTCGATGGACGAGGAGGCCCTGCGCCGGACCTTCCAGATCCCCGATCGGTACGTGCCGGTGGTCGTGCTGGCCCTGGGGCTTCCGGCCCTGGACCACCCGGCCCCCGAGCCCCGCCGGAGGCTTCCGCTGGACCGCATCGCCTTCCAGGAGGACATGGGATCGGCCGAGCCGTGACCCCGTCCCCCGCCTCGGAACAACCGCCGGCGTTGCCTTGGGATTGCCCGGTGATTATCATGCCCCGGCGTCCTTTCGGGCGAGAAGGAGATCGAGCGTGAAGCAGGGAATGAGGACGTTCCTGATCTGGCTCCTGTTCATCGGCCTGTTCGTGATGGTCCTGATGCACTCCCGGGGCGGCAGGAAGAGCCAGGAAATCGACTTCAGCGAGTTCATCTCGAAGGCCCTGCCCGCCGCCGAGACGCCCGACGGGCCGCCGCCGCCGACCCAGGTCGAGGCCGTGCGGGTGAAGGGGGAGCGCCTGGAAGGCACCATGGTGGACGGCAGCGCCTTCACCACCGTGGGGGACCTGAAGGACTTCCAGAAGGACCTCATCGCCCGGGGCGTCAAGGTCAGTTACGAAAGCCAGGAGGTCGGCATCTGGGTCACGATCCTGACGTCGTGGCTCCCGATGCTGCTCTTCGTGTTCCTGTTCGTGATGTTCATGCGCCAGACCCAGTCGGGAGGCGGCAAACTGTTCAGTTTCGGCAAGTCCCGGCACCGGGTCCTCAGCGAAAGTTCCCGGAAGGTCACCTTCCAGGACATCGCCGGCATCGACGAGGCGAAGGAGGAACTGCAGGAGATCATTGAGTTCCTGAAGGAGCCCCAGCGCTTCACGAAACTGGGCGGGCGGATCCCCAAGGGCGTGCTGCTGATGGGACCTCCCGGCACCGGCAAGACCCTGCTGGCCCGGGGCGTGGCCGGGGAGGCGGGGGTCCCCTTCCTGTCCATCAGCGGGTCCGACTTCGTGGAGATGTTCGTCGGCGTGGGCGCCTCCCGGGTCCGGGACCTCTTCGAGGAAGGCAAGAAGCGGGCCCCCTGCATCATCTTCATCGATGAGATCGACGCCGTCGGGCGCCAGCGCGGGGCCGGGCTCGGGGGAGGCCACGACGAGCGCGAGCAGACCCTGAACCAGTTGCTGGTCGAGATGGACGGCTTCGAGGTGAACACCGGCGTGATCATCATGGCGGCGACCAACCGGCCGGACGTGCTGGACCCGGCGCTGCTGCGCCCGGGACGCTTCGACCGCCGGGTGGTGGTGCCGAGCCCGGACGTGAAGGGCCGGGAGGCCATCCTGCGCGTCCATTGCCGCAAGGTGCCCCTGGCGGAGGACGTGCGGCTCGACGTGGTGGCGAAGGGGACGCCGGGATTCGTCGGGGCCGACCTGGAGAACCTGGTCAACGAGGCGGCGCTGCTGGCGGCCCGGAAGGGCCAGGACCAGGTGATGATGGCCGACCTGGAGGAGGCGAAGGACAAGGTGCTGATGGGGGCCGCCCGGCGCAGCATCGTGATGAGCGAGCACGAGCGGGAACTGACGGCCTACCACGAGGCGGGCCACACCATCGTCGCCAAGACCCTGCCCGGTGCCGACCCCATCCACAAGGTCACGATCGTGCCCCGGGGCCTTTCCCTGGGCATGACCCAGCAACTGCCCAGCGAGGACCGCTACACGGCGTCCCGGACCTACCTGGTGAACCGCCTGGCCATCCTGATGGGGGGGCGGTCCGCCGAGATGCTGATGTTCGGGGAGGAGAGCAGCGGCGCCGGACAGGACATCCGCATGGCGACGGAGCAGGCCCGGCGGATGGTGTCCCAGTTCGGGATGTCGATCCTGGGCCCGATCTACATGGACCACGTGGGCGAAATGGTCTTCCTGGGCAAGGACCTGACGTCCCAGCGGGAGATCAGCGAGGCCACCGCCCAGCGGGTGGACCGGGAGGTCAAGCGGCTGATCCTGTCGGCCCAGGACGAGGCGGTCCGGATCCTGACCGAGCGAAAGGCCGCTCTGGAGGCCCTGGCAGCGGCCCTGCTGGAGCACGAGACGCTGGACGGCGACGAGGTGGACCGGGTGATCGGGGCCGTGCCGGTGCCCGCGGCCACCTGACCGGGAGGACGGGGGATGATCCTCCGGCGGATCGGGCCATCCTCGCGGATCATTCCGGGATTGCTGGTCTATCTCTGGGCGATGGTGTCGCCCTCGGTCCACCTGCTGCTGGAACCGCACCGGGTCTGCCTGGAGCACGGGGAACTGGTCCATCGCCACGAGGGGGCGGCCCCGGCAGTGGACCTCCGCGTCCCGACGGACTCTCCGGCCCTGGGGCAGGGCCGGGAACGGGCCGGGTCCGACGAGCCCCACGTCCACTGCCACCTGGTCCAGGACCGGCCCCGGGACACGCTGGTCTTCGGGGCGGCGATTCCCGAGTCCCAGGCCCTCGGGGGTCCCGGGACGGCCTTCTTCCCCAGGAAAGACCCCTCTCCCCGGCCCGGGCTGGCCGTGGCCCCGAAGCAGTCGCCTCCCTCCTGCGGCTGACCGATTCCCGAAGACGAACAAGGCGGATTCGGATGGTTGGCGACGACCGGGAATGGTCGTCCAAGGCAGGAGTCCTCATGCGTATCGGGAACATCACCGCGTGGATCGCGACGGCGGTGGCCTGGTGCGGGGCAGGGCAGGCGCTGGCCCTGGATCTCCCTGCGCCCGCGGATTCCGGGGAGCAGGAACGGCGCGCGCTGGAGGAGGCCCTGGGGGCCGATCGGGCCGCGGCCCGCCCGCCCGCCACCCCGCAGAACGCCGAGAGCGGCGCCCCGGCCCCGGCAGCGGCGGGGGTCGGGGGCATCTCCCTGGACATGTCGTTCATCCTGGACGTCGCCGGCGCCTGGTACAGCCAGGACCCGGCCATGATCGGAGGCCATGACCCGAAGCGGACGGGGTTCCACTTCCAGGGCCTGGAACTGGCGGTCCAGTCCAACGTGGATCCCTACTTCCGCTTCGTCGGCACGATGGTCTTCTCCCAGTTCGGGGTCGAGGTGGAGGAGGCCTACGGGCAGACCCTCTCGCTGCCCTTCGGGCTCCAGGTCCGGGCGGGACAGATGCTGACCCGGTTCGGCCGGATCAACGGGACCCACCCCCACCAGTGGTCCTTCGCGGACCAGCCCCTGGTCGTGGGCAAGTTCCTGGGCAGCGAGGGCAGCCGTGGGCTCGGGGCAGAAATCTCGTGGCTGACTCCCCTTCCCTGGTTCCTGGAGGTCTCGGCGTCGATGACCGACGCCGCCGGGGAGTGCTGCGCCCGGTCCTTCCTGGGGGGCAGGGACCTGGGAATCCACGGCATCGGGGACTTCCTCTACACGGTCTCGATCCGCCAGTTCTTTCCCTTCGGCAAGGACTGGTCCCTGCTCTTTGGCCTGTCGGGCCAGTGGGGCCCGAACGCCACCGGACACGGAAACCGGACCGAGATCTACGGGACGGACCTCTACCTGCGGTATCGCCCGGCCGGACATCCCGAGCGGATGGCCCTGTCCTGGACCGTCGAGGGCTTCTACCGGGCCCGCCAGGTGCCGGAGGACTCCCTGAGGGATTTCGGCGGGTATGCCCAGATGGTCTGGCAGATCACCCGCCGCTGGGAGACCGGCGTCCGGTACGAGTTCGTGTCGGGAGTCGCGGCGGACCCCCTGGATCCCGACTGGACCGGGAACCGGCAACGGGCCGCGGTCCAGGCGACGTTCCATCCGTCCCACTTCTCCCGCATCCGGCTCCAGGGGAACGGGGACTTCATGGCCTGGCGCCCGAAGCCGGTCTTCGGGGCGATCCTGAACCTGGAACTGTCGGTGGGCGCCCACGGGGCCCATTCCTTCTAGGAGGATGCGATGAGGAAGACGCTGCTGGCTTGCCTTCCCGCGGTGCTGGCCATCGTCGTGCCGGCCCCGCGGGACGCCTTGGGACGGCTGAAGGTGGCCGCGACGCTGCCCACGCTGGGGGCGGTGGTCCGGGAAGTGGGGGGGGACCGGGTGGAGGTCACGGTGCTGGCCTCGGCCGACGAGGACCCCCACTACGTCGATCCCCGGCCGAACCTGATCCTGCAACTGAACCGGGCGGACGCCCTGGTGGTCAACGGCCTGGATTTGGAAACGGGATGGCTCCCGCCGCTCCAGGCCCAGGCCCGGAACGGGAGGATCCAGACCGGGGCACCGGGCTACCTGGACGCCTCCACGCTGGTCCCGCGCCTGGAGGTGCCGACCACGGCGGTGGACCGGGCCCAGGGGGACATCCATCCCGGGGGCAACCCCCATTTCCTGTTCGATGCGAAGTCCCTGGTCCGGGTGGTCCGGGGAGTCGGGGAGTTCCTGGGGCGGCTGGACCCCGAAGGCGCCGGGGAATACCGGACGAGGGCCGACCGGCTGGCGGAATCCCTGGAGGCGTTCCAGAGGGATCAGGCCGCCCGGATCGCCGCCCTGCCGCCCGGGAAGCGCCGGGTCGTGTCCTACCACCGGTCGTTCCCCTACCTCTACCAGTGGCTGGGACTGGAGGAGGTGGCCACGATCGAGCCCCGGCCGGGGATTCCTCCCGATCCGGGGCACGTGGCCCGGGTGCTGGCGACCATGAAGGCGACCGGAGCCCGGGTCATCGTGCAGGAGACCTGGCAGCCCCGGAACACCTCCCAGACCCTGGCCCGGCTGGTCCAGGGAACGGTGGTGGTGCTTCCGGGCGGGGTGGACCTCCAGCGGGGCGAGACCCTGCTGGACCATCTGCGGCAGGTGGCCGGGGGGGTGATCCATGCCCTGGGACACTGACCGAAGGTTCCGGAAATGGCCGCTCTGGCTGCTGGTGGTCGGCCAGGCGGGTTGCGCCTTCGGGCCGGGCGATCCCTGGGGTCGCCTGGAGGCGTCCTTGTCGCTCCGGATGGTTCCCTCTTCGGGCCGCCTGGACCCCGAGGGGCACCTGGCGACCGCCCTGGACTACCGGGTGAGGCTGGACCGCCTGGTGGTCCGGGGCGGCCTGATGGAGGTCTCCGGGTCCTCGGACACCGGGGGCACCGCCGCGGTCGCCTTCGATCCGGCCCATCCGCCCGAGGGATACACGCTGTGCCACGGGGGCCACTGCCATGCCGCCGACGGGCGCCTGGTCCCCTACGACGAGGTCATTGCCGAACTCGACGGCGGGGCCACAGGCTCCGGGGACCGGACCTGGCTGGCGATCCCCTGGGACGTCGAGGAGGTGGAAGTCCCCGTCGGAGGATCGGCGGGGGTGGACCTGGGACCCTGTCCCGGGGACTGCACGATGCCCGAGGGGACGCTGACCCGGGCGTCGGTGCGCCTGGACGGAATCCTGCTGGAAGGGGTCGTCTTCGACGCCCGGACCGGCAGCGGAAGAAGGATCCCGGAGGAGGGCGTTCCCTTCCGGGGGACGGTGACCGGGGAACTCCAGGTCCAGGAAGCCCTCTCGGAGGCCGTCGGGCCCGGCCACCCCTTGCGGGTTCGCCTGGCCGCCACGCTGTCCCTGGCCGACGCCCTGTTCGACCCGGTGGATTTCGCGGCCCTGTCCCGGTCCGGCGAGGTCCTGGTCCTGGGGTCGGCGGAAACGGCGATCCGGGAGGCCCTGGCCGCCGGAACGGTGCTGCAACTGGACGTGGAACGCTGAAGGCGGCACACGAGACCGGCCCCCGGACAAGGGCAGGCCGGAAGGAGGAAGAGATGAATTCCCGATGGAATCGCGTGATCATCGCGGCATGGCTGGTGGCGATCGGATCCTCGGAGCCCGGGTGCTCCGCGTCGTCCCACGGGTCTTCCGGGGACCTGGCCGGTTCCGAGACGGCGGAAGACCCGGACGGGGAGGTGCTGGCCGAGGTCTGCGAACACATGGCCGAGGGGCCGGCCCGGGCGATCCGGGCCGTTCCCTTCGGGGATGCCAATCCCCCCTCGGTGGCGACTCCCCACACCCGGTACGACCTGGAATTCGCGGCCGTGGAAGGGGGGAACGGCGGGGACGTGTCGCTGCCCGTGGCGCTGGCGGGCACGCTGTGGATCGCCCTGTCGGCGGACGTGCCCGTGGAGGTCCTCCGGTCGCTGGACGGGCAGCCCGTGACCGTGGCGGAGGAGGTGTCGCCGTCGCGGCTGCCTTGCCGGGAAGTGGCCCGGGTGCTGGCGCTGCCCGTCCCCATCGGGACGCTGGTGATCCGGCTGGGTCCCGCGCCGGGGCAGGGGGTTTCCATGGTCCTGGAGGTGATGGGCGAAGATCACGGTCACGAACACTAGGGGGTGGCGATGAGGAATCCCGAAGGGACCGCTGCCGACCACGGGAGGGTCCTGCTGCGGGGGCGGGACCTCCGGGTGGGATACCGGGGCCAGGGGCTGCTTCCGCCCCTGTCCTTCGAGGTGCGGCCGGGGCAACTGTGGGGCCTCGTGGGTTCCAACGGGTCGGGAAAGACCACGATGCTCCGGACCCTGCTCGGGCTGATGCCTCCCGTCGGGGGATCCGTGGAGCGGGGATCGGGGGTCCGACTGGCCTACGTGCCCCAGCGGAGCGACCTGGAGGACCGCCTGCCGGGCCGGGTGCTGGACGCGGTGCGGGACGGGCTCGATCGGGGCCGGTCCTTCCTGTTCCCTTTCGCGGGGTTCCGGGAGCACCGGCGCATCCGGGAGGCCCTGGAGGCCGTCGGGGCCTGGCCCTGGCGGCACATGCCCCTGTCCCACCTGAGCGAGGGCCAGAAGCAGCGGGTCGAGGTCGCCACGGCCCTGGTGTCGGGCCCGGACCTGCTGGTGCTGGACGAGCCCACCGCCGCGATGGACTTCGCCGGGGAGCATGACGTCTTCCACCTGCTGGAAGACCTCGTGCGGATCCGCAGGGTGTCGGTGCTGGTGGTCAGCCACCACCTGGGGCTGCTGATGGAACACGCCTCGCACCTGGTGGTGCTGGATCGGGACACGGGGCTCGCGGTGGCGGGGGATCGCCGGGAGATTCTGCGATCCCCCGCCGTCCGGGCCCTGATCCCGGAAGGGGCGCCGGGGCCGGGCCTTCCGGGGGCGTCCGAGGGGAGGGAAGGATGATGGAGGATTCCGCCAGTCTCTCCCAGTTCCTCCAGGCCTGGGACCTGTTCCGGGACCCGGTGGTGGCCGGGACGGTGGCGGGGGCCGTGCTGGGCTGGATGGGCGTGTCGGTGGTCCTTGGAAGGATGGTCTTCCTGTCGGCCGCCCTGTCCCAGGCCGCCGGACTCGGCGTCGTGGCCGCCTTCTTCATCGGGGGCATCGCGGGGTGGACCCTGTCCCCCTGGGTCGGCGCGGTGGTCTTCACCGGGGTGGCCGCGCTGCTGCTCACCGGCCGGGACCGCGGCTTCTGGAGCCGGGAGGTCCGCCTGGCCCTGGTGTACCTGGCGGGGGCGGCCGGGACCCTGGTGATCGGCAGCCGGGTCGTGGGGGAGATCCACGACGTCCAGACCCTGCTGTTCGGGTCCGCGGTGGCGGTCCGGCCGGAGGACCTGCGGGTGCTGCTGCTGGTGCTGCTTCCCCTGTGGGCGGTCCAGGTCTGGTGGGCCCGGGGGCTGCGCCTGGCCCTCTTCCGTCCCGAGGCCGCCGCGGTCCGGGGCCTGCCCGTGCCCTGGCTCCAGGCCTTCACGCTGATCACCCTGACCCTGTCCCTGTCGCTGGCCACCCGGGTGATCGGGGCCCTGCCGGTCTTCGCCTTCTCGGTTCTGCCGGCCACGGCCGCCATCGCCGTGTCGCCCTCGGTGGCCTTTGCCCAGTGGGTGGCCCTCCTTTCCGGCGCCCTTGCCGGTTTCCTGGGCTACGTGCTGGCCTTCCTGTGGAGCCTCCCGGTCGGACCGACGCAGGCCCTGCTGGCCGTCGTGCTGGCTCTGCTGGCCGGTCTCCTGCGCCGCCTGGTTCTCCGGTGGTAGGAATCCGTCGCGAACGGCACGCTGTGGGCTTCTGTTCCGGGGGGCCTCCGGCCCTCCAGCGGCCATCGGGTCTGCCGTCCCGGACCCGCCGTTGGCCGGACCTGAAGCGGGCGGTCCGCCTTGACACCCGGGGGGCGTTGGGCTAGCGTCCGGGCCGTTCTTTGCGGGGGAGGACTCCGTGGACACGGAGGCGAACGCCATCATCGGACAGGGCATCGTGGTCCGGGGAGAGGTGTCGGGGGACTCGCCCCTGACGATCGCCGGGACCCTGGAGGGCGAGTTGCGGCTCGACGCCGAGGCGACGGTGGCCCCCGAGGGCCTCGTGAAGGGGACGGTCGAGGCCCCGGCGGTCCAGGTGGCCGGGCAGATCGAGGGCGACGTCCGGGCCTCGGAGTGGATCCGGCTGGACCCGGGATGCCGGGTGCAGGGAACGCTGGCCGCGCCCCGGGTGATCATCGAAGAGGGGGCGGTGCTGACTGCGACCCTTGAGATGGACGTGGGCCCCTCGGAAGCGGGTGGCGGCCATGAGTGACACCGTGATCGGACCGAAGACCCTGATCCGGGGCCGCATCCTGGGCGAGGACCCGGTGGTGCTGGAGGGGCGGGTCGAGGGGACCATCCGTCCCGACGCCCCGGTCCTCATCGAGGCGACGGGGCGGGCCTCCCGGGAGGTCCAGGGCACCGAGGTGCGGGTCCTGGGCACCGTCGAGGGGAACGTCACGGGTCTCCGGCGGGTGGAGATCATGGCCGGAGCCCAGATGCTGGGGGACGTGAAGACCCCCCGGATCCTGATCTCCGAGGGGGCGGTCTTCCGGGGCCGGGTGGAGATGGATTTCCAGGAGAGGTGACCGATGGCGGGACAGGACGGGTCCAAGACGGAGATCGGGCCGAAGACCCGGGTCGTGGGGGACATCGAGGCCGAGGAGGACGTCTTCATCCTGGGGCGGGTCGAGGGGACGGTGCGTTCCACCGCCTCGGTGGTCATCGAGGAGGACGGCCTGGTGCTGGGGCACGTGGAGGCCGCCTTCGTGGTCGTCGCGGGCCGGCTGGAGGGCACCGCGGTGGCCGAAAAGCGCATGGAAATCACCGAGACGGGCGCGGTGCTGGGCGACCTGGCGGCCCCGGCCCTGGTGATGCTGGAAGGGGGAGCCGTCCGGGGCCGGGTGATGATGGACGGCAGCCGACCCGAACGGGCCGCGGCCCCGGCGCCCTCCCGGACCCCTCGCCCGGCGGGACCGGCGGGGACCTCGGCGACCCTTGCCCGGAGAGGGGGCGCCTCCGCCCGGACGGCGCCTGCGCCGACCCAGGCAGCCTCCCGGGGTGCCCGCCCCGGGGCGTCGAGGACCGAACCGCCCCGGGAGCGGCCCCTTCCGCTGGACCCCGATGCGGGCGAGGCCTGAACCCCGGCCTTCTTCCAGGAGTCTTCCGTGAATCCGCGCGAGGAATTGCTGGACCTGCTGGTCCGGGTGGCCTACGAGCCGCGAACGGTGGTGCTGCGGTCCGGGAAGACCTCGGACTACTACCTGGACTGCCGGCGCGTGACGCTGGAGGCCCTGGGAGCCCGCCTGTCGGGGATCCTCCTCCATGACCTGTACCGGCGGACGATGGACCCCGTGGCGGCCGTGGGAGGGCCCACGATGGGGGCGGACCCCCTGGTGATGGCCTTCCTGCTCCGGGCCCTGGAGGCCGGCGAACGCCTGCCCGGATTCCTGGTCCGGAAGGAGGCCAAGGGGCACGGCATGGGGGCCCGGATCGAGGGGCGCTGGGGGGTTCCGGCCGGGGCCCCGGTGCTGCTCCTCGAGGACGTGCTGACCACCGGCGGGTCCCTGCGGACAGCCATCGAGGCGTGCCGGGAGGAGGGCCTTCGACCGGCCGGGGCCCTGGTCCTGGTGGACCGGGAGGAGGGGGGCCGCGAGGCGCTCGCCGCCGAGGGGATCCGGGTCGATGCCGTCTTCACCGCCTCGGAAATCCGCAACCGGGCCTGACGTCCCGCCGGTCCCTGTTCCCGGAAAGGTCTTTCGGCAAGCCCGGTCAGGCCGGGGTGGACACCTGCTTGAACTGGAACAGGTGGTGCCCCAGCAGCAGGAAATCCCCGTCCTGGATGGCCACCCGTCCCCGGACCCGGAGGAAGCACCCGTTCGTGCTTCCCAGGTCCTTCAGCAGGCAGGACGATCCGCTGATGGCGAAGGCCGCGTGGCGGGAGGACACGAAGGGATCGTCGGGCAGCAGGATGTCGCCGGTCGTGCGCCCCAGGGTCGTTTCCGGGACCCGGAGCAGGTGGGCCTCCATCACGACGTCGCCGGGCCCCAGGCGCAGCAGCCGCCCGTGGAACTCCGTCGGCCCGCCCAGGGACCCCAGGGGCGCCGCTCCGTCCACCGATGCAGGGGCCTTGGCAGGGTTCAGTTCGACCTGGAAGAAGGCATGGCCAATGCGGATCTGGTCCCCGTCGGCCAGCGTCCGCTGCCCGGTGACCCGGAGCCACGTCCCGTGGGTGCTCCCCAGGTCCTCCAGGAACACGACGTCCCGCCCGACCTCCAGCAGCGCGTGGCGGTCCGCGACTCGGGGGTCGTCGGCGATGATCACCTCGGGCCCGGTGCGGCCCAGGTGGTTGGTCCCGTCGGACAGGGGGATCTCGTTGCCGCGGGTTCCGTCGCTCCGAATGGCAATCAGGGCGCTTCCGGGGCCCCGACTCGGGGACTGCCTGGGCTTGAACCCCTTCAGGGACTGTTCGAGGGGCTTTCCGCAGTTGAGGCAGTAGGAGAAGATCTCCTCGTTTTCGGTTCCGCAGTGGACGCAGCGAATCATCCCCGCCTCCCCTCCTGGTCCAAGGGTTGCGCCGGAAGCCGGCTTGCCGATCCTAGCATTCCGGTCTAGCATTGGAAAGCCGCATTCCGGAGTGTCCCGGTGACTGCATGCCCCGCATGCCGCAAGGAGGCGCCTGACGGATCGAGGTTCTGCCCCTTCTGCGGCGGAAAGCTGGCCTCCCAGGACCAGAAGCCCCAGGACCCCCTGGTGGGCCGCCTCATCGCGGAGAAGTACGCGGTGAAGCGTTGGATCGCCAGCGGCGCGATGGGCAAGATCTACCTCGCCGAGCACCTGGCCCTGGGGAAGCCGGTGGTGCTGAAGGTGCTTCATCGCCACCTGCTGGTCGAGGAGGACCAGGTCAAGCGGTTCCACCGGGAGGCCAAGGCGGCGTCCAGGCTGAACCACCCCAACGCCATCTCGATGCTGGACTTCGGTCAGACCGAGGACGGCCTGTTCTACATCGCGATGGAATACCTGCCGGGACGGGACCTCTGCCGCGTCCTGTCCGACGAGGTCCGGCTGTCCCTGGACCGGACGGTGCGGATCGTCGACCAGATCCTCGAAGCCCTGGAGGAGGCCCATGCCGTCGGCGTCGTGCACCGGGACCTGAAGCCCGAGAACGTGATGATCGAGGATCTGCGGTCCCGCCAGGACTTCGTGAAGGTGCTGGATTTCGGCATCGCCAAGATCCGGGACACCTCGGGAGAGGGGGGCATCTCCAGTTTCAAGACCGCCACGGGCATGGTCTTCGGGACCCCCGAGTACATGTCGCCGGAGCAGATCCGGGGGGACGAACTGGACGGGAGGTCGGACCTCTACTCCCTGGGAATCCTGATGTACCAGATGCTCAGCGGGACGCTTCCCTTCGAGGGGGAATCGGTGCTGGAGGTGGCCACCGCCCACCTGCAACAGCCGCCGCCTCCTCTGCAGAAGAGGGCCCCGGGCATTCCCGCGCCTGTCGTGGCCTTCGTGGATCGCCTGCTCCAGAAGAAGCGCGAGGACCGCTTCCAGTCGGCCGCCGAGGCCCGCAAGGCCCTCCAGGAGGCCTGGGAGGCCGCCCGTCCCCGTCCCGTGGCGCCGGTGGACCCTTCGGAAGTCAAGACGGTGCTGGTGTCCACCCCCGTGGAGGAGGCGGCGCCCGTTTCCCCGGCGTCGGGGCACCCGCCTTCCTCCCACAAGCCCCGTCCCCAGGTTCCCGACGAGGAGCCGACCGGGGAGACCCCTCCCTTCGAGGTGGTGACCGGCCGGGACTCCCGGTGGAAGTGGATCGGGTGGGGAGCGTTGCTGCTGGTCGTGGCCGGCGGCGTCCTGCTGATCGTGGGGTTCCTGCATGGCCGGTCGTGAACCCGGGGGATCCCCGAACCCTTCTGTCCAGCCTCCGGTCCCGGTGGAGACCGAGGTCAAGATGGCCCTTCGCGGCCGCGAGGACCTCCTGCGGCTGCTGGCGGTGCTGCCCCCCCCGCGTCGCTGGGGCATGCAGTTGAACTGCTACCTGGACACCCCCGAAGGGGATCTGGCCGCCCGGGGTGCGAGCCTCCGGGTGCGGGTGACGCCCGATCATGCCCGGCTGACGCTGAAGGCCCGCAGGGATCAGTGTCGCGGCACCTTCCGGTCCGAGGAGACCGAGATCCCGGTCGCCCGGGACCTCGCGGTGCGGTGGGTCCGCTGCGAGGAGGACCTGGACCTGGGCGCCTTCCCGGAGTTCGGGGCGGCCCTCGAACTGACCCGGGGGCGGCCCCTGCGGGTGAGCCTCTGGTCCCTGACCCGTCGGGCCATCTGCGACACCCCGTTCCGGGTGACCATCGAGGTGGACGAGACGGTCTTCCCGGACGGCTTCCGGGACTACGAGGTCGAGGCGGAGCACGACGACCCGGCCCTGGCCCGGCGGGCCATCGAACACTACGCCGGGATCGCCGGAATCCGCCTGCGACCCCAGCACCGTACGAAGCATGCCCGGGCCTTCCGGCACCAGGCCCGGGGGGACTTCCCGATTCCCCAAGGCGATCCGTCCGGTTGCATGCCGGAGGGCTGGGAGTCGCCCGAGGGATGGCAGGTCCCCGGTCCGGGCCGAAGTCAGCCGAAGGACGGCCTGGACTGACGGCGGGGAGGGGTTCGGCGTGGTGACGGGGATCCAGGTCGGGCGCTTCGCCCCGTGGGTTCCTCCCCTGGCGGTGATCCTGGTCGGCCTGGCCTTCCTTCCCGGAAGCGTCCAGTGGCTCGATGCCCCGGAGTTCCTGGCGGCCGGATGGGCACTGGGCCTGCCGCATCCGCCGGGCCACCCCTCGTTCCTGCCGGTCCTTCGGTCGGTCCTGGACCTGCCCCTGGGCAGCGTCGCCTTCCGGGGGAACCTCGTGTCGCTGCT
>JAGOKF010000149.1 GCA_017994695.1 Myxococcota bacterium | reverse complement strand
ACGACTTCCTGGTCGGCCTCCCCTGCGACGGACCGGACACGGACTTCTGCAAGAACGGGGTCTTCGTCTGCCGGGCGGACGGGAGGGGTTCCGAGTGCGGCCCCGAGTCCATCACCGACATCGCCGAGGTCTGCAACGGGCGGGACGACGACTGCGACGGCCTGACCGACGAGAACTTCCCGGTCGGGGAACTCTGCGACGGCCCGGATCCCGACGAGTGCCTCAACGGGCGCTACGTGTGCCTCCCGGACGGCAGCGGGGTCTCCTGCCAGGAGAGCAACGTCGGATGGGAGATCTGCAACGGGCTGGACGACGACTGCGACGGGCAGACCGACGAGGACTTTCCCGTGGGCCTTCCCTGCGACGGCCCCGACGAGGACCGGTGCGCCAGCGGGGTCTTCCAGTGCCTGCCCGACGGCCTCGGGGTCGAGTGCGTGGGGGACGTGCCCTCGACGCCCGCCCGGGAGGTCTGCAACGGCCTGGATGACGACTGCGACGGGCAGATCGACGAGGACTGGAACTGGAGGGGCATTCCCGTGGGAGGCGCCTGCGACGGCATCGGTGCCTGCGGCATCGGCCGGGTGGTGTGCAAGAGCCCGTCGGCGGCCACGTGCAGCACCAATCCCGACGGCCCCGACAGCCAGGCCCGGGAGGAGGCCTGCAACGGGCTGGACGACGACTGCGACGGGGAGGCCGACGAGGGCATGTACTGGAAGGGCCTCGCCGTCGGGCAGACCTGCGTGCCGCCGGGGGTGTGCGGGCCCGGGAAGGTGGAATGCTCGATTTTGACGGGACAGCCCACCTGCTCGACGATGCCCGACGGGAGCATGGCCCAGGGAGGTCCCGAGACCTGTGACGGCCTGGACAACGACTGCAACGGCCTCACCGACGACATTCCGGTGCCGGACCTGGGCGGGTGCCGGACCGCGGGGATCTGCGCCGGGAAGGTCACCGCCTCCTGCGTCCCGCCCCGGTGGGTCTGCGACTACTCCGGGGTGCCGGGCTACGCCCCCGGCGGGGAGACGCGCTGCGACGGGCTGGACGAGAACTGCGACGGGAGGACCGACGAACCGTGGAACGCCGGGGCTCCCTGCGACGGCCCCGACTCGGACCAGTGCCAGAACGGGCGACTGCAATGCACCCCGGACGGCCTGGGCATGGTCTGCGGTCCCGAGAATCCCTTGGACATCCCGGAAGCCTGCAACGGTCTGGACGATGACTGCGACGGTTCGACCGACGAGGAGGGGGCCCAGGGATGCGTGTCCTGGTTCCGGGATCAGGACGGCGACGGGTTCGGCCAGGGGGGGACCGCGCGGTGTCTCTGCGGCGCCGACGGCCTCTGGAGGAGCCGACTGGACACCGACTGCGACGACTCGGACGCGGCGATCCGCCCCGGGGCGAGCGAGGTCTGCAACGGTCGGGACGACAACTGCGACGGCCGGACCGACGAGGCCTTCCCGCAGTTGGGAAGCGGGTGCGACCAGGACGGGGACGGGTGCCCGAACGGCACCTGGACCTGCCAGGACGACCAGCCCGCCTGCCTGGGCGACGGGGTCGGGCCGGAGCGGTGCAACGGCAAGGACGACGACTGCAACGGGCGGACCGACGAGGGGTTCGACCTGGGGAGGCCTTGCGACGGCCCCGACTCGGACCAGTGCCTGAACGGGGTGACCGTGTGCTCCCCCGACGGCCTGGGAGTGGTCTGCGGCTCCGAGAATCCCGCGGACATCCGGGAGCGGTGCAACGGCCTGGACGACGACTGCGACGGGGCCGTGGACGAGGACTTCCCCCTGAAGGGGCAGGTGTGCACCGGGGGGCTGGGAATCTGCCAGCGTTCGGGCAACTGGGTCTGCGCCGCGGACGGAAGCGGGCTGGTCTGCAACGCGGTGCCCGGGACCCCCTCCACCGAGATCTGCAACAACCTGGACGACAACTGCGACGGGGTGGTGGACGACCCCTGGCCCCTGAAGGGCACCAAGTGCGATCCCGACGCGGGATCCACCCCGATTCCCTGCGCCACCGGGACCTACGTCTGCAGCGCGGACCGGCAGTCGGTCGTCTGTGCCAACCACGTCAACTGCGCCGGCACGACCCCCTATCTCTCCTACTGCCAGGACTCCGGTGCCGCCGGGGTCCCGGACCTCTGCCTCTGCGGGACCCCGGGCGTGACCTGCACCGCGGACATCGCCAACGCCTGCATCAACGGGACGTGCCGGTGCGGTTCCTCGCCGGCCTGCACCGGCGGCTTGCGGTGCGTCACCGACCCCGGGACCGGGCAGAAGGTCTGCCAGTGACCCGAAGGAGGCCCAGCGTGCATCCCGTCCGGATCCTCCGGTCCGTTCCCCGGTCCGGGATTCGTCCCGGGGGCCCGGATGGCAGCGGGTCCCGGCTCCGGCCCCCGAGGATCGCTGGCCTGCTGCCCTTCCTGCTGCTGGCCGCCGGCTGCACCCGCGATTCGCTGGCGGACTGGGAGACTCCCGGACTGCCTGCGTTGCTGTGGAACCTGGAGGCCGGACCGGCGGTCCGGGATCCCGCGGACTGGATGCCGGCCGAGGCGGTCCCGGACCGGCGGGAGGAATGGTCCCTGGAGATCGTCCACCGGATCCGGATGCGGGGAAACCGGTTTCCCCCGAAGGAGCGCACCGTCCGGGAGCGGATCCGGCTGGCCGCCGAGGGGGTCGGAGGGCCGGACCTCCGGACATCGGGCTGGAGGGTTCTCGAGGCCGAGGTCCAGGTCCTCCCGACCGAGGAAGACAGCGAGGAACTCCTGGCACGGGACCTGGAGGACGTGTCCGTTTCTCCCGGGGATCTCCGGGAGGCCCGCCTGCCTCGGGGACCGGTCGGGGAGGTGGCCCGGGCCCTGGGAGCGGTGCTGCCGGACCCGGACCTGGGCGATCACGTCCGGGACGATCATCCGTGGCCCTTCCGCCGGGAGGAGGTCCGGGAGGTGAAGGGGCCCGGGGAAATGACCCTGGTACGGGACGGGACGCTGTCCTGGGCGGGCGCCGGGGAGGCCGGGGAACGGCAACGCTGGTGGTTGCAGGGGGAATGGGCGATCCGGGGGGACACCCCGAGAGCCCGGGATGGCGCAAGTGTTCACGGGCGGGGCAGGGGCCGGTGGCAGGTGGACCCGCGGACCGGCAGTCCCGATCGGGGGGAGGTGGTCGAGGCGGCCTCGGCCCGGGTCTCCCGGGGGGGGCATCCCCGGTGGTTCGAGATGACCTGGACGACGGAAGTCCGGCTGCAGCGGCAGGAGGCGCCATGAGTCGCGGATCGCGAAGGGACGCCCCGTCCTGGAAGGATCGCCTGGTCGATCACATCCGATCCCGGGGAGGGCGGATCACGATGCCCCGCCTCCGGGTCGCCGAGGTCTTCTTCGGCCTGAAGGGGCACCCGGGCGTCGAGGAGGTCGTGCAGGAGGTCCAGCGCCGCTGGCCCCGGATCGGCCAGGCGACGGTCTACCGGACCCTGCACCTGCTGGTGGACTCCGGCCTGGTGGAGGCGCGGCAGTTCGGCGACCGGTTCTTCCGGTACGAGGCCGTCGGGACGGAACATCACGATCACCTGGTCTGCGACTGCTGCGGGGCCATCCGGGAGTTCGAGGACCCTGGCATCGAGGAGGCCCAGCGGCGCATCGCGGATTCCTTCGGGTTCCGGATGACCGGGCACCGCATGGAGATCCATGGCTGCTGCTCCCGATGCCTGGCCCTCGATGCCGGGCCCGCCAATGCGGGGACCAGCCCTGGCCGGAAGTGATGGGGAGTTGGAGCAACGGGTCCCAGTAGTGGGGCGGTGGGCGTGGACGAGGCGGGGGAATCGCAAATTCGCAGGTATGTGGAGGGAGGGGGGCGGACGTTTTCTTG
>JAGOKF010000079.1 GCA_017994695.1 Myxococcota bacterium | reverse complement strand
GGTCCTCGACATGGAGCAGCGCCGGGAGCCCCGCCACCAGGTCGAAGTGGGTCATCTTGTTGATGTAGGACCGGGTGTCGGGATGGTGGAAGACCTTCTGGAACCGGGCGAAGGTCCCCTCGGGCTGCCAGGACGCCAGGACGTCCCCCGCCAGCAGTTCCATCGTGCCGCCGCTCCGGTCCAGGAGCCGGAAGTAGCGCCGGTCCATGTCGTCGAAGAGCCCCCGGGACCAGAAGTCCTGCAGCATCGGCACGTACTGGCGCAGGAAGGGCAGGTTCGGGAGGATCGACTTCAGCGTGACGATGTGCTCGCCCTCTTCCAGCGTCCCCTGGATCGATCCCTTCAGGGCCTGTTCCAGGTAGGCCACCACGTAGCGGATGTAGCCGTGGAAGATCTCGTCGCCCCCCTGGCCCCCGAGGGCGACGGTGACCTCCTGCCGGGCCAGGCGCGAGGTGGCCCACTGGGGGAACAGCCCCGGCCCCGCCGCCGGCTCGTCCATGTGCCAGATCAGCCGGGGCATCGCCTCGACGAACTCCTGCTCCGTCGGGCGAACCACGAAGGACCGGGCCCCGACCTCCCGGGCGACGGCCTCGGCGTAGGGGGTCTCGTCGAAGTCCTCGCCCTCGGAGAAGGCCCCCGTGAAGGTCTTCAGGGGATCCCCGGCGTGGCGGGCCGCCAGCACCGTCACCAGGGAACTGTCCACGCCGCCGGACAGGTAGGTCCCCACCGGGACGTCGCTGCGCATCTGGAGCCGCACGCTTTCCAGCAGCGTCTCCCGGATCCGCTCCCGGAAGTACTCCTCGGTGTGGTGGCGGTCCACCCGGAAGCAGGGATCCCAGTACCGATGCGCGGTGATGGAGAGGTCCCGGAGGTCCATTTCCAGGTACTGCCCCGGCAGCACCTTTTGGATGCCCGCGAAGAGGGTCTCTTCATGGAGCACGAACTGGAAGGTCCAGTAATCCTGGAGGGCCTCGAAATCGCAGCGGGCCTCGACGGCCGGATGGCGCAGGATGGCCTTGATCTCGCTGGCGAAGATCACCCGATCGGGGGTCGCGTGGACGTAGAGCGGCTTGACCCCGAAGAAGTCCCGGGCCGCCAGGACCTTGCCCCGGGCCCGGTCCACCAGCACGAAGGCGAACATCCCGTTCAGGCGGGGCAGGATGTCCGCGCCGTGGCGCAGGTACCCCTGGATCAGCACCTCGGTGTCCGAGGCGGTGCGGAACACCGCCCCCTCCCGCCGGAGTTCCTCCCGGAGTTCCAGGTAGTTGTAGATCTCGCCGTTGTAGGCGATCACCGCCGGACCCGCCTCCATCGGCTGGTGGCCGGTCTGCAGGTCGATCACCGACAGGCGCAGGTGGTGGAGCCCCGCGGACCCCTCGACCCACTGTCCCTCGTCGTCGGGACCCCGGTGGCGCATCTCCGCCGCCATCCGGGCCAAAAGCACCGGATCGACCGGGTTTCCCGGCCGCTGGAACCAGCCCACAAGTCCGCACATTCCGGCCGCCCGTCCGTCGGGGACGGCGCCATTGTATCGGCCCCTCGGCCCCGCACCAAGGGAAAGACCGTTTCCTTTGGGAAAAACGGGGACCCGGGGTTTCCCCGGATCGTGACCCCCGGGCGAAAAGGCGCTAGGCTTCGGTCCGATTCCTTGCGGGAGGGGTTTCGATGGTCGATCGCGTGCTGGAACGGGTCGCGGAGGAGGAGGCGCAGGCCCTGTCGGAGCTGTTCGACTGGCTGCGAATCGAGAGCGTGTCGGCGGATCCGAAGCGGGAGGGCGAGGTGCGCCGGGCCGGGGAGTGGGCCGCCCGCTTCCTGCGGGAGGCGGGACTGGACCACGTCGGCCTGATGGAGACCGGGGGACACCCGGCGGTGTACGGGGACTGGCTCCACGCCCCGGGGAAGCCGACCCTGCTGATCTACGGGCACTACGACGTCCAGCCCGAGGATCCGAAGGAGAAATGGACCGTCGCCCCCTTCGACCCCGTGGTCCGGGACGGGTACATCTGGGGCCGGGGGACCTCGGACGACAAGGCCCAGGTGATGACGCACCTGGTGGCGATCCGGGCGTGGCTGCGGACCCACGGCCGCCTGCCGTGCAACGTCAAGGTCTTCATCGAGGGCGAGGAGGAGGGCGGCAAGGGAGGCACCCACGACTTCGTCCGCAACCACCGGGACCTGCTGGCCTGCGACGCGGTGCTGATCTCCGACACGGCCTGGGAGCGCCCCGACCAGCCGACGGTGGTCTATGCCCTCCGGGGAATCGCCTACTTCCAGGCCGATGTCCAGGGGCCGTCCCGGGACCTCCACTCGGGGGTGTACGGGGGCATGGTCACGAACCCCCTGAACGGGATCGGGCGCCTGATCGCCGCGATCCAGGACGCCCGGGGCCGCATCCAGGTCCCGGGCTTCTACGACGACGTGGTCACCCTGACCCCCGAGGAACGGGAGGAGTTCGGGAAGGTGTCCCAGCCCGATTCCGTGCTGATGGAGGAGGTCGGGGTCACGGGCCTGTGGGGCGAGGAGGGCTACACGTCCCGGGAGCGGAACTGGGGGCGCCCCTCCTTCGACGTCCACGGGATCTGGGGAGGCTTCGCCGGGGCCGGCGGCAAGACCGTGCTGCCTGCTGAGGGGGGCTTCAAGTTCAGTTTCCGGCTGGTCCCGAACCAGCGCCCGGAACGGGTGGCCCAGGCGGTGCAGGAGTGGCTGCCCACGGTGGCGCCCCCGGGTTTGAAGGTGCAGGTGACCTTCCTCCACGGCGGGAACCCGGTGATGGTCCCCCGGGAGAGTCCCTTCCTGAAGGCCGCCCTGGAGGCCATGGAGGCGGCCTTCGGCAGGCGGCCCCTGCTGGTCCGGGAGGGGGCGTCGATCCCCATCACCGCGGTGTTCCAGGAGGCCCTCCAGGCGCCGGCACTGCTGGTGGGATACGGCCTCAACTCCGACAACATCCATTCCCCCGACGAGAAGTTCCTGCTGGATCATTTCCGGAAGGGCATCCGGTGCGGCGTGGAACTCTATGCCCGGCTGGCGGAGGTGACGCGGTGAACGCGTGTTCGTGCCTTGCCCTGGGAGTGCTGCTGGCGTGCCCGATGGCCTGCAAGGCCCCCAGACCGGACGCCGACAAGCCGCTGCCCCCGGCCTCCACCGAGGAGGACGTCCTGGCGGGATTCCGGGCGCTGCTCCAGGCCGTGACCACCTGCGAACCGAAGGCCTTCCTGGAGGCCCACACCCAGAAGGCCCAGGGGGCGCTCCAGGCCCTGGACCGGGTGGTGACCCCCGAGGCCCTGGCCCTGGTGGGCCTGCCCCCGGGACCCGACGCGGGACTCCGGTTCGCCTGCACGGTGGCCCGCCTGGGAGGCTTCGTCCCGGACCGGGTGAAGCCGGTGGAGGTGTCCCTGAACGCCCGCATCGGGACGGCCCGGGTGATCTTCCTGGTCCGGGATCACGAATACGGCTTCCCGATGGCCCGGCAGTTCGGGACCTGGCGGTCCCCCTTCCCGGGCTACCTGTTCCTGGCGAACGAGTACAAGGACTGGCGGGAGGCCATCCTGAACGCCCTGCCCGACCCGAACCGGATGCCCGACCTGGTGGCGGTGCTGGAGCGGATCGTCGAGGTGCTGGACCCCTTCCAGCCCGACTGGCGCGAGTACCCCGACCTGGCCCCCTCCCGCCCCGGATCGATCTGATCGGCGATCGGCCCGGCCTTCCGGGTTCAGTCCCGCCCGACGACGTTGCCGGTGACCAGCGTGAAGGGCAGGCCGATGGAGGCCGAGTCGTTGCCCGGACGCCCGTCGGTGTTCATGTCCCCGCACTCGTTGACGCTGGCGCACAGGCGGGAGTCGATCTGCTGGATCACCTGGTCCTTCGTGTAGGGCGAGAACTGGCTGGCGGGCACGCTCTCCAGGGCCTGGATCAAGGCCCGCACGTTCACGCCCCCGGCCAGGACCCCCGTTCCGCCGGTGACCACCCCGTTCTGGACCGTCACGGTGGCCTGCACCCGGGCCGCCCAGAGGTCCACCGGGACCAGCGTGGTCCCCACGACAAAGTAGATCCGGGCCTTGTAGTCCGACCCGCCGGCGGTCAACACGTTGCCGTTGAGGCTCGCGTTGTTCATCGTGAAGCGGGGGGTGCAGGGGCTCAGCACTTCCGCCGCCAGCACCCGGTAGTTGCAGTTGGGCCCCGCCGGGTTGCAGGAGGTCGGGTCCACCCGGCGACCGAAGAGCAGGTTCAGGTCGTATGGACCCGACGCGGGTCCCGGGGTCTCGTGCTCCAGCAGCAGTCCGAGCCGCCCCTCGGCGACGGCCGTCGCCAGGTTCGGGGCGAACTGGTCCGTGATGAAGATTCCCATCTTGGCGAAGAGGTTCTCGACGCCGTCCTGGCAGTCCCCCTGGGGCTGGCAGGTCGCGGGGTTGCCGTCCAGGTCCAGGCCGTGGCCCGCCCTGGCCAGGTTGGTGAAGGCCAGGGTGGCGGTCTTGGACACCGGGTTCCGGAACAGGTTGGTCCCGGCACAGACCCCCGCCTTGCACTGGTCCATCACCGTGCAGAGGTTGCCGTCGTTGCACAGCAGCGTGTTGTTCTGGTGATAGCAGCCCGACAGGGGATCGCAGAGGTCGTCCGTGCAGGCGTTGCCGTCGTCGCAGGAGATCGGGGTCCCCACGCAGCGCCCGTTCTGGCACCGGTCGTTCACCGTGCAGACCGAGTAGTCGTTGCAGGACCCGGAGATGGGCGTGAAGACGCATCCCGTCGAGGGGTTGCAGGAATCCGCCGTGCAGGCCTCCAGGTCGTTGCAGGGGATCGGCTGGCCCCCGACGCAGCGGCCCTGCTGGCAGGTCTCCCCGGCGGTGCAGAGGTCGCCGTCCTCGCAGGGACCGAAATTTGGCTGGTGCAGGCACTGCCCGGCCTGGCAGGTGTCGATGGTGCAGGGATCCCCGTCGGAGCAGTTCCTCGGGGCCCCGACGCAGGTCCCTCCGATGCACTGGTCGTTCACCGTGCAGGCATCCCGGTCGTCGCAGGCGTTGGCGTTGAAGAGGTGGCGGCAACCCGTCGCGTTGTCGCAGAGGTCCGTCGTGCAGGGATTGCCGTCGTCGCAGTTCACCGGGACGTGGCTGCAGCCGACCCGGGGCACGCACGCGTCCTGGGTGCAGGCATTCCCGTCGTCGCAGGACAGGACGCCCGTCCCCCGGCAGGAGGCCCACTGGCACTGGTCCCCGGTGGTGCACACGTCCCCGTCGTCGCAGGGAGTCCCGTTGTCCAGGGACACGTTCCAGCATCCCCCGAACCGGCAGAAGTCCTCGGTGCAGGGATTGCCGTCGTCGCAGGAACGAGGCGTTCCCCGGCAGGCGCCCTCCCGGCAGAAGTCGTCCACCGTGCAGGGATCGCCGTCGTCGCAGGCGACGGAAAGGGGCGTGAAGACGCACCCCACGGCGGGATCGCAGGAATCCGAGGTGCAGGGGTTGTAGTCGTTGCAGACCCGCGCCTCGCCTCCCCGGCACAGCCCGTCGACCCCGCAGGTCTCCCCGACGGTGCAGAGGTCCCCGTCCTCGCAGGCCCCCTGGAACGACCGGTGATCGCAGGTCCACAGGCCGATCCCCGCGGGCACGCAGTAGTCGTGGGTGCAGGGATTCCCGTCGGAACAGTCCCGGGGCGTCCCGACGCAGCGCCCCTGCACGCAGGCGTCGTCGGTGGTGCAGACGTCCCCGTCCTCGCAGGGGACGTCGGTCCAGACGGGCTTGCACAGCCCGTCCGCCGGGTCACACTGGTTGGCGGTGCAGGGGTCCGATCCCTGGGGGCAGGTCTTCGGGGTGCCGACGCAGACCCCCTGGCTGCAACGGTCGTTCAGCGTGCATCGGTTCCCGTCGTCGCAGGTGCTCGGCACGCCGGGGACCAGGTGCCTGCAGACGCCGTCCTCGCAGCGATCGACGGTGCAGACGTTGTGGTCGTCACAGGGAACGGCCGCCGGCACGCAGGTCCCCTCGGCGGTGCAGACGCCCCCGGTGCTGCACGGCACCCCGTCGTCGCAGGGCAGTCCGGGGGCCGGGGAGAAGGCTTCGGGGTCCAGGTCGGGCTGGCAGGTGAGACAGGTGTTCGACGGATCCACCTGCCCCGCCTCGAAACAGTTGTCCCGGACCACGCACCAGCCCGGCAGGATCATCTGGAAGCACCGGCCGTCCTCGTCCCGGAAGGTGTCGGTGCAGGCGAGCCCGTCATCGGGGCAGGGGGCACACCAGGGGCCGTCGCACAGGTCCGCGCCGGGGTCGAAGGGAAGGTCCTCGATCCCAGGGTCCCCAGGATCCCCCGGGTCCCCCGGAAGGTCGATCCCGCCTTCGTCCTCCCGGGCTCCATCGTCGGATGGGATGAGGTCCTCCACGTCGGGAAGGACCTCCGGGGAACCCGAGTCCTCCGCCGTGTCCCGGGGAACGTCCTGGGCGGCGTCCACCGGGCTGTCGGCAGCCAGGTCCCAGGCGAGGTCCCGGGCCAGGTCCATCCCCGGGTCCTGCCCACCGTCGGCGCCGGAACCGCCCCCCCCGCAGCCGGCCCATGCCAGGACTCCCGCGACGACGAAGATCCGCGCACGCACCATCCCACCCTCTCGGACACGGCCGCGGACATTCTACCGGAAACGGGGAAAGATGCCCCGGGGGTTCATTCCTGGATCAGGCGGACCAGGTCGTCCACCGACACGGGCGCCCCGGCGGCCTCGGGAGCCTTCCACCGCACGGCGAAGCCCCGGACCCCCGTGGGCCCCGACGGGGTCTCCACCACCCGCACGACCTCTCCCTGGGTCCGGGCCACCGCCCGGCCCTCCAGTCCCCCGTCCACGAGGACCTCGATCATCGCCCCGACGGGGGGAAGGTGGCGACTGGCCAGGAAGGCCCCTCCGCCGCTGGTATCCACCGAGGTGGCCCGGTACTCCTTCCCTTCCGAGAGGAAGCGCACCTTCACGATCCGGGGACGCCTCTGGAACTTCCGCCGGTCCCCCTGGGGTCCGGTGCCCGGGTCCTTCCGGTCCCGAGGGGCCCCCGGTCCGGGGGTTTCCGCCTCGTCATCCTCCCCCGAAAGCCCCTCCACCGCCATCCGCAGCAGGTTCCGGAACTCCCGGGCATCGGCCGGGCGATCCCCGGGCGACCGGGACAGGGCCCGGGCCAGGAACATCTCCAGTTCCGGGGGAATCGCCCGGGAGGGATTCCTCCGGCGCACCGGAGGAGCGTCGCGGGTGGTCTTCAGGACCCCCAGTTCCCGGGGCGTCGGGGCATCGAAGGGCAGGCACCCGGCGACCAGTTCGTAGAGGATGGTCGCCAGGGAATACAGGTCGGACCTCGGGTCCAGGGGCTGCCCCAGCATCTGCTCGGGGCTCATGTAACTCGCGGTCCCCACGACCACGCCCCGGGGCTCCTCCCGGGCATCGGCCTCGTCCCCCAGTTGGGCGATCCCGAAGTCCAGCACCTTCACGAACTCCCGGGAGGTCGGGGAGGCCACCAGGAACAGGTTCTCGGGCTTCAGGTCCCGGTGCAGCACGCCGACCGAGTGGGCCTCGGCCAGGCTCTCGCAGCACTGGGAGATCAGATGGGCCGCCCGGACCGGGTCGAAGGGCCCGTTCTCCCGGACCATGGCCTGGTACAGCGACTCTCCTTTCAGCAGTTCCATCGCGATGAAGGCATGGCCGTCCCCGGTGATGCCCACGTCGTAGACGGCGATGGTGTGGGGACTGGTCAGGCGGGACACCGCCCGGACCTCCCGGAGGAAGCGCTGGACCATCGCCTCCCGGCCCAGGAGTTCGGACCGGAGGATCTTCAGGGCGACCTCCCGGCCCATCGAGATCTGCTCGGCGACGTAGACCGCCGAGGATCCCCCGATGCCCAGCAGGCGGCGGATCGCGAAGCGGCCGTCGATGACGACCCCCTCCCCCAACGTGGTGGATGACCGTCCCGCCGGGGCCTTCGCCCCGAAGATCCGGTTCCACAGCGTCGGAGGCCGATCCGCCATCCTCCCGGCTCCCGTTGGTTCCCGATGATTGTGGGGACAGGAGTCCCGGGCCGTCAACCCCGGCCCCGGACGGAGGCAGGCCCCGCACGGCCCGGTCGGGGAAGCCTCCCAGGGGTTCAGGGAGTCGGCGTGGCCTCCAGGACGCCCAGGACCTCCGCCCCGGGCTGCCCCTTGGTCAACCGGACGATCGTGTTCGCCGACAGGCCCGTCCAGACCTCCGTGGTGCCCGCGGCATCGGGCCACCGCACCTCGACGCGATCGACCTCGCACAGGCCTCCCAGGCCGAAGGTCAGGGCCAGTTCGTGCTGGATGCCCTCGTGGCCGTAGCCCCCGGACACCTCCCGGGTCTGGGTGACGCCCCCGGCCGTGACCCGCACCCGAGCCCCGATGGCCGCCCGGTTGGATCCCCCGGTGCCGACCAGCAGGACCCGGATGGCGTTCGCCTCCTGGCCCACGTCGTTGCGGAAGAGGTGGACCTCCTGGGTGGGGTAGCACCGGTCGGTGAGGTCCTGGCCGCAGCGTGCCCGCCCGTGGCCCAGGGCGACGTCCAAATCACCGTCCCCGTCGAAGTCCGCCACGGCGACCCCGTGGGCCCGGGGATGGTCCAGGCCGTCGGCGACGGGCACCTCCTCGAAGGTCCCGTCGGCCTTCTGGTGGAAGAGCCACACCCGGGTCCCGGGATAGTCCGACGACGCGATCAGCACGTCCAGCCGGCCGTCGTTGTCGAAGTCGAACAGCGCCCCGGTCATGTCGCCGTCGTTCCAGTCGATCCGCGCGTGGGTCCGCAGGAGCCCCGTGGCGGCGTTTCCGGGCCGGTCGAAGGTCACCGCGGCCTGGCCGTCGTTCCGGATCAGTTCCGTCGGGTCCGAGGAGTCCCCCACGTCCCAGTGGACGATGGTCAGGTCCAGGAGGTCCAGGTCCCCGTCGTTGTCGATGTCGCCGCAGACGTGGGTGAAGTGGTTCCCGCCCAGGCGGTACGGCTTCCGGTCCTCGGCGTGGTCCCAGCGCAGCCCGCTGGTCGAGGTGCACCGGAAATACGACGGCGGGGCGGGCACCCCCTGGCACTCCTCGCCGTCGGGGACGAGGCGGCAGTAGCACTGGGCGTTCAGGTTGGTGGTCCAGTCCCGCCGGCCGTCGTCGGCCAGGCCCGACTCGGCCGAGCGATCCTCGAACCTCCCGTCGGCGGTCGCCTGCCAGTAGGCGTTGAAGTAGCGCCCGTAGGCCGACGAGATCAGGTCGGTGCGGCCGTCCCCGTTCAGGTCGCAGGCGGTGACCCCGTAAGTGTAGCGGTGCCCCCGGCCGGTCTCCACGAAGTAGGACAGCGACCAGTCCACGGTGGTGTCGAGGCCCGACCCCTGGGTCCGGTCCAGGAAGCGCCCCTGCCCGTCCCCCCGGAAGAGGCGATCGCCCATCGGGCCGTAGGGCCCTCCCGACAGGCCCATGAAGACGTCCAGGAACCCGTCGCGGTCGTAGTCCAGCAGGGCCAGCCCCAGCACGGGCCAGCGGTCCGCCTGGCCCCGGAAGTCCCCGCCCTCGGCCAGGGCGAAGGTCCCGTCCCCCTGGTTCCACATCACCTCGTTCTGGTCCGGGGACTCGGGCTTGGAAGGGTCCGTGTCCTCCGACAGGGCCGTCACCGCGTCCAGGTCCCCGTCGTTGTCCAGGTCCCCCCAGACCACCGCCTGGACGACCCGCCCCCCGGCCCCGTCCCGGGTGGCCAAAAACCCGCTGGCGGCGGTCCGATCGCTGAAGGTCCCGTCCCCGTTGTTGCGCAGCAGGAAGGTGTTCCGAACCGTGTTGCCCTGGAGGTCGTCCCGCCGGGAGTCGTATCCCCGGACCACCAGGTCCGGTCGGCCGTCCCCGTCCCAGTCCACGGCGTTCAGGCGCACCCCCACGACCCCCATTGCCTTCAGGCCCGAAGCCTCGGTGACGTCGGTGAAGGCACGGCGGCCCGGCTGCCAGCCCGCCGGGGTCCGGCAGGACACCGGGGGACCCTGGTCCGCGGCCGTGCCGTCCCGGATGCCGCCGTCCTCCCCGCTGCCGGGATCGTCCGCCGGAAGTTCCGTCCCCACCACGTCCTCGCGGCCGTCGGGTGCCGTCCCCGGGTCCGCCCCCGTCCCCGGGTCGTCCGTCGGGACCGCCACGTCCTGGGCGTTCCCCGGATCCCCCGAACCGCCTCCTCCCCCGCAGGCCAGCGCCCAGGCGAGGCCCGCCACGATTCCCGCCACCAGCCTTCTCATCCCGACCCTCCCGTGCGGCCGGCCAAGGATCGGCCTCCCCCCGGGCCCCTGTCAATGGGTTCCGGGGTCACCGGACGCCACGGATCGGGGCCCCGGGGGGATCCGTGCTACATTCCCCCCGGTGGAACCGGCATTCCCGCAGCCATGAGCGACCGGATCCCAGATGGGCCCCCCGGCGGCCGACGGGGTTCCTCCCGGACGGGGAAGGCCCTGCTGCTGGCCCTGGGGCACGCACTGAACCTGCTGCTGGGCATCGCCCTGTCCTCGGGGCTCTCTTGGACCCTCCCCGACCGGAGCCTCTACGGGGCCTTCCAGCAGGTGCTGCTGGTCTACTCGATCCTGGCGGGCCCCCTGGCGGTGGGGCTCCCCAACGCGGTGTTCCACTTCCTCCCGCGGCTGGACCCGCCGGGACAGAAGGCCTTTCTGCGGGCCGCCCACCTGGTGCTGGCCGGGACCGGCGCGCTGCTGTCCGCCTTCCTCTTCCTGGGAGCCGACTGGATCGCGGTGCTGGTGGACAGTCCGGACCTTCCGCCGATGCTCCGGACCTGGTGTCCCCTGGCGGCCTTCCTGCTGCCGCAGATGCTGCTGGAGCCGGTCCTGATCTGCCAGTCCAGGCTCCCGCTGCTGGTGGCCCTGCAGGTCGCCCTCCGGGCCGCCATCGCCGGGTCGGTGCTGGTGCCGCTGTGGCTCGGGGCCGACCTGACGACCGGGATCGCGACCTGGGTCGTTTCCGGCATCGCGCTGCAGGTCCTGGCCACGGTGCTGGTCTTCCGTCCCCTCCGGGGGGTCGCGCCCCGCCCGCGGGCCGGCCTGGGCCGGGAGGTCGCCCGTTTCGTAGCACCCATCGCTGCCGTCACGATGATCTCGCCCCTCGCCCTGATGGGCGACAAGGCGCTGGTGTCGGCCATCTTCGGTGCCGCGGCCTACGGCATCTACCTGAACGGCAGTTCCCTGATCTCCCTGGCCTACTCCGTCGTGCTGAAGGCCCAGGGGATCCTGCTGGCCGACTTCTCCGGGCTGGTGCATGCCGGACGCCGAGAGGAACTGGCGGTCCTGTGGCGCCGGGCCACGATGAAGATGGGACTGGTCCTGTTCCCGCTGTCGGCGGGGATGGCCGCGGCGGCCCCGGACGTGGTCCGGGTGCTCTACTCGGACCGCTACCTGGACAGCGCCCCGGTGATGCGCCTGGTGTCCCTGGGCCTGGTCTTCCGGGTGGTGCTGTCCTCCCCGGCGCTCCAGGCCTTCGGGCGGTCGGGATGGTACGCCTCGGGGACGGTGATCTCGGCGGTGGTCGCCCCCCTGTCGGTGTTCCTGCTGGGGTCCTTTCTGGGACTGGGACTCCCGGGCGCCGCGGCGGGCTACGCCCTGACCGAGGCGGTGCACGGGGCATGGCAACTGCTGTTGATCCGCCGGGTGCTCCGGTTCCCGGTTCGCCAGGTGCTTCCGGTCGGGCGCCTCGTCGGCCTCGCCCTGTGGGCCTACGTGTCGGCCTGGGGAACGCTGGGACTTCTGGTCGAGGCGGTCCCGGGATGGCATCCCTGGGTCCGGCTGCTGGCCGGCGGCCCGGCCTTCCTGGCCGCCTTCCTGGTCGGGGGCCTGGCCTGGCGGCTGGTGCGCCTGGACGAGGACCTGGCCCCGCTGCTCCGCCTGGCCCGGATCCCGGACCGCTTCATCTCCCGGCTGGACCGGTTCCGGGCCCGATCCCGGGACCTGCCCGAAGGCACCGATCCCTGACCCTGCCGGGAAGGCGCGCGGTCCGAATCGGCGGCTCCAAGAAACCTCCCGGACCAGGATCCGCCTGGTTCCATGCGGTCCGTTCCCCGCGGGATCACCGTGAGGAACGCACCGCGACCGATCCCGGCAGGGCCGGCGCGAAGCGACCACGCTCCCGGTCGTTGATGTCCCGGATCTCCCGCCGAAGCCGCCCCAGGGCCCGGACCGGCCGAGGCCCCACGTGGTACTTCCGGTGCAGCCTGCGGATCTGGCCCCGGAGGAACTCCGCCAGCCGCGCGAAGCGAGTGTCCGCCAGGAACTCCAGCGCCCGGGCCCGCTCCTCCATCTGCTCCACCAGCTGGTGCTTCAGGAAGTCGTAGAGCAACGGGAAGGTCCGGTTCGCGATGCCGTGCTCCCGGATCCAGGCGTTCAGGAAGAACGTCGAGTCCAGGAACATCTCAACCTTCAGCAGGATCCGGTCCAGGGACCGCCAGGTGACCACCTCGGCGGTCCGGAGGTTGTCCACCAGATCCATCGCCTTCACCACCAGGGGGACCTCGCAGAAGCCCCCGGGACGGTCCCGGGCATCGTCGGCCATCTCCACGGTGAACAGCCGGTAGGATTGCAACTGGAGTTCCGACAGCAGCGTGTGGCGGTCGTCCACCCGGGCCCGGACCCGCCCCAGGTCCAGGTCCAGCGTCGGGATCAGCCACTCCAGAATCTGGTGGAACTCGTAGCCGAAGTCCCGCCTCAGGGATTCGGGAAGGCCCTGTCGGTACTCCCGGACCGCCTCCGCCAGGGCCTGCCTTCCCGACTCGTCGAAGGGCGGCGGCGAGGACAGGCGTTCCCGGATCGGCCGCTCGTCCAGGATCTTGGCATACCGGTTGGTCAGGATCCGGACGTCCCGGCCCACCTCGCTCCCGAACCGCTCGTGCATCTGCTGGAGGAACAGGTCCATCTCGACCAGGTGGGCCGCCCCGTCCTCCACCACGTCGTGCAGCAGGGCGCACTTCAGCACCCGCTCGCCGTACCCCAGGTCGGCGGCCCGGAGGGCGATGTCGGCCGAGTGGCAGAAGGCGGGCTCGTCGGTGGTCCGCCGCCTCCGGCCCCGGAGCACGTGCTCGGCGAACCGGAAGGCCTCGACGGTCCCCGGTCCCAGCATCCCGGCGATCTCCTCGTCGGAGACCCCCCGGGAATCCTGCATCAGGCGGGTCGAGAACCGCCGCAACCGGGGGTCGCCGTGGAAGACGTCCGACCGCTCCCGGGACCGGGGGACGGAGGAGGTGGATCGGGGCCTCCCCAGGCGGGAACAGCAGCGGGTCCTTCGCATGGTCTTCCCCCGGCGGCGGTCGCAATCCAAGGATAGCGCAAAGCGGAGACGACGGGTCCGGGTGGTCCCTACGGGCCGGCCCGGAGCCGGATCAGTCCCGGTGGAAGCCCAGGTCGGCGGGATTCCGGTCCCCCGGCACGTGGTCCAGCCGGCCGCCCGACTCCTCGAAGAGGGCCCGCTCCCGGGCCGTCAGGTCCGCCAGGCGGGCCAGGTCCGGATCCGACTGGCGGGCCGAGGCCGAGAGGCGTCCCCGGGACCAGAAGTCCAGCACCAGGCGGGAATCGCCCAGCACCCGCTTCACCCCGAGGCGCCGGGCCACCTTCAGGGCGTAGTAGCAGGCCATCAGTTCCCCGTAGTTGTTGGTCCGCCCAGGGGACAGGCGGATGGTCCCGAAGGGGGTCAGCACCCGCTCGGGAGCCTCCAGGTGCGCGAGGGGGGTGCCCGCCCGGTCGGTCACGTTGGCCTCGGTCCCGGTCCCCCGGCCGGTCCCGGCATCGAAGTACACGGCGTCCTCGGGAAGGTCCTGGCGCAGGGCCTCCTTGCGCCGCTCCCGGGACTCGTAGGCGGCCCCCCCGGCCAGCCAGGCCCGGGCCTCGTCCCGGCTTGCGAAGCCCCGGTAGCGGGCCCCGGACCGGCCCTGGACCCGGGTTCTGCACTCGGCCCAGGTGTCGGCCAGGCCGCTGTCCTCGCCGACCTTCCAGGCATAGACCTGGGGGGGATGTTTCCGCCCCATGGAGCCCTTTCAGGACGCCCGGCGGCGCCGGGCCACCAGGGCCAGCAGCAGGAAGGGAAGCATCGCCCCCGCCGGCGCGGTGCCGTTGGCGGTGCATCCGCCGCCGCCGGACAGGTTCCCTCCTCCGAGGTCCGCCTCCCCGCCCGGCTCCCCGTTCCCGGGGACGTCCCCGGTGGCCGGGACGTCCGGCTCCTGGGAGCCGCGATCCGCTCCGGACGCCCGATCCTCCCCGGGCCCCCGATCCTCCCCGGGCGGCGTTCCGGAATCCGTCCCTCCCGGGCCGCCGATGTCGTCCAGACCCTGGCAGCCCTCGTCGGCCTGCCCGTTGCAGTCGTCGTCGATCCCGTTGCCGCAGACCTCCGGGGCCCCGGGGTGCCGACTCGCATCCCCGTCGTCGCAGTCCAGGTCGGCGCAGGTCCCGTCCCCGTCCCCGTCCACGCAGGGCGTCCCCGCCTGGCAGACTCCTTCCTGACGGCCCTCGAAGGCGGTTCCTTCGCAGGTCCCTTGGCCGGGGCAGTCCTCATCCTGCAGGCACACCTTCGCGCAGGAGGCCTCCGCCTCGGTCGCCCAGCACGTCAGTCCGTCGGCGCAGGGCAATTCCCCCTCCGCATCCGGGTCGCAGGGCGCCCCTACCCCGCCGCCCAGGCTGGTGCCGCAGTCGGTGTGGTCCCACAGCCAGGGGGCGCAGGCCTGCCCCGGACCACAGCCGCCCCCCCGGAGGTCGCAGTCGTCGGGAGGCATGCAGGCCAGGATCTGGCTCTGGCACTTCGACAGGACGCATTCGCGCCAGGCGTCTTCGTCCTGGATCGTCCCGCACTGCTGGTTGAAGCAGCCGAAGAGGCTCCCCAGCTGCTGCTGGGCCTCGGACGACCCCCTCCCCCAGCAGTCGTTCATGCAGGTCCGGTCCCCGGCGCCGCACTGCACCATGCAGCCGTAGGTCTCCTCGCAGGTCAGATCACCGGTCTGGCCGGGGAAGCACGCATCGATCTGGGACGCGCAGTACTGCCCCGCGCACTGCTGGAACTCCTCGTCCGAGCCGGCGTTGCCGCAGTTGCGCCCCAGGCAGTCCACCAGGGCGTTGAAGGCCTGCTGCCCCTCGGGGGTCCCGCGGTTCACGCAGGCATCCCAGCAGGCCTGGTCGCTGCACGACACGATGCAGTCGTAGATCTGCTCGCAGGACCAGGTCTGGCACAGGTCGTTGTTGCAGGACCCGTCGGGCTGGCACGCCGTCGCGCACTCGCACACCGCCGCGTCCTGCCGGCAGTCCGGCGGGGGCATGTCCATCACGGAGGCGATCCAGGGGGCGAAGACGTCCACCCGCATGTGATTCGCGTAGCCCATGCAGGGCTCGCCGCCGCTGGGGTTCCCCACGGTGCTGTTGACCCCGATCACGACCCACTGGTCCCCGACCTGGAACAGGCCCGGGCCGCCGCTGTCCCCGGCGCAGACCCCCTGGCCCCCGTACACGCTGGTGTAGTCCTGGCGCCCGATGTCCACGATCTTCATCGTGCCGCTGCGCTTGAGGCCGTTGGTCTGTCCCTCGTAGGCGTCGTTGTTGCCGAAGCCCACGTACAGGGCGACCTGGTCGACGAAGGACGACCCCATGGCCTGGACGTTCAGGGCGACGGGGGTCACCGACGAGACCGGGGTGGACAGTTTCACGAGGGCCACGTCGTTGACCACCTCGTAGTCGGTGGACCGGTACTCGGGATGGGGATGGAACTTCTCGACCCCGTAGAAGGTGCCCCCGGTCGGCGGGTTCCCGCTCCGATCCGGCCGGGCGTCGTTGCCGATGAAGAAGCGCGTCACCCTCTCGGACACGGGGAAGTCCGAGGTGGGCGTCACGCAGTGGGCCGCCGTCAGCACCCACTGGGGGGCGATCAGGGTCCCGGTGCAGAACTCGCCGATGTAGGTTCCCTGCATCGTGATCGTCAGGGCGCCCACGGCGGGCCAGCCCGTTTCCGTCGTGCCGTTGACGATCGCCGAGGGGCTGCGTCCCTCCTGGGGATCCACGGAAGCCCCTTCGGGCAGGCAGGCGACCAGTGCCAGGGTCCCGAGCAACCAGAGTCGTTTCATCGGCGTTCCTTCCCGAGAGTGGTCCTTTCCACGGCCCCGGGCGACCCCGGGGCGAACCGGCCGATTGAACGCCTCCCCCCGGCGGGTGTCAAGGATTCCCGGGCCACCCCCTGCCACGCCCTGCGGTCCTTGCGGATCCGGCGGTTGATTTCCCGGACCGATGCCCCCTACCCTTGCCCTCGGGTGGCGATCCTCGGAGGCCCATGACCCGTCCCCGCCCGCAGCGATGGCCCGTCCTGCCGCCGGTCCTCTGGGTGGTGGCGTTGCTGGCCCCCGGACCAATCCTCGCCGAGCCCTACCCGGTGCCCATCGAGGTCCAGGACGAGGTGGAACTGGACCAGTTGTACTACGACGGGGAGGTCTCCGAGGAGGACCGGGACCGGCTCCGGGCGCTGTTCCGGCACCCCGTGGACCTGAACCGGGCCGGCCGGGACGACCTCTACCGCCTGCCGGGCGTCACCTTCGAGATGGCCGACGCGATCCTGTCCTTCCGCAGCGCCCGGGGACCCTTCCGGGCACCCGAGGACCTGGCCCAGGTCCCCGAGATCCCCCCCGAGGTCCTGCGCCAGGTCCTGCCCTTCGTCCAGGCCCAGGTCGCCCAGGAACCGAAGCCCTGGCGGGCCCGCCTGGGCGCGGCGGCCATCTGGCGGGACCAGTTGCCCGACCCCGTGGGCAGCCTGCCGGGAATCGTGCTGGACAGCCGGGTCGACTTCCTGAAGTTCGGGTCCGGCGGGGCCGTCGTGACGGTGCGTCCCCGCATCGGGAGGGTGCGGAGCGCCCTGCCGGGCCAGTCCCTGTCCGCCGAGGGGGAGCGCCTGCGCCTGGACCCCGGGGCCTTGTGGGTCTCCTGGGACGGGCCCCGCTGGACCGGCATCCTGGGCCACTACCGGGTCGGTTTCGGCCTGGGCCTCACGGTGGACACCACCCGGCAGGCCCTGCCCGACGGGTGGACCGAGGCCGACGAGGTCGCCTGGGACCTCCAGGGAGGGGACGTCGCCCCCTGGAAGGGATTCTTCGGCCTGGCCGCCCGGGCCCGGCAGATCGACCTCCCGAAGGGCTGGCTGGACCTGACGGTGTTCGCGTCCCACCAGCACCGGGACCTCTACTTCACCGAGGCCGTCTATGACCGGTGCCCCGCGGACCAGCCGGACTGCGGCGATTCCGCCCGCGTGCCCCAGGTCGTCGATGCCCGGTGCTCCACGGACCCCGACACGGGCCGGACCGCCTGTCCGAGCCTCTACTGCCAGTACCCCACCCTGCCGGAGGTCCTCCGGGAGGTGGTGGCCGGGGGCCACCTGGCCTGGTGGCTGGATCCCCGGATCGCCGTCGGCGTCACCGGGACCGTCACCTACACCCAGTGGCGGATCTCGGCGAAAGACCTCCGGATCTCCCCCTCGTCGAAGTACCCCGAGGACCGTTCCCTCTTCGGGGCTGCCGGCCTGGACTTCCGGGCGGGGCGGGGCCCCTTCGACCTCTTCGGCGAGGCCACCGTGACCGACCGGGGAGCCGGGGCGGCGGTGGCCCAGGCCCGCTGGCGCATCGTCCCCGGGCTCGAGGTCGAGCCGTCGTTCCGCTGGTTCTCGCCGGAGTTCGACAACCCCTGGAACGGCGCCTCGGCCAACGGGGACGAGCGCCTGGGCAACCGGGGAAGGGACGAGATCGGAGGCCGCCTGAGGGTGCAGTGGAAGGCCCACCCCGTCGTGCGCCTCCGGGCGGACCTGGACGTCTGGCACCACCGGAAGGCGAACCTCTCCTGCGACCCCTCGGCCTCCCCCGACTCCCCCGAGGCATGTACCGACCAGGCCCAGGCCCTGGACCGCCCCACCACGGACCTCTCGGCTCTGGTGCGCCTGGACCTGACCCCCTCCCGCCACGAGCGGATCTCCCTCCAGGCCTCCTATGCCGACGAGGACCTTTCCCGGTCGGGACGGCGCCTGTCCTACCAGGCCTACCGGAACAGCCAGGGGGACTTCAGCGGGGGCAGCAAGGTCTCCTGGGCCTTCCAGGCCACCACCACCCGCATCCCCCGGACCACCGTCTCGGTCTTCGTCCGGCACATCCTCGAGGACGTATATGCCCTGACCCGGTCCTTCGACCAGTCCTGGTACGCCTGGGTGCGTCTTTCCACGAACCTCTCGCCGGGCCCTTCCCTGGCCCTCCGGGTCAAGTTCCAGGACGACAGCGCGGTCGCCGACCCCGATCGTTCCGCGAACCAGTATTGCGACGACGAGGCCCGGGGGGAGGACCGCCCGGCCTTCCTGCCCGCCTCCTGCCGGGGCCAGTCCTTCTTCGAAACGACGCTGTGGGCTCGCCAGCGCATCCTCCTGGGTTCCGCCCGCCTCTGGCTGGGGCTCCGGGGCCAGTGGACCCGCTTCGTGGACCACCGCTCCCGCTGGACGACCGGGACCCCCTGCAACCCCCGCCCCCAGCGGGACGA
>JAGOKF010000078.1 GCA_017994695.1 Myxococcota bacterium | reverse complement strand
TCACCGCGCCACGTGCGGATGACCCCCGAAGGGGACTCCCTCCGGGTCGAGGACCTGGGAAGCACCAACGGCCTGTTCCTGCGCCTGAAGGAGCCCCATCCCCTGGTCGACGGGGACGTGTTCGTGTGCGGGGACACGGTCTTCCGGATCTCCTTCGCGGTGGCCCGGTCGCCCGAAAGCGACTTCCGCTTCTTCCTGGCGCCGAGCGAAAAGCCGCCACTGGCCACGCTGACCCGGATCCTGTCCGACGGCCGGGACGGGGAGGTCTTTCCCGTCCGGACCCTTCCCCTGCTCATCGGGCGGGAGGAAGGGCACATCCGCTTCGCCGCGGATCGGTTCATGTCCCGACGACACGCCCAGATCGAACAGGGGCCCTCGGGACTGCTGCTGGTGGACCAGAAGAGCCGGAACGGGACCTATCTGCGCCGGGAAGGCGTCCTGTTCCTTCAGGCCGGGGACATCCTGCTGGTCGGAAGGCAACTGCTGCGGGTGGAAGCGCTTGCTTGACGTGCCTGCCGACGGCCGACCCCTCGGTGGACCCGGGGACCCCGGAAATGCCCCCCGGAGGGTCGATTCCCATTCACTCATGAGGATGATGTGAGCAGAAAAGTGCTGGTTTCGGTGGATCCCTACGAGGCCCGGGCCGCCCTGATGGAAGGGGACCGGCTGATCAACGTGGAGGTCGAGGGAACCTCCTCGGTCAAGCGCAAGGGCAACATCTATCGCGGCAGGGTCACCTCGGTCCAGGGATCCCTGGGGGCGGCCTTCGTCGACTACGGCGCCCACAAGGACGGCTTCCTGCCGCTGGAGGACGTTTCGAACAAGTCCCTGGTGCGCTTCAGCGGCCATTCCAAGACCGGCGGACGTACGTCGCTGCGGGTGGGGGACCCGGTGCTGGTCCAGGTCACCAAGGAGGAGTTCGGCAAGAAGGGAGCCACGCTGACGACCTACGTCTCCCTGCCGGGACGCTTCGTGGTGCTGATGCCGTTCTCGGATCGGACCGGCGTTTCCCGGAAACTCCCCGGGGAGGAGCGGGCCCGATTGCGACAGATCGCGTCCCGGCTGAAGGTGCCCGAGGGGTTCGGATTCATCGTCCGCACCGTCGGGGAGGAGGAGGACCTCCAGGAACTCCAGGCGGACCTGGATGCCCTGGTCGAGGAATGGCGCACCATCGAGAAGGCCTTCCAGGAGCGGAAGTCCCCCGGGGAGATCCACGCGGAGATCAGCCTGGCCCGGCGGTTCGTCCGGGACTACCTGACCTCGGACGTCACGGAGGTCTGGGTCGAGGACGAGGTCTCCCACCGGGAACTGTCCGAGTACCTCCAGAAACACATGCCGGATCGCCTGGGCATCCTGCGGCGATACCAGGGCAATGTCCCCCTGTTCCTGAAATACGGGGTCGAGAGCCAGATCGACGCGCTGCTCCAGAACCGCGTCCCCCTCGCCTCGGGCGGGAGCATCGTGATCGCTCAGACCGAGGCCCTGGTGGCCATCGACGTGAACTCCGGGCGGACCCGGCAGGCGGACATCGAGGCCACGGCCCTGAAGACGAACCTGGAGGCCGCCCGGGAGATCGCCCGCCAGTTGATCCTCCGGGACCTGGGGGGAATCGTGGTGGTGGACTTCATCGACATGGAGTCCGAGGCCCACCGCCGGGCCGTCGAGCAGGAACTCCGGTCCTCCCTGAAGGCCGACAAGGCCAGGCTCACCTTCACCCCGATCCAGGAATTCGGCCTGTTGATCCTGACCCGCCAGCGACTCCGCCAGTCGGTGGACTCGGGGATCACCCTCCCCTGCCCCACCTGCCAGGGTTCCGGCCGGGTCCGTTCCCCGAGCCTCCAGGCGATGGCGGCGCTGCGCCGCATCCGGGAGAGGCTTGCGACCTCCGCCGGGAACGTCGCCTACGTCGAGGTCACGGTGCCCCTGGAAGTCGCCCACTTCCTGGGCAACCGCAAGCGCGAGGCCCTGCTGGCCCTGGAACGGAAATTCGACGTGATCATCGACGTCCTGGGCGATCCCGCCTCCCGCCCCGATGCCTTCCATCTGGCCGCCCACGCCGATGTCCCCGCCTCCCGACGGGCGCTCTACGGCGCCGAGGACGACGAGGAGGCATCTTCCCCGGTGCCGGAGGATGCTCCCGCCGCTCCCCCGGTCCCCGAGCCGGATGGGGCCGGGCGCCGATCGCCGGAAGGGTCACGGCAGAAGTCCTTCCTGAAGGGTCTGCTGACCCGAGTGCTGGGCCTGGAGGAAGAGGAGGAAGAGGTGCGGTCCGGGCCGCCGACCCGGCGGGAGGAGATCCGGTGGACCCCGGCACCGACGGCGATCCCCGCGGCACCCGCACCCCGGAAGGCGCCGCCGCCTGCGGCTCCCGCCTTGCCTCCAAAGCCCGAACCGCCCGCACCGCCGGACCACCCGGCCGCTCCGGATTCCGCCCGCCCCTCCCCCGAGGAACCGGCCCGGCGGAAGCGGAGGCGGCGACGGCGCAAGGCCGGAGCCGAGGGACGCCCCGAGGCCCCCGTCCGGGAGGAGGCGGCCGCCGGGACCCCGAAGGAAGGCGGCGGAAGCCCCGAGGTACCGGTCGCCCCGGCCCAGGCCGCCGAGGCCATGCCGCCCCGGGATCCGGGCGGATCCCCGGAGGCGCCGCAGGTCCAGGGCGATGGGGAGGCCCCCCGGAAGAAGCGCAGGCGCCGGCGCCGAAAGCCCGCCTCTCCCGAGAATCTCCAGGAGATCGCCGGCGGCGCCCCGGCGGAAGCGGCCCCTGCCGCGGCGTCCCTCCCGGCCCCAAAGGAGGTCCCGCCTTCCAGGGAGGTTCCAGAGACAGCGGGGACCGGCGCCCCCGAGACCCCGGCAGACCCGCCGAAGAAACCGAGCGGTCGCCGGCGCCGGAAACCCCGGACCGCCGAAGCCCCGTCCGGGAGCGACCCCTTCCCTGGGCCCACGGAGGACTGACCGATGCTGGACCTGAAGATGGTGCTGGATCACCCCGAGGAAGTGGAGCGGCGCCTGGCGACCCGAGGGGGCAACCTCGACCTGTCGCCCCTGCGGGAACTCGGTGCCCGGCGAAGGGCCGCCATCACCGAGCGCGACAACACCCGGGCGGAACAGAAGACCCTTTCCGACGCCTTCCGGAATCCGGGACTGACGCCCGAACAGCGGGAGGAACTGCGCCAGCGGAGCCGGTCCCTCGGGGATCGCATCGGCGTGCTGGAAGGCGAGGTCGCCCGCATCGAGGCGGAGGTCCAGGAGGTGCTGCTGAACCTGCCGAACCTGCCCCACTCCTCGGTGCCGGTGGGGAAGGACGCCTCGGACAACGTGGTGCTTCGGACGGTGGGCACCCCGGGAACCTTCGACTTCCCGCCCCGGGAGCACTGGGAGATCGGCGAGGCCCTGGGGATCCTGGACTTCGAGGCCGCCCGGCGCATCTCCGGAGCCCGGTTCGTGGTGTACCGGGACCTGGGGGCCCGCCTGGAGCGGGCGCTGGCGGCCTTCATGCTGGACCTGCACGTCTCCCGGGGCTACCGGGAGGTCTTCACCCCGTTCGTCGTGCAGAGGGACTGCATGGTCGGCACGGGCCAGCTGCCCAAGTTCGCCGAGGAGGCCTACGTCGCCACCGACGACCTCTACCTGATCCCGACCGCCGAGGTCCCGGTCACGAACCTTCACCGGGGCGAGATCCTGGAAGCGTCCCAGTTGCCCATCCGCTATGCCGCATGGTCGGCCTGCTTCCGCCGGGAGGCGGGAAGCCACGGCAAGGACGTCAAGGGGATGACCCGGGTCCACCAGTTCCAGAAGGTCGAACTGGTGAAGTTCGTGACCCCGGAAACTTCCTACGAGGAGCACGAGGCCCTGGTCCGGGATGCCGAGGAGGTCCTGGTCCGCCTGGAACTCCCCTACCGGGTCGTGTCGCTGTGCACCGGGGACCTGGGCTTCGCGGCGGCCCGGTGTTACGACATCGAGGTCTGGCTCCCGGGGCAGAACGCCTGGCGCGAAATCTCCTCGTGCAGCAACTTCGAGGATTTCCAGGCCCGGAGGGCAGGCATCCGCTACCGCCCCGGCCCCGGGGAGAAGCCGCGCCTGGTCCATACCCTGAACGGATCCGGCCTGGCCATCGGCCGCACCATCATCGCGCTGCTCGAGAACGGTCAACAGGCCGACGGGAGCGTCCGGATCCCTCCGGCGCTCCGACCCTACCTGGGCGGCATCGAAACCATCGGCCCGCGGATGCCATGACGGATTCTCCCCGGGACGGGACCGGACGGCTTCGCCCGGTTCCCCGGGGAACGTCCTCGTTTGGGTCTTGCCAAGGTCCTCCGATTCGTGCTATCTACGTCGTCGCTTTGCGCGGGGGATTAGCTCAGTTGGATAGAGCGTTGGTCTCCGGAACCAAAGGCCGTGGGTTCGAATCCCGCATCCCCCACTGAGACCCGTTCCTTGCCCTCGACAACCTTCAACCCCTGCCTTCCGGAGGTGAAGAGATGGCACGCATCCTGATTGCGGACAAACTGGCGCCCCGGGCCGGGGAACTGCTGGCGGCCTCGGGACACGAGGTGGTCACCCGCACGGGGCTGGACGAGGCGGCCCTGTGCGAGGCGGTGCGCGGGTTCGACGCGGTGCTGGTCCGGAGCGCCGTCCGGATCACCCGGCCCGTGATCGAGGCGGCGGATGCCCTGAAGGTCATCGGCCGCGCGGGGACCGGCGTGGACAACATCGACGTCCCGGCAGCCACCGAGAAGGGCATCCTGGTCATGAACGTCCCGGGGGGCAACACGGTGACCGCCGCGGAGCATGCCCTGGCGCTGCTGTTCTCCCTGGCCCGGAACATCCCCCAGGGGGACGCCTCCCTGCGACGCGGGGAATGGGAGCGGAGCCGATACACCGGGATCGAACTGACCGGCAAGACGCTGGGAGTCGTCGGGTTCGGCCGGATCGGCCAGGTGGTCGCCGATCGGGCCATCGGCCTGAAGATGCAGGTGGTCGCCTACGACCCCCTGGTCCCTTCGTTCCAGATGGAAGCGATGGGGGTCCGGAGCGCCTCGACGATCGAGGAACTGCTGGGACAGGCCGACATCGTCACGCTCCACGTCCCGGGCGGGAAGGCGACCCGGCACCTGATCGACGGGAACGCCCTGGCCCGGATGCGCAAGGGGGCGCTGCTGGTCAACTGCGCCCGGGGCGACGTGGTGGACGAGGCCGCCCTGGCCGAGGCCCTCCGATCGGGCCATCTCGGCGGGGCGGCGGTGGACGTCTTCTCGAAGGAGCCCCCGACGGACAGCCCCCTGCTGGGACTGTCGAACGTCGTCCTGACGCCCCACCTGGGAGCCTCGACCCACGAGGCCCAGGTCCGGGTCGCCATCGCCATCGCGGAGCAGGTCCGGGACTTCCTGGCCAACGGACGCCGTCACGGAGCCGTCAACTGAGGCGAACACGATGCCCGGATGCCTAGTGATCAGCGGCCTCCAATGGGGGGACGAGGGCAAGGGGAAGGTGACCGACCTCCTGTCCGGGGAGGCGGACCTGGCGGTGCGCTTCCAGGGGGGAGCCAATGCGGGGCACACGGTCGTCGTCGAGGGACGACGGGTCGTGCTGCATCTGATCCCCTCGGGGATCCTGAACCCCTCCTGCCGCTGCCTGGTGGGCCCGGCGGTCGTGGTGGACCCGGAGACCCTGGTCGTGGAGATCGAATCCCTGAGGGCGCTGGGAGTCCCCGTGACCCCCGATCGCCTGCTGCTGAGCCCCCGGGCGAACCTCGTGCTCCCGTGGCACCGTCGCCTGGACCAGTTGCGGGAGGCGGCCCGGTCCTCGGCACGCATCGGCACCACCGGCCGCGGGATCGGCCCGGCCTACGAGGACCTCTTCGGCCGGAACGGGGTCCGGCTGGCGGAACTCCTGGACCGGGATCGCCTGGCCGACCGGGTGGCCCGGCTGCTCCCGGAGCGGAACGCCCTGATCCGGCACCACGGCGGGGATCCCCTCGACGCCGAGGAGGTCCTGGCCCCGTGCCTGGCCGCCGCGGATCGCCTGGGGCCCTTCATCCGGCCCATTGAGGAGGAGTTGACCGGAGCCCTGTCCCGCGGACGTCGCATGCTGCTGGAAACGGCCCAGGGCACCCTGCTGGACGTCCTGCACGGCACCTGGCCCTTCGTCACCTCGTCCCTGACCCTGGCTCCCGCGGCCTTCCCGCTGCTGGGAATCGGCATCCCCCCTTCCTTCGGCGTCCTGGGAGTGGTGAAGGCGTACACGACCCGCGTGGGGGAAGGCCCCTTCCCCTCGGAGGATCGAGGGGCCCTGGGACAGGCGCTCCGGGATCGGGGCCAGGAATACGGTTCGACGACGGGCCGCCCTCGGAGGTGCGGCCTGCTGGACCTCCCCTCGCTCCGGCATGCCGTCCGGGCCAACGGCATCACCGCCCTGGCCGTGACCAAGATGGATGTCCTGTCGGGCCTGGCCCCGACGATTCCGGTGGTCCGGTCGTGGAGACACAAGGGCCGGACCCTGGACCTCCTGGACCCCGAGATCCAGGGAGATCCCGACCTCGTGCCCGTCCACGAGGAATGGCCCCTCTGGGAGGGATCCCTCGAGGGAATCCGGTGCCGCGAGGACCTGCCCTCCGGGGCCCGTGCCTTCCTGGACCGCCTGGAATCGGCGCTGGCCGTCCGCCTCCTGCTGGTCTCCACCGGCCCGGCCCGGGAATCGACGTGCCTGCTGGCCGATCCTTGGCGTTGAGCCAGGGAAACGGATATCCTTTCGGCCGGTCGCGAGGGATGGCGATGGCCGGACCCCAGCACGTGAGCCCGAGCGAGTCCCCTGCCCTCCGGAGCACCTTCCGGCTGCTGGTGGTGGGACAGCCTCCGGCCTTCCAGAGAGTCGTCCAGTCCTTCGGCCCCTTCGGATTCGTCGTGGAGCACGCCGCCTCCTGGAAGGAGGCCCAGGAACTGCTCAAGGCCCGGACCTTCGACGTGATCCTGATCGATGGGTCGCTGCCCGGGGAGGAGTCGTTCACGGTGCTGCGCGGCATCCGGGGACAGCGGACCATCCAGGACCTCCCGGTGGTCATGCTGCTGTTCCGGGGACAGGAGGATCGGGAGATCCGGGCCTACCAGATGGGAGCCGACGATGTGGCGCTCCCGGACACGCCCGACGCGACCATCCGGGCCCGCCTGCGGGTGCTGCTCCGCCTCTCGGCGGCCAGGTCCCGCTTGGCCAACGAAAAGCGGCGCATGGAGGTCTACATCGCCGAGCGGACCCGGGAGTTGCGGGAGGTCACCCTGGCCACGGTGGCCGCCCTGGAACGGGCCGCCGAGATGAGCGACCAGGAGACGGGCCACCACATGTCCCGGGTGGCGGAGTACTCGGCCCTGCTGGCCCAGGCCCTGGGGGAATCGCCGGACTTCGTGGAGCGGCTGCGCCTCTATGCCCCGCTCCACGACATCGGGAAGGTGGGGGTTCCCCCGGAGATCCTGAAGAAGGAGGGGGTCCTGACGCGACTCGAGTTTGAGGAGATGCAGAAGCACACCATCTACGGCCACGAGATCCTGTCCACCGCCCGGGCGGACGCCATGGCGGCGAACATCGCCTTGAGCCACCACGAGCGGTTCGACGGCAGCGGCTATCCCAGGGCGCTCCGGGGGGAGGCGATTCCCCTGGAGGCGCGAATCGTGGCCCTGGCGGACGTGTTCGACGCGCTGACGACCCGGAGGCACTACAAGGAGGCGATGCATCCCGAGGACGCCTTCTCGTCGATCACCGAAGAGTTGAAGTCCCGCTTCGACCCCCGGATCCTGAAGGCCATGATGGGCCAGCAGCAAGGCATGCTGGAGATCTTCCGGCGTTTCCAGTGAACGAGCGGCCGTGATAGGATGCTCCCATGCAGAAAACCGCCCCGATGGGTCCCGGATCCAGGACGAAGGAGGTGCTGGAGGCCCTGATCCGGGAACTGCCCGATGACCCGGCCACGCTGAAGGCCCGTCGCGAGGAAATCCTGGCCGCGGCGCAGTCCTTCGACCCGGCCCGGGATCCCCTGGCGGAGGCGCTGGATGCCTGTCTCCGGTCCCTTCGGCTCCGGGTGAAGAGCCTCCAGGAGGCCGGGGAGGAGCCTCCCCCGGTCGCGGTGGCCCCGGAGGCGCCCCACGCCCGGGAGACCGTCCTGGGCGCCTCCCAGCCTGCGAGCCCGGTTCCCACGCGCCAGATCCTGCGGTGGGGCGCCCGGGAAAAAGCCCTCTACCACGACGTGGTGAACCTCTTCGACCTCGGCGACCAGTCCGGGGCGATGATCTCCCTGGAACGCCTGGCGATGCTGTCCCCCAAGGCCGAGGAACTGCTGCTCTTCTTCCAGAAGAACGAGGCCCTGCTGCTCCAGACCTACCAGGAAAGCCTCGGGTCCCTCCAGCGGAAGGTCTTCCGCCTTTCCCAGGAACACGCGATCCGGATCCCCACGGACCATCCGGAGGAGATGGACCGGCTGTTGAAATTCTGCGATGGCAACCGGCGCATCGAGGACCTGACGCGGGTGATGGATCAGCCTCCCCTGGTGACGCTCGCGATGGTCTCCCACCTCGTGCGTTCCCGCTACCTGGAACTGTCCTGACCCGCGTCACCGGACGGGAGGCACCGCGGCGGTTCCCCGGAAGCGGTAGATCCCCGCCTCCACCAGCAAAAAGACGACCCGGTAGATCAGCGTCTGCTGCTCCGGTGTCGAAGGAAGGGCCTTTTTCAGGGCCTCGATGGTCGGGTGCTGGTCCAGCATGTGGACCAGTCGCATCTCCCGGGGCTGGAACTTCATGTCCTGGAGGTCGATCCGGGCCCCCTCGCTGGGGGACAGGCGCCTCGACTCCGAGTCCCGGAGGTAGGACCGGAGCAGGGAGAGGTCGAAATTCCGCCGCACCGCCTCGGTGATCATCTCGAGGGGCGGCAGGTCCATCGGGACCACCCCCGGCGGCAGGGGGGTGTTCTCGTAGAACCCGAACCACCCTCCGGTCCAGCTGAAGATCTGCAGGAACCGCTCCCGGAACTGCACCTGGAGCACCTGGGCCAGTTCATGGGCCCCCACCATCCCCTGGGCGACCAGGGCGTCCCCCAGCCGGACGGCTCCCTTGCCCGAGATCGCCAGGGCCTTCTCCAGGGCCTCCCGGCTCGCAGCCCGGTTCCGGACCAGGTACTCGCCCAGCAGTTCCGACTTCAGGTTCGAGTAGATGAATTTCGGCCGCCCGTCGGCGACGTAGATTTCCTTCTGGTTGGGCCCCTGCTTCAGCATCAGCATCCCGGTCAGGCGCTGCTGGCCGCAGATGCGGAACGCCAGGCCCACCAGGGCCCGGGGCTCCAGGGTCCCCTCGAACATCAGCGTGCGTCGCGACGCCTCGCGACCCTTCCGCTGCACCTCTCCCCGCACCGCGGCGATGTCCCCGACCCGAACCCACTCCCCCTCGTTCATCGAGGCGTACTCGTCCTCGGTGATCGACCGGCTTCCCAGGAGGCTCAACATGTTCGCGAAGGAGATGGGGCCGAAGATGTTCCCCTCGGCGTCCCGGATCCGGAACGTGGCATTCTGGGGGTCCAGGCGCGTGTTCCTGGTGGCGGGAGCGGTCATGTCCAGCGGACCCGAGACCTCCTGGAGGGACGTGATCTGGACCGGCCCGGTCGCCCGCCGGGGCTCCCGGACCATCGGTGCCGGCCCCGGCTGGGGAGCGGGCGTGGCCCCGTCCCCGGACGGCCCGGCTTCCGGAGATTCCCGGCCGGCTCGGAGCCCGGTGCTCTCCTCGACCTCCAGGGGCAGCAGGTCCTGTTCCGCCTCTTCCGGGAAGAGGTCCCGGAGGAAGAGGCCGACCTGGGTGCTCCCCACCCGGTGGCCCCGGGCGAAGAGCCAATCCTCGAGGTCCTTCTGGAAATCCAAGGCGTTGCGATACCTGCGGTCCCGGTCCTTCGCCAGGGCCTTCCGGAGGATGTCCGCCAGGGCGGGGTCGATCTCCGGGTGCCGGGCCAGGCGCTTCTCCACGTCGGCGTCCCGGACGTTGATCAGCGTCTGCAGGTCGCTCCGGCCCAGGAAGAGCCGCTTCAGCGTCAGGCACTCGAACAGGATGATGCCCAGGCTGAAGATGTCGGAACGGTGGTCCAGGTCCAACCCGGCGACCTGCTCGGGGGACATGTAGCCGAGTTTCCCTTTCAGCAGTCCCTGGCCCGACCCTTCCCCCCCGCCGCTGGTGGCCGCCTTGGCCACCCCGAAGTCCGTGACCTTCACCTCCCCGTCATAGGAGACCAGGATGTTGCTGGGGGACACGTCCCGGTGGATGATCCGCAGCGGGTTCCCGTGGACGTCCCGGGCGTTGTAGGCATACCAGAGGGCCTTGCAGACCTCGGCGGTGACGTGGACCGCCAGTTCCGGCGCGAAGGTGCGGCCCATCTTGTTCACCCGGGCCATGATCCGTTGGAGGTCCTTCCCGTTGACCAGTTCCATCGCGAGGTAGTACTGGCCGTCCACCTCGTCGAACTCGTAGATGGTGACGATGTTCGCGTGCTGCAGAGGAGCCGTGATGCGGGCCTCCTCCACGAACATCTTCACGAAGGAGGGGTCCCGGGAGTACCCCATCAGGATGCGCTTGATGACGACGACCTTCTGGACGTCCTGGGCTCCCCGAAGAACGGCCTTGAAGATCTCGGCCATTCCTCCGGACCCGATCTTCTCCAGGAGCAGGTACTTGCCGAAGTATCGCGGACGCGCCTGGGAGTTCGGGGCGGTTCCCTTTCCGGAATCGTTCAAGTGCCTATCCCCGTCGCGTTTCCACGGGTTCTCAACGGATCCCGTGCAGGTTCACCTGCAGGTCCCCCGTGGGACCCCCGCCGCCTTCCGATCCCCCGGCGGTGACGCCCCAGTATGTCAGGCCGGCCACGGCGCCGACCCCCACGACCAGGGCGGTCCAGAACCACCACTGGCGGACGAGGTTGGACTTCTTCGGCTTCTGGGCCGTGTCCCGGAAGATCGGCGAATTCGGGTCCACGATGAGATCCTCGCCGCCCTGGATCGTGGGGCTGCCTCCCCCGCCGGCCTGGGCCGCCTCGGGCAGCGCCACGGGAGGCGCCTCCAGAGCCACCATCGTGCTCTCGGAACGGGCCGCCACGCCGGTCAGGTCCACCAGCAGGTCCTGGAGGGCCGCCACCAGGTTCCCGTCCCGGGCCAGGTCCATCTGGACCGGCTGCACCCTGGTTCCGGACAGGAAGAGGCCCCGGGCCGCGAAGCCGTTGCGTTCCTGGGAGACCCGGAGCACCAGCAGGTCCGTGGCCCCGGAGGACTCCGCAAGAGCCCGGGCTTCGGCCTCGGGCAGGGCCTTCTCCAGCGACCGGAGGATTCCCCTCATCGCCTCTTCCTGCCGGCCCTTCTCCGGAGCGACCTTCAGGGTCACCTGCACCTGCTGCTCCACGACGCCCCGCACCGCCACGAACTGGGACCAGGGCTGGAACCCGTCCGCCATCACGGTGAGCCAGTGATCGCCCGGCTTCACCCCGCCGATCTGGATGGGCGCGAAGCCCTTGAACTCCCCGTCCAGGTACACTTCCGCATCCTTCTCGGCCACCACCTCCACCGAGGTCTCCGGCGCCTCCTCGATCTCCTGCTGGACCTGGCGGAAGAAGTTCCGGGCCTCCAGGGTCACCGCGTACTCCGAGGCCTGCTGTCCCGGATAGACCACCAGGGATCGCTTGATGGCGTCTTTGGCCTGGAGCTGCTTCTGGGCCTGGAGCAGGGAGATCCCGAGCCCCTTGTACACCCGGGCCACGAGGTTCCGGCTGGCGATGGCCAGTGCCGGCTGCAGGGCGGCCTCGGCGGCCCGGTAGGCCTCCAGGGCCTCGGCCCACCGCTGGCCCATCAGGGCCTGGTATCCCGCCTCCACCCGGTTCCGGACCGTCTCCAGTTCCCGGTCGAACCGGTTCTCGACCCCCGAGGCTCGTCGCAGCCCCGAGGCGCCCAGGCGATCCGCCGCCCGACGGAGCAGCCCCCGGAAGACCAGGGCCGCCGTGCCGTCCTTTTTCGCGTCCTTGGGCACCACGCGCACCATCAGGCGCCGGACGTCGCTCTGGGACGAGGCTCCCTGGGCCCTCGCCTCCGGCATCCCCCAGAACCCCTGTCCCACCTGGATCGAGACCAGCGACAGGATCAGCCAGGCTGCTAGTGCCGCCCCTCCCCTCCCCCGGCGAAGGGAGCGAAGGATCCGAAAATCGCCTTCCTGACGTTCCTTCATCGTCCTTCCTCCCTCACATCTCCACCAGGCTGGTCTTCAACGCGGCTGGCGTGTAGACCTCGACCTTCCCGGCGGAGGCCGGGTCCAGTTCGGCCGCCTCGCCGACGCCTCCCGCGACCCACAGGGTGTCGTCGGGCAGCACCTCCAGGGCCGCCCCGAACCTCCCGGCCAGCAGGCCCGTGGAGGCGTCGGCCGCGACCAGGCGTTTCGCCGCCAGGTCCAGGCGGCACGCCCCTTCCGCCAGGCCCCCACCGAAGTCCCGGACCCCGCCGATCAGCCACGCCTGGTCCCCTTCCTTCGAAGCCATGACCCCGTGGAGCCAGCGCGCCGCGCAGGGCTGGCCGTTCAGTGCCTCGACGGTCCCCTTCCCGGCTCCGTCGATGGTCAGCAGCCATGCCTGGTCCGCCGGCGGCAGCAGGGTGCTGCCGTTCCAGACGGCCCCTCCGGCGACCAGGAACCGCTTGTTGCCCTGGGCGTCCTCCTGGATCGGGGCGACCCCCGGGAAATAGAGCCGGGGCAGACCGGCCACCGCCCGGTTCAGGAAGGCCCCGCTGGCCCCGTCCTGCTGCCGGGAGGACTGGGTGAACACCTCCACGACCGCCTCGTCAAAGGTCGTCCCGCCCACCACCAGGTAGCGGGAGAGCCCCTGGCTCGTGTCCTCGATCTTGACCATCGTCCCACCGTTGTGCTGGCGGTTGGACCGCAGGCCGTTCCCCAGGGCCAGCAGCCCCCCCTGTCCGTCGGCGCCGCCGTAGGGAGCCCACAGGTCCGCCACCAGATACCGCGCGTCATCCACCGGCCACCGGCCGCCCCCGGCGATCAGCACGCTGTTGTCGTACAGGCGGCCCGCCTGGGGGAAAACCCGGGGGCTGTACATCCTCTCCTTGCCGGTCACGAAGGTGCCCGCGGCCACGTCGAAGATCTCGTAGGAATCCAGGGCATCCGCGGTGTCGAAGGACAGCGGGAAGGCGCTGCCGGTCTTCCACGCGGCTTTCGTCACGCCCCCGAAGATCAGCACCCGGTCGCCCTGGGCCAGAGGCAGTTGCACCATCGCGTGGCCCGCCCGCGGGACATTCATCCGGGCTCCAATCTCGGTGAAGGTCCCCTGGAAGGGGTCATAGAGGAAGGCCCGGTCGCTGGGACCGGTCAGCCTCAGGCTCCCGCCGCCCTGGTCCTCGACGGCCGTGAATCCCCCGGTGAGCAGGATCCGCCCGTCCCCGAGGGTGACCGAGGCCGGGAACATGGTCGGGGAGAACCCGCCGGGCACCCCCACGCAGGTGGAGGCCCCGAACCGGGAGAGCACCATTTCGAGTTCCGTGGTGCGGTCCTGGGCGATGGCGACCTCCCGCTTCCGGCCGTACCACGCCGGGGTGTCCTGTCCCTGGCGGTAGCCCAGCACGGTCACGACCCGTCCGCTCCCGGCGGGCACCGACTCCAGCGCGACCCCCGATCCGGGAATCCGGGCCTCGCCGGAAGCCAGCAGCACCGATTTCCCGGTGTTCCGGTCCCTCCCGGTGACCTCCACGGCCACCCGGTCGACCTCCGCTTCCGGTTGGGCACCCGACTGGCAGGTGCTGACCAGCATGGAGGCGTTCACGCCCACGGCGCCTTCCCCCTCCTCCTCGGGAGGCAGGCAGGCCCAAAGGCCACCCACCACGAGCCAGAACAGGCAAAGCATTTGTCGGGTCATCTCTGCTGGTCCCCCCGGTAGAGCCTCATTGCAGAATGCAACCGCAGCACGGCGGAAGCAGCATAAGTCGGGACGCCGACCCAAGTCAATCCAGTCCGGGACAGACCTTCGCCACCACGACGTCGTCCACGAAGACCCCCTGTCCCCGGTTCTCCTGGGCGTCCACCGAGTCGAACTGGAACCGGATCCGCACCGTGCGCCCCCGCCAAGGCCCCATGTCGATGGGGGGAACCGCATACCATCGATCGTAGTTCCCACCGGACATCTCGCCCTTCTGGAAGACCTGCGTCACCTGGTCCCCCTCCACCACCTCGACCCAGAACCGGTCCAGGTCGGACGATTCCTCGATGTCCAGGTAGAGGGAGAAGGACAGCCGCACCACGCCCGCCGGGGGCACCGCGACGGGAGGCGTGAGGATCCGTCCCCGGGCGATGCCGAAGTTGTCGTAGTTGTTCGTGGTGTTGTTCCCGAAGCGGAGAGAGGCCTCCCCGCTGGCCGCCCGGTCCGTGGTCCTGGTCCAGGTGACCAGGGCCCCGCCGGCACCGGGCACCGAGTCGTCGGTCACCAGGAAGTCCACCAGGGCGTTCGGGTCCTCGAAGGTGAAACGGGCCGCCTCGGCCGGGATGCAGCAGGAGGGAGATTCGAAGACGTCGTGGCGGCACTCGTGCTGGATGCACCCGTCCAGGGTGCAGGCATTCCGGTCGTCGCACTCGGTCTGGACCGCGCAGCATCCCTCCGGGCCGATCCGGTTCACCTGGCAGATGCCCGCGTCGCAGCGGCCGCTCCGGCAGACCCCGTCCACCAGGCAGTCCGCCGCGCTGGCGCAGTCCTGTCGGCGGCATCCGTTCCGGGTGACCCGCACGTCGTCCACATAGACGCCCTCGTAGGCGTTGCGCTCCACGTCCCCGCTATCGAACCGGAAGCGGATGGAAACGGACTTCCCGGCGAAGGGGGTCAGGTCCACCCCGGCCGGCTGGAAGGCCCCTCGGGTCGTCCCCCGGACCAGGTGGGACGACCAGACGTCCCGGACCTCCTCCTGGCCGGGCGCAGCGCCGTCGGTGACGATCTGGACCTCGAAGAAGTCTTTCCCCAGGGGGTTGTAATAGTCCCCCGACGCATCGTCCCATTCCGTCTTCAGGAACACCTGAAAGGACAGGAAGGTGTACCCCTTTGCCGGGACCTGGAACCGGGGCGACGTCGCCTCGCCGAAGGTGAGTCCCCCGGCGTTGTCGTAGGTCCGGGAGGCCAGGTTCCCGTAGTACAGCGATCCGGTCCCGGAGGTGGACCGGACCGTCGAGGGCTGCCAGCGCACCCTCTGATTGTCCTGGTAGGCCCAGACCTGGAACCCGTCGAGTCCGCCGTCGAACCCCGCCTGGAAGACCGTCACGGATTCGCAACACTGGTCCGGGGGAAGGTTCTCCACCCCGCAGCGCCAGCCGGTGCAGACGGCCCTCTGGCAGGTTCCCGGAGGCGGACAGTCGGACGCGACCGTCTCCGGAGTGCACTCGGGTTCGAGGCACCACGGGATCACGGGGTAGGAGCAGACGCCCTGGGACTCGGTGTTCACCATCCACTGGCAGAGGTTGTCGCTGCACGTATCGTCATCGTCGGAGCAGGAGGTTCCGGGCGAGCAATCTGCGTCGCAACGGGATTCCACCCGCAGGTCGTCCAGATAGACCCCTTCGAAGTCGTTGTTCTCCGCGTCGGCGGTCTCGAACAGGAACCGAATCGCGATCTCCTTCCCCGCGTACTCCCGGAGGCTTGCGGTGACCAGGTGGAAGTCGTTCCCGGCCGCTTCGGAGAGGTCGTCCGAGGAGAAGATCTGATGCTCGATGGGCGCATCGGCCGGGTTCTCGATCACCAGCACCCGGATCCCGTCCGGATGCTTCCCGCCCACCGCCGGTTCCAGTTGCTGGAAGACCCGGACCGACAGGAACCAGGTGCTCCGGGACGTGTCGAGCGGGGGGATGGAGAAGGCCGGGGACTGGATCGACAGCCGGACCGCGCTCGAGGTCCCGAGGCCACTGCCGACCTTCCGGCACTCGGCGTCCCGCTGGCCGTTGTCGTACACCCGGCACCGAGGATTCCCGACGTAGAGGCTCCGGTTCCCGAGAGCCCGACGGTGGTCCGTCACCACCCAGGTCACCTCGTCGCCGGGCCGCGGGTCGTCGATGGTCCAGTTCCGGAGGTCCGCCTCGAACCCCTCCAGAAGGAAGGTTTCCGCGCGGCAGCAGTTCCCCTGCCAGCCCCACCCGCAGACGTTCTGCGGTTTCAGGCAGACCTTCTTCTGGCACTCCTCCAGCACCACCGGGGCGTCCTTGCAATCCTCGTCCCGATTGCAAGAGACGGGGCCGACCACCTCCGAACCGGTTCCCGGATCCTCGATGGCCTCGGTCGCCTCGGAGACGTCACCCGGCCCGACGTTCTCCCCCGCTCCGGGATCCACCGCCGTTTCCTCGATGGCGTCCTCGGGCCCGAAATCCGGCCGGCTCGTGCCGCCTCCGCAGGCGGACATCCCCGCGGTCCACAGCGCGACCAGAATCCATGCGGCAGGACCGTTGACACGTCCCATCTCTCCCTCCCTGGCATCGGCCTGGCTGATCCCGGGTTCCGAGGCTATCACAGGACACCCCGCGAAGAAAGATCGCCGCGGAGGATCCGGCCCGCCGGGTTCCCGGCGAACGGACCCGGAGCCACGCACTTTTCTTGACAGGCCGCCTGCCCAATGCGAACCTTGGGAGCGGTCAGAGCCGGACGTGGCCATGGCATGGTTCGGAAGACGATCTTCCCTGGTCGGGGTGGACATCGGCTCCTCGTCGGTCAAGGTCGTCCGCCTGCGACAGACCGGCAAGGGCCTGGAACTGGATGCCTTCAGCCTGGGGCACCTGGCTTCCGACGCCATCGTGGAGGGGCGAGTGATGAACTTCGCCCTGGTCATCGAGCGGCTCCGGGAGGTCCTGAAGGAGGCCGGTATCCGGTCCGCCCCGTGCGCCCTGGCGATCTCCGGCAACTCCGTGATCGTCAAGCGGCTTTCCCTCCCTGAAATGACCCGGGCGGAACTGGACGAGCAGATCCTCTGGGAGGCCGAGCAGTACATCCCCTTCGACATCAAGGACGTCAACGTCGACGCCCAGATCCTGAACCCCAGGGCCGGCCAGGGACAGATGGACGTCCTGATGGTGGCCGCCAAGAAGGACGTGGTGAACGAGTACGTGTCCGTGGTGATGGAGGCCGGACTGAAGCCCCAGGTGGTGGACGTCTCCATCTTCGCCGCGGCGAACATGTTCGAGGCCAACTACCCCGTGCCCCCGGACCAGACGGTGTCCCTGCTGAACATCGGGGCCTCCTCGATCAACGTGGGGGTCATTTCGGGAGGGGTCCTGTCGTTCACCCGGGACATCGGGATCGGCGGATCGCTGCTGACCTCCGAGATCCAGCGCCATTTCAACATTTCCTTCGACGAGGCGGAGGCCTTCAAGGTCGGGGCCGACTCGAGCCTCTCCTCCTCGACGGTCGCCCGGGAGGTGACCCGGATCGCCGAGCGGGTCGGCGAGACGCTGGTCACGGAGGTGCAGCGGTCGCTGGACTTCTTCCTGGCGACGTCGGTGAAGTCCGACATCCAGCGCATCTACCTGACTGGCGGTTCGGCCCAGTTGCCGGCCCTGATCCGGATCCTGGAGCGGCGCATGGAAGTCCCGGTGGAACTGGTGAACCCCTTCCAGAACATCACCGTGGACGCACGGCGTTTCGACCTGGACCTGCTGCAGCGGGCCGCGCCGGTGGCCGGGGTCGCGGTGGGTCTCGCCCTTCGTCGGCCGGGGGATGACGCATGATTCGCATCAACCTCATCGGGCAGCGCCAGAAGGCGGCACCCAAGGCCGGCAAGGGGACCAGGCGACAGACCATGATCCTGCTGGCCCTGTTCCTCGCCGAGGGGCTGTTCCTCTTCGTCTGGCACCAGAAACTGTCCTCGGAACTCGCGGTGGCCCGGAAGCGCAGCAAGGACGCCGCCAGCAAGATCGAGGACCTGAAGAGGGTGAAGGCCACCTGGGAGCAGTGGCTCGCCGAGAAGGCGGACCTGGACCGGCAGACGGAGGTCTTCCTCTCCCTGCGGGCCGACCAGGTCGGCCCCGCCGTGCTGCTTCAGTACCTTTCCTATGCCCTGACTCCCCTGGGCGAGACGCCTGCCGAGCGGGACCAGGCCAAGGCCCAGGAACTGGCGGGCTGGAACCCCAAGTGGGATGCCCGCAGGGTCTGGGTCCAGGCCATCCGCCAGAAGGGGGCCGAACTGGTCCTGGAGGGCGAGGCCCTGGACCACGAGGACGTGGCGGAGTTCTACCGTCGCCTGGAGGCCTCGGACTTCTTCCTGAAGGTCTCTCCGGGAAACCAGGTCCGGAAGGTTCACCCGGACCTCGGCATCCGGTACATCGACTTCCAGGTCACTTCCACGATCACCTACAAGCCGGCCATGGCGCTGCTGCAACCGGTCCACGAACCCTCTCCGGGGGAGGACGGCGGCCGGAAGCCGGAGGCTCCGGTTCCCTCGAAGCCCGACGGTGGGCCCGGCGCGCCGGTCTCCGGAGTCGGACGGGCCCCGGGGTCCCAGGCCCTTGCCGCGGGAGGTGACCGATGAACCGCTTCTGGGACCTCCCGCTGCCCCAGCGCCTCCTCGTCGTCGGCGTGCTGATGGCGCTCCTGGGCGGCGCGGTGTACTACCTGCTGCTGATGCCTCTTTCCGACGGCATCTCCAAGGAGGCCAGGAAGTACAAGGGGTTGATGAACGAATACGCCCAGTTGAAGGAATTCGACTCCGCCGAGTTCCGCCAGCGGATCGACCGGGAGCGCATCGAAGCCGCCCAGCGACGCCAGGAATACGCCCGGATGCTCCCCCGGGAGGAGGAACTCCCGGACCTGATCACCACCATCAAGGCCGACGCCGATGCTGCGGGCCTGGTGGTGACCCGGTTCGACCCGTCCCAGGTCGGCCAGAAGGC
>JAGOKF010000077.1 GCA_017994695.1 Myxococcota bacterium | reverse complement strand
TATTCCGCTGCGATTCCAGCAGGTTGAACCGCGTAAAAAGGTGGCTGTCCCCCCCCCCGGCCCGGTCCACTCCGGGGTCCCCGCGCCTCTCCCCAAGCCATACCCCTCGTTCAGCGTTCAGGTTTCAGCACCAAGGGTTACTGCACCGACCTCGCAGGGCGAAAACCCAGGGCGAAGCTGCGGAAACCCGGGAAGCCCATGACGCGGTTCGCGGCCCGGACAAGTCTGGCGCAGTCGTACCAGGAACCGCCCCGAGCCACCCGGATCTGGCCCGTCTGCGGTCCCAGCGGATCCACCTTCCCACCAGACGAATACCCCCCGTACCAGTCCCACACCCACTCCAACACGTTCCCCAGCATGTCGTACAGACCCCAACCATTCGGCTGCTTCCCACCCACAGGGTGCGGACTGCCCCCGCTGTTCCCATCGTACCAGGCCACATCCCCCAGTTCCCCGTACCTCGCTCCCTCCGTCCCGGCCCTCGCCGCATACTCCCACTCCGCCTCCGTCGGCAATCGGTACCCCGGGCAGTCCAGCCCCCGGAAACGCACCTCCCCGCAGGAATACTTCGCGGTTCCAGGCGTTCCTTTCGCTCGGACCAGATCGTAGGCCTCCGGAAGGCCCTCCCGCCTCGACAGCGCGTTGCAATACGCCGCCGCATCCCACCACGAGACCTGCTCCACCGGACATTCCCTGCTCCCCCTTCCGTTGAACAGGGAGGGATTGTTTCCCACCAGATCCTCCCATTCCCCCTGTGTCACCGGCATGGCCTTCAAGTAGAACCCCCGCGTGATCGTCACCTCGTGGCACGGTCTCTCTGAATCAACACTCTCCTCTTCTCCCTCCGGTGAGCCCATCCGGAACGTCCCCGGAGGAATCCACACCCAGCCCTTCGGCACCCCCGGCTTGCGGGCACTCACGGCTCCTGGAACCGAGCCTTCGACCCCGGTGTCATCCTGGTACCGCCTGGTTCCCGGAGCCTCGACGCATCTCCCGCGGGAGGAAACCGCCTGACCCCTTCCGACCGGCCGCTCCGATATCCCTCCCCCAGCAACCGTCCCAACGGCCTCGGACGCCTTCTCCGCCTTCCCTCGCCGCAGATTCTCCACCTCCGCCCGCAGCCTCTCCGCTTCCCGGCGGGCCTTCTCCGCCTCCGCCCGCGCACGCTCCAAATCCGCCTTCTCCCGCTCCAGTCGTTCCCGCTCCTCCCGGAGCCGCCTCCCCTCCTCCGACTGACGCACCAGGTCCGACGGATCCACCAGTCCCGTCAGGTCCCCACCCACCCGAACCGTCGTACCCCCTCCCGTCAGCGCCGCCCACAGCCCCTCGAATCCCTCCCGAAACTCCCCGGCGCTCCGGTACCGCTCCCGCACGTCCCGTGCCATCGACCGCCGGAAAAATGCCAGCGCCGCCTCCGGCATCCCAAGATCCGCCACTCGGCTCCCCACGTCGTACCCAGGATCCAGTTTCCTCCCCAGAATCTCCTGCGTCGTCCGCCCCCCGAACGGCCGACGGCCCGTCACCCACTCGAACGTCATCGCTCCCAGCGCGTACAGGTCCGTCCACGGCCCGATGTCCCGACGCGCGATCTGCTCCGGCGCCATGTACTGCGGCGTCCCCATCACCAGGCTCGTCTCCGTCCGAGCCTCCACGAACTTCGCCAGTCCGAAGTCCAGAACCTTCACGAACCACCGGTCCCCCGGGATCTCCTGCACCATCAGGTTGTCCGGCTTCAGGTCCCGGTGCACCAACGACAGACCGTGCGCCGCCTCCAGCGCCCCAACCACCTGCTCCACCAGGTGCCGTACCTCCCGCTCCTCCAGTTCCTCCCCCCGCCCCGCCATCCCCGCCAGCCGCTCCCGGAGCGTCTGCCCGGGCACGTACTCCATCGCCAGGTACGGCAGATCCCCGTGCGTCCCGAACTTCACCAGCCGGACCACGTTCGGGTGGCTCAGCACCGCCAGCGCCCGCGCCTCCCCCTCGAACCGTCGCGCCAGCGACGACGCCATCGCACCGTCCGTCCCCTCCCGGTGCATCACCTTCAGCGCCACCACCTGGTCCACAGGCCGCTGCAGCGCCCGGTACACCCGGCCGAATCCCCCGGCCCCCAGCCGCGACACCACCAGGAACTCCCCCCCCACCAGCCGTCCCACCACCGGATCCCGCTCCTCCCCCGACGCCCCCGCCAGCCGCCGGAAGCACTCCTCCGGGATCCCGTGGTACCCCTGCCGCTGGCACACCCGCTCCGGGCAGGGCGCCCCCACCTCCACCGCTCCCTCGCACAACGGGCACCGTCCCATCGCCATCGCGCGCTCCACCTCCCCTGAAACGCTCCGATGCTAGATCGAACCCTTACCGGCCGCCAGCCGAAACTCCCCCAAGAAAGCAACCCGTCCCGCCGACCCAATCGCCCCGCACCAACCCGCACCCGGAAGCCGCGTTCACCGCATGCCCCCTTCCCACAACGGGGGCCTGTCCCCTCTGGCGACGGCTGCGGCGGTTGTGGCCCGAGGGGGGCCGGGGGTGACCGCGGAGGACGCTCCCGCAGGCCCGCGCGACCTTGCGGGGGCCATCGACGACCCGCGCGGGCCGAGGGCGCAGGCGCGACGCGGGGGCGGCGCCCCCGCGGCGACGCCGTGTCCGGAGCGGCACCCCCCGGACCCCCGCCCCGGCGCCCCGCCACAAGCCACCCCATCCCCGCATTCCGCTGCGATTCCAGCAGGTTGAACCGCGTAAAAAGGTGACTGTCCCCTCCGGCGGCGAAGACGGACTGCCGCCTTCAGATTCCGCAGCGGTTACGGCAGGTTGCCCCTTGTAAAAAGGGGACTGTCCCCGTTTACGGGATGTACTTGCCCCGGGGCGTGTAGTGGGTGTGCAGCAGTTTGTGGCTCAGGTGCCCGCAGGGACCCTCGGTGAAGAACTCCTGGTACAGGCGCAGCACGGCGGGGTTCTCGTGGGACTTCCGGATCGGGTACGCCGAGTCCTCGTCGTAGATGGCCTTCGCCCGGGCCTTCCGGATCTCGGGGCTGGTCGGGATGGGCTGGCCGCCGCCGCCCAGGCACCCGCCGGGGCAGGCCATGAACTCGATGAAGTGGCACTCGCTCATCTTGCCGCCGGCCTTCAGGTCCTCGAGGACCTTCCGGGCGTTCGCGGTCCCGTGGGCCACCGCCACCTTCACCGTGACCCCCTTCAGGAAGTCCCAGGACGGGAACAGGTGCTTCAGGATGCCCGGGACCTCGCCCACCGACGGGATCGTCAGTTCCATGTACCGCACCCCGTCGAATCCCCGAAGCGGGATGATGTCGCAGTGGTCGAACAGGTTCTCCACCTTGATGCCGACCACCAGTTCGATCACCGTCCGCAGCGCCGCCTCCATCACGCCGCCCGTCGCCCCGAAGATCACCCCCGACCCCGTGGCCGTCCCGAAGGGATCGTCGAAGTCGCTCTTCGCCATCGCCGGCAGGTCGATCCCCGCCTCCTGGAGCATCTTCGCCAGTTCCCGGGTCGTCAGGCCGTAGTCCACGTCCTTGAACCCCGAATCGACCATCTCGGGCCGGTTGCACTCGAACTTCTTCGCCGAGCAGGGCATCAGCGCGACCGTCACGATGTCCTTCGGGTCGATCCCGTGCAGCCGGGCGTAGTAAGTCTTGATCACCGCCCCGAACATCTGCTGCGGCGACTTCGCCGACGACAGGTTCGGGATGTACTCCGGGTAGAAGTGCTCCAGGAACTTCACCCACCCCGGCGAGCACGACGTGAACTGCGGCAGGAAGACCGGGCCGTCCTTGTCCACCAGGGCCTTCTTCAGCCGCAGCAGCAGTTCGGTCCCCTCCTCGAGGATCGTGAGGTCCGCCGTGAAGTTCGTGTCGAAGACCCGGTCGAAGCCCGCCAGCCGCAGCGCCGTGTTCATTTCGAAGGTCAGCGCCCGGCCCGGAGGCAGCCCGAAGCACTCCCCGATGGCCGCCCGGGGCGCCGGGGCCGTCTGGATCACCACGTGCTTGGTCGGGTCGTCGATGGCCGCCCAGACGTCGTCGGTCGGGTCGTTGGCCCGCAGGGCCCCCGTCGGGCACCGGTTGATGCACTGGCCGCAGTTGATGCAGACCACGTTGGCCAGCGGCTTGTCCAGGAACGTGACGACCTTGGTCTGATCCCCCCGGTCCGCCACCTCCAGGCACCCGACCTCCTGGAGGTCGATGCAGGTCCGGACGCACCGGCGGCACAGCACGCACTTGTTCATGTCCCGGAACACCGAGTGGCTCGACTGGTCCTGTTCGACCATCGGCTTCTCGGGATGGCCGAACCGGAACATGTCCACCCCGTACTCCTTCGCCAGCGACTGCAGTTCGCAGTTGTTGTTGCGGGCGCAGGCGTAGCACTCGCCGTAGTGCCGGGCCAGCAGCAGGTCCAGGATGTGCCTGCGGGCCTGGCGCACCTTCCGGGTGTGGGTGTGGATCTTCATCGGCTGGTGCACCGGGTAGGCGCACGCCGCCTGGAGCGTCCGCATGCCCTCGACCTCGACCGCGCAGATCCGGCACAGCCCCGCCGTGCACAGGTCCGGGTGATGGCACAGGGTCGGGATCCGGATGCCCGCCTTCTTCGCCGCCTCCAGGATCGTCGTCCCCATCGGGACCTTCACTTCCTGGCCGTCAATGGTCAGCGAGACCTTCGCACCGATCATGCCCTCGTCCTCGGGGACCGGGATCACGTGGCCGGTCTGGCTCACCGGGGCCCGCGAGGTGTCGTTGTTCAGGATGTCCGCCATGGAATGTTCCCTCCCGTTCGGGCCTCAATGGGCCTCGGTCCTTCCCATCAGTTCGTCCTTGAAATGCCGCACGATGGAGAGGAAGGCATTGGGTGCGGACTGTCCCAGGCCGCACTTGGAGGCCACCTGCATCGTCTCCCCGAGGGCGCACAGTTCCTTCAGATAGCGCATCGAGCAGCGCCCGTGCTCCAGCAGTTCCACGCCCTCGAGCAGTTTCGGGTTGCCTTCCCGGCAGGGAACGCACTGGCCGCAGGACTCCTCGACGAAGAACTCGAGGAAGTTCCGGGCCACCTCCAGCATGTCCCGCTGGGGCCCGAAGACGATGATCGACCCGCCCGTCGCGACGTCCTCGAAGGCGATCGTGCGGTGGAATTCCGAGGCGGGGATGCACTGCCCCGAGGCGCCGCCGATCTGGACGGCCTTGGCCCCCTGGCCCCCGCAGGCCTCCAGCAGTTTCTCCACCGAGATCCCCAGGGGGAACTCGTAGATGCCGGGCTGCCGGCAGTCGCCAGAGACCGAGAAGATCTTCAGGCCCGCGGACCGGGGAGTCCCGATGCCCTTGAACCACTCGGCCCCCCGGACGCAGATCGACGCGACCCAGGCGAAGGTCTCGACGTTGTTGACGATGGTCGGGTTGCCCAGGAAGCCCGTGTCCACCGGGAAGGGCGGCCGGTTCCGGGGCTCGCCCCGATGGCCCTCGAGGCTCTCGATCAGGGCCGTTTCCTCGCCGCAGACGTAGGCCCCGGACCCCATGCGGATCTCGATGTCGAAGGCGAAGCCGGACTTGCCTCCGACGTCCTTGCCCAGGAGGCCCTTCTTCCGCCGCTCGGCGAGCACGCCCTCCAGGTGGTCCCGGAGGTAGGTGTACTCCCCGCGGAGGTAGAGGATGCCCCGGGAAGCCCCGATGGCGTAGCCGCCGATGGTCATCCCCTCGAAGACCAGGTCCGCGTGCTCGCTGAGGATCACCCGGTCCTTGAAGGTCCCGGGCTCCCCCTCGTCGGCGTTGCAGACCACGAACTTCTGCTCCCCGGAGGCCGCGGCGGCCAGGTTCCACTTGACCCCCGTCGGGAAGCCCGCGCCGCCCCGGCCCTTCAACTGGGAAGCCGTGATTTCGGCGATCAGGTCCGCCCGGGTCTTCTGGAGGGCCTTGCGGAGCCCCTCGTCGGCCGGGATGGCGGCAAAGGTCAGAGGCGCCTTGTGATTCGGCGTGATCATGCGTGTCCCTCCTCGTGCTTCGCTTCCAGGGCATAGACCCCGAAGGTCCGCCGGCAGGCCTCGATGATCTCGTGGACCGCGGCGGGGGTCACCCGCGTGTAGACCTGGTCGTTGACCAGCAGGGCGGGACCCTGATCGCACATCCCGAGGCAGTTGGCCCATTCCAGGCTGAACTTCCCGTCGGGGGTCGTCTGGCCGAAGTCGATGCCCAGGTCGCTGCGCAGCTGGGAGGCCACCCGGGACTTCCCGGCCATGTCGCAGGAGATCGTCCGGCAGAGCCGGATCACGAACTTCCCCTTGGGACGATGGTCCAGGAAGGAATAGAAGGAGACCACGCTGAAGACCTCGACCGGGTGGATGCCCAGCCGGTCCGCGACCACCTGCATCGCGTACTCCGAGATGCGGTGGTACTTCCGCTGGATCTCCTGGAGGATTGGGATCAGCCCGCTGCGCTCCTTGCCGTAGCGTTCGACGAAGACGCCGATGTCGTGCGCCAGGCGCTCGTTCTCGGTGACCAGCATGGTCAACCTCCCTTCTTCGCAAGCAGTTCCTCCACGAGGGCCATCAGGCGCTTCGGCGCCACCGGCTTCTCCTGGAAGGCATCGACCGGCACCATCTCCCGGTCCTGTCCGAAGGCCATCCCGGTCACCTTGCTGATGCTGGTCAGCATCAGGATCGGCAGCCGGTGCCCCTCCCGGCGGATCTCCTGGGCCAGGGCGATGCCGTCGTCGGGCTGCTCCATCATCACGTCCAGGATCATCAGGTCCGGCTTCTCGCGGACCAGGGCAGCCTTGCCCTCGGGGGCGTTGTAGGCCGCCACGACCTGGTGCCCCGCCTTCTCCAGGATGAGCCGGCAGTCCTCGACCAGGTCCGGGTCGTCGTCAACCAGCAGGATCTTCGCCACGAGTCCACCTCCCTTCTTCTTTCGTCCGAATGCAGTTACCCGAGCCGGATGCCCGCACGCGGTTTCCGGCCCGGGGCCTCGTCCGCGACCGGGCGGGGTTTTGTTCCCCCGGTGGCCCCTGGACAGGCTGGGCTGGCCCATCATAGGAAGGCGGCCGATCCTGGCAACCGGGATCTTCGGGAAACCCGTCAAAAGTCGGTTTTTCGACGGCCTTCCGGACGGGGTTCCGACCGGGGCGCCCGGTCGGGACGATGGGCAGCACCCCATCCCGCCTGGGGAAACGCCTGCCAGAGCACCTCGTCGAATCCTCCGCCGGGGAGGATGCGGACCAGGCCCCGGGACGGCAGGGGCGCCCGGAGCAGCAGGGCCAGGCGCCTGCGGACCTCCGTCTCGGGCGGGTCGTCGGGGTGCAGCACCCAGAGGTCTCCGATCACGCTCAGGGCCACGCGGTTCATGGATCGCTCCCGGGTTGCGGATACCCGGGAATCGAAGGAACCGAGGGATCTGTTTCACCGGGGGGCGTCGATCACCCCGAGGGCGTCGTTCCCCGCGTCGTCCCAGGCATAGACCTTCAGGTAGAGGTCCCCCCCCGGGGCCCCCGGCGGGACCTCCAGAGTCCCCTGGAACGCCCCGTCGGCGACGCCGACCGTGGCCGCGGACAGGACCTTGTCGTTCGCGGCCTGCCAGTTGGCCCGGACCGCCTCGGCGTCCGGGTCGTCCGGGTCCACGGGCAGCAGGGGCCGCCAGATCTCGTCCCGCTCGGTTTCCAGGGTCAGGTAGGCCTGTCCGGTCCTGACCCCTGGGGCCTGTCCCCGGACCTCGATGGGGCCGCTGCGGATCCCCCCCGACTCCACCCGGATCGACGCGATGGCCCGGGGATACTGGAGCCGGGTGGCCGGATCCCCCAGGAGGTTGTAGAGGTCCATGTGCTCCACCAGCAGCCGCTGCTGCTTCGCCGGGGTGTCGCAGGAGGGGTCCACCGTGGCCCCCCCGTCGATGAACTGCCGGAACTCGTCGTCCAGGTTCCCCGCCAGGGCCTCCTTGATGGCCACCAGGACCTCCCCGATGGTCTCGTGGCGCATCTCCAGCACCAGGCGCTGGGTCTCGTAGGCCAGCACCGCGTTGCCGTAGGGATGGGAGACGTCCGAGGCCCCGAAGGCGACCACCGGGCCGTCTTCCTTGAAGGCCAGCCGCTCGGCCAGGCTGTCCGACGACCCGGAGTAGTTCCCGGCGTAGCAGGCGAAGAAGAACGAGAAGGGACACCGGGTGCCCGAGCAGTCGATCGCCGACACCTCCTCGGCGGTCAGTCCCTGGGTCCATTCCTCGGACCCGTGGCCGATGTACACCGTGGCCAGGGCCCCGTCGCTGAAGAGGTCCACCACCTTGTCGGTGAAGGGCAGGTACCAGTAGGCCGAGGAGGGGTTGTCCCAGGCCCCCAGGATGTCGAAGGCGTGGTCCACCCGCTTCAACCCCTCCATCATCGCCAGTTCCAGGAGGCCGTCGATGGCCTCCCCGAACCCCGCCTCCCCGACGTAGAGGCCCAGGCGGCGGTTGAACAGGCCGGTCCGGTAGGTCCCCTCGAAGACCTGGACCTTCCGGAGCACCTGCCGGGCCTCCTCAAGGGTCCGGGCGGGCACGCGGCCCACGGCCACCTCGGGCTCCCCGTCGCCGTCCAGGTCCCCGTACCGGTTGTCGGTCCAGCACCCGCTGGCCCCCGGCGTGCTGTTCGTGCACCGCTGGGCCGGCCACCGGCCGCCCTCCACCCGGCCCCCGGCCGGGGCGTCCCCGAGGATCAGCAGGAAGAGGCGATCGGCCCCCCGGCGATCCCGGGCCTCCCGCAGGCGGCGCAGCACGCCGTCCCGGTAGTCCGAGGCCTGGACCGCCCCCGGAGCCAGGTCCTCCACGGTCCCCACCTCGACTTCCATCCCCTGGGCCTGCCGGTAGGCCTGCCACTCCAGCGCCGCCGCCTCCAGGTCGTCCTGGGTCGCGATCAGCAGGAAGGGTCCCGGGCCGGGGCCCGGGCCCCCGGGGTCCTCCGAAACGTCCGGGCCCCCGGTCCCCGGATCCCCGGGAACCGCCGGGTCCGGCGGGATCCCCTCGTCGCCCGGACCGGCCGCATCGCCGGGCAGGTCGTCCCCCGGCCCCGGGAGGTCCCCGGTCCACCGACCGTCGTCCCCGGACAGGCCCGTGTCGGCATCCTGTCCCAGCCACTCGCAGGCCGTCAGCATCGCCATCCCCAGGATCGCCGCCAGGGAAAGGAGTCGGCACCGTGCACTCATCGAGGCCTCCCAGTCGGACGAAGGCATTGTGTCGATGCCGGGCCCCGCGGTCAATGGGACAGCCGGGCCGGGCCGGACCGCCCGGGCGGCCGGATCCCGCCCCCCGGCCCGCGACGGCATTGACGCGCCCCGCCGCCCGGGGTACCTTGGGGACTTCTCCTGGGAGTGCCCCATGAACCGGAACATCTACAGCCTGGACCTGGAAGACCTGCAGAAACTGCTCGAGTCCCTGGACCTCCGGAGCCAGATCGAGGAGGACCGCCACCGGCTGACGCTCTTCCTGGAGGGCGAGTTCACCCAGCTGATGGTGCACCTGATCCCGGGAGGCAACGAGGGCGAGCAGCCCTGGTATCTCCGGTTCCTCAGCTACTCCGTGGAATTCGAGCCCGGAAGGGCCGGCGTGGACCGGGAGGCCCTGCTGGAGTGGATCAACCAGCGGAACTCCCAGATCCTGTTCGGGCGGTACTACTACGAGCCCGACTCGGACACCGTGGCCTTCGAGTTGTCGATGCCCGCGACCGGCGGGGTGCTGGGGGAGGACCTGACCCGGATGCTCTGGATCGCCACCTCGTCGGTGGACAAGACCCACGAGGCCCTGAAGGCCCTGGCGACCGCGTCCTGACCACCCACCGAAGGGGCCGTTGTCAGGCCAGCTTCCCGATCAGCGCGAAGGCGATCACGAGGCAGTAGATCACCAGGGACTCGATCAGCGCGAGTCCCAGGATCATCGGCACGAACATCTTGCCCGAGGCCCCGGGGTTCCGGGCGATGCCCTCCATCGTCGCGGTCACGGCCTTGCCCTGGGCCATCGCCCCGCCGAAGGCGCCGATCGCGATCGTGAGGCCCGCCATCGCGGCCACGTACTTCTTGAAGGTCCACTCGCCGTCACCGGCCGCCGCCACCTCCTGCGCCATGGCGGAGGACGCGAACAGCACCCACGACCCGACCAGGGTTCCCAGGAACGACACGACCTTGCGCAACATCGCCGACCCTCCTTCTGTCAACGGCCTCGCCTTCGAGCCCGGAGGAGGGAATCCTCCACGGCCGGGCCCGGCGAGTCAATCCCCGCGTCACGCACCGTGGGCCGATCCCTCCTCCTCCTCGTGCTCCGTGGCCAGCTGGATGTACACCACCGACAGGATGCAGAAGACCAGCGTCTGGACCACGCAGACCAGCATCCCGAGGGGCAGGGGAATCACCGGGACCAGGATCCACCCGAACACCCCGACGCCCAGGAAGGCCGCCAGGGCGCTGTGATCCCCGAACATGTTCCCGAAGAGACGGATCGACAGGCTCACCGGCCTCGCGATGTGGCTGATCATCTCGATGCAGAACATCAGCACCATCAGCGGCAGGGCGTACCACTTGATGATCGGGCCCAGGAAGTGCTTCAGGTAGGACAGCCCGTGGGTCCGGACCCCGTAGTAGTGGGTCGCCACGAAGACCACCGACCCCAGGGCGAAGGTGGTGTTCAGGTTGCTGGTGGCCGGCAGGAAGCCCGGGATCAGGCCCAGCAGGTTGTTGAAGAGGATGAAGAGCCCCAGGGACCCGATCAGCGGCAGGAAGTGGAGGGCCTTCTCCCGCCCCATCAGCTGTTCCATCAGGGACAGCAGCGCGTCGGAGAGCACCTCGAAGAGGGCCAGCGGCGAGAAGCGGTCCCGGGGGAGCAGGTCCTCGGGCCGGGACCGCATCTGCCAGGCGGCGGCGCCCATCAGGGACAGGATCAGCAGGAAGGCCAGGCCCCCGAAGAACAGGTGCCCCGTCTGGGTGACCGGCGTGCCCTCGATCCAGGTGTTTCCCAGGGATTCCTGGACCCGGTGCCGGAGATCCGCCGGGACCACCGCGTCGGCCCAGGACCAGTGGTGGCCCTCGGAGGAAGCGGCGTGTCCCGCGGCGGCCCCCCCCGGCCCCTCCTCCGCCCGGGCCACGCCGGCCGAAAGAACCAGCATCCACAGCGCCAGCCAGGCAACCCGCGTCATGGAGACCTCCCTCGATCCGCGTCGTCCCCCAAAGGCGTCTCCAGGCCCCCGGCCCGGTACCACGTCAGCCCCCCGATCACCACGGCCAGGAACGACCCTCCGAAGCCCGTCACCGTCGCCAGGGGGTCCACCGGCAGCGCCCAGAGCGCCCAGGCGACGATCCCCAGGAACAGCGCGAATTTCAACGCCAGGGCCAGGGCCCAGATCCACCGGCGGCGGCCCTCCCCTTCCCGGGCGATGCGCCCTCCCAGGAAGCCCAGGGCCGCGACGTTCAGGCACCCGAGCCCGGCCCCCAGGGCGACTCCCCCGGGGACCCCCTCGCCGCCCACGACCACCGCCCCGGCCACCAGGGCCAGGGACAGGCCCACGGCCCAGAGGAGGACCCGCAGCAGGAAGCCGGCCGGCGTCATTCCCCACCATTCCGGGGCCAGTGCCTCTTCGCGGTCCTCCAGAGGCCCAGGAACGCCGCCCCGGCCCCGATCCCCATCCAGGTCACGGTCCACCAGGGATCGGCCCCGGTCGCCTCGTCCAGGGAGGACCCGATCCACCAGCCCACCAGCAGGCAGACCGCCATCTCGATGCCCAGCGAGGCCACCGCCATCGCCGATCGCCAGTCCGCTCCCATCGCCGGCACCGGCCCCCGGGATTCCTCGCGTTCGTAGCATCCCCCTTCCGGCGAGTCAATCGGCCCGGCCGCGCCCCCCGGGACAAACGGGGTCCCCGGTGGACTTCCGGATCCCCCGGGTCAGGGGAGATCGGCGGTGGCAGTGGCCCCCGCCTCCAGCCGCACCACGACCTCCCGGGGCGGCCGGTCGTCCCACTCCACCCGCAACCGGACCGGCACGGGCCCCATCTGGCGCATGGGGATGGCCACCGGCGACCCGACCCGGCCCCGCTCGGTCCGCTCCCCCGCCAAAAACACCCGGCCGCCCGGATCCCCCCGGAGAATCACCTGGGCGTCCCGGTAGCGGATGGACAGGCGCAGGACGCCGGGCGGGGGCCTCCGGGGGTCCAGCACCACGTCCTCCTCGACGTCCAGGCAGGCGCTGCAGGCCGGGTGGGACAGGCGGACCCGGTGCCTCCCGGGGGACAGGGGAAGATTCTCGACGCGCCCCTCCCCGACGAGGTTCCCGTCCACGAAGATCCGGACCGCCGGCGGGAAGGCCTGGATGCTCAGGGGAACCGTCTGGGGGCCCGCCGGGCGGGTCGCAGGCACACCACGGGAACCGGCATCGACCCGGGCCCCCTCCCCGGCGGCCCGGGGACCGTTGCGCCCCGGGGGCGCGGCCGGCAGGTCCCCCGCCGCCGGGCCGGTCCGGGTCCCGTCGCCCACGAGAACGTCCCGTGCCTCCTCCCGTCCCTGGACCAGGCCGACATCCCCCGCGGTCCCGCCCACCGGCCCGAGGTCCCTCAGACCGACGTCTTCCCGGACATCCTCCTCCCCGGCCACCATCCCGGCGTGATCCGGGATCACCACCAGGGCGATCCCCGCCAGCAGCCCGATCCCCGCGGCGACCAGGGCCCCGATCCCCGCCCGGCGGGCCCAGGCCCGGCGCCCGGCCATCCGGCGCGCCCGGGACATCGCCTGGCGGGCCCCCTCGTGGTCCGGCAGGCAGGCCAGCGCCGCGCCAGCCTCCTGGATCGCCAGGGCTGGGCGCCCGGCCCGGAGGGCCTCCTGGGCACGGTTCGTCCGGGCCTCGGCGACCCGGACCCGGGCCTCCCGTTCCCCGGCCGTGGGGTCCAGGAGGTAGCGGGGCAGTTCCTCGGCCGGCGGGCCGAAGCCCAGGGCCCGGGTCTGCTCCAGCAGCGCGTCCCGGACCTGGCCCGCGTCGGGATACCGCTGGTCCGGGTCCCGGGCCATCATGCGCAGCAGGGTGCGGCAGAGGTCCTCTGGGAATCCCGGACGCCGGCGGCGGGGATCCGGGAAGCGCCCCTCGGCGATGGCCCGGAAGAGGGCCGTGGGCGAGTCCGCCTCGAAGGGGTAGTGCCCCGTGGCCATCAGGTAGAACAGCGTCCCCAGGCTGAAGACGTCGGTCCGGGCGTCGAGCCCCCGGCCGTCCACCTGCTCCGGGGACATGTGGGCCGGCGATCCGACGATGGCCCCGGTCACCGTCAGGTGCTCCATGTCCACCACGTGGGCGATCCCGAAGTCCATCAGTTTCAGCACGCCGTCCCGGCGCACCATCAGGTTCTCGGGCTTCACGTCCCGGTGGATCACCCCCCGCTCGTGGGCGTGCGCCAGGGCGTCGGCCACCGAGGCGATGGCCAGGGCGGCCACCTCGGGCAGCATCGGGTCGTGGCGGGACAGGAAGGTGGACAGGGGCTCGCCGTCCACGTACTCGACCACCAGCACCACGTGGTCGGCGCCGGCCTCGGAGAAGTCGTAGACCTCCACGATCCCCGGGTGCTTCAGGCGGGCGATCACCCGGGCCTCCCGGGCGAACCGGGCCCGGGCGTCGGCCTGGGTCAGCAGGTGGGGATGGAGCACCTTGATGGCCACGGGCCGGCCCAGCACGCGGTCGTGCCCCAGGAAGACCGTGGCCATGCCCCCGCGACCGACCTCCCGGACGACCTCGTATCGTCCCAGGTACGTCATCCCCACCCCTTCCGAACCCCTCGTGGAACGCGGCTCCGGCGTGGAGGATACCACCGCCACGGCCCGGGGAGTCCCGTTGCGGCGACGGGAGGTGCCTCGCCGGCCGGTCGTCGGCCACCCTGGCCCTCCAGGGAACCGATGGCATACAATCCCGCCAGGACCGGGGTGCCCATGACCAGGACCCGCCAGCTGCTGGAACTCCAGCGCCGCCTCTACGAGGCCAACGAGCGGCGAATCCGGGAACTGGTGGCGGCCCCCCGGCGGTTCTCCCGCCAGGACCTGGACCGCTACGAGGAGGACCTCTCCCGGTCCCTGCCGGATCGCTGCGATCCCTCCACTCCCCCGGCGATCCGGGCCGCGATCCGCCACGCCCGGGTGATCCTGGTGGGGGATTACCACACCCTGCGCCAGTCCCAGCGGGGCTTCCTGCGGGTGATCCGGGCCACCCGGTCCCGGCGCCTGGTCCTGGGCCTCGAGTTCGTGTCCGCGCGGTACCAGAGGGCCGTGGACGACTATGTGGCGGGGCGGATCGACGACGAGGCCTTCCTGCGCCGGACCCGCTACACCCGGTCCTGGCCCTCCTACCAGGTGTGGCCGAACTTCCGGCCGATCTTCGAACTGGCCCGGCAGCGCCAGGCCCGGGTGGTGGCCCTGGACTGCCCCCCCGAGGAGTGCGGCACGGTGTGGTCCCGGTCCGCCTTCGCCGCCTGGCGCATCGCCGAGACCCTCCGGGAAACCCCCGGGTCCAAGATGGCGGTCCTGATGGGAGAGGCCCACCTGGCCCCGGACCACCTGCCCCGGGAACTGCGACAGGCGATGGATCGACTGGGGGTCCGGGGCGACGTGCTGGTGATCCACCAGAACCTCGACGAACTCTGGTTCCGGATGGTGGCCCGGGGGATCCAGGACCGGGTGGACGTAGTGCGCCTGGGGGAAGGGCGCTTCTTCATCCCGGTCAGCACCCCCATCGCGGCCCAGGCCTCCTTCCTGGCCGCGGTGGCGGGGGAGGAGGCCGGGACCGTCGAGGATGGCGCCGGGATCCGCCGGGAGTTCGGGCACTACCTGCGGATGCTGGCCCGGTTCCTGGGGGTCCGTCCCGGGCGAAGCCTGGCCGGAGTGACGGTCTGCGGCCCGGGAAACCTGGAGTCGGTGCTGGCCCTGGAGTCCCGGGTGGACCCGGAGACCTTCCGGCTGATCCGCCGGCAGGTGCTGGCCGGGGAGTCCCTCTGCCTCCCGGAGTGGGGGCTCGTGTACCTGGCCCAGACCGGCCCCACGCACCTGGGGGAGGAGGCGGCCCACTTCCTGAAGGTCTCGTTGTCGTCGGGCAGCGTCCCGACCGACCCGGTGGACTTCCTCTACGGCCGGATGATCCACGAGGCCCTGGGCTATCTGGGGTCGAAGGTCTTCAACCCCAAGCGGAAGCCCCCGAGCCTGAAACTGCTCCGCAAGAGGCGCCGCCGGGAACCGGGGGACCCGGAAGAGGCCGCCGCGATGTCCGCACCCCTCAGCGTGGCCGTGCATCTGGCCGGATGGCACCGGGCCCGGGACTGGCGGAAGGACTTCCGGCGGGACTCCTTCGACCGGTACCTGAAGACCCTGGACGTGGTGGACGGGGTGGGGGACCTGGGGCCGGAGATCCTGGGTCCCCTGGTGCACCTGCTGGGATACGACATGGGCGAGCGGATCTGGACCGCCTTCCGGAACGGGGAACTGCCGGTGGGGAAGATCCGGGACCTGTTCCGGGCCGACCTCGAGGCGCCGGGCGTCGCCTTCGACCGGTGGCACCGCCTGGCCATGAGCCTCCGGTCCGTCCGTCCCCCCAGCCGCTTCTGAACGCCCTGGGCGAGAAAGAGGCCCGGCCTCCCGGGAGGCGGCGGCCCCTGCAGGATCAGGACTCCCCGCCGTCTGCCGCCGCGGCGCCCCGGTTCTCCACCTCCCAGACCGTCCAGCCTCCCGGGCCCTCCCACCGCCGGATGACCCCCGGGACGACCGGCACCTCCCCCAGGGCCTCCCGCTCCCGGGGACCGTGCAGCAGGTACCGGATCCCGGCCGCCTCGAGGAATCCCCGCCGCTGGGCCTCCGTGGCGGGCCCCTGGTAGAACCAGCGCACCAGGCGGTCCTTCTCCCCGAACCGGGTGCTCAGGAACCACTGGCCCACGAAGACCGGCTGGCCCGACTGCCCCGGGACCCACAGGGCCGTCCGGGGAAGACAGAGGACGCCCCCCTCGGGCATCGACGCCAGGGCCTCCCAGGCCTCCCGCTCCCCGGGCAGGGGGACCAGGACCTCCCGGGTCGCCGGGTCCCGGAAGTCCCGGGCCAGCCCCGCCCAGAACGAGGAGGACGACGCCAGCACCAGCACGATCCCGGCGACGGTCCGGCCCCGGATCCCCCAGGATGTGCGCCCCGCGATCCGGATCGCCCCCCGGGCCGCCAGCAGGCCCAGGGGCACGATCATCAGGGGCTGGAACTTGGCCCCGGTGATCAGGGGATTCGCCGTCGCCAGCACCCCGAACAGGGCCCAGGCCCTGATCCAGCAGAAGCCCCGCTCCCCCTCCCGGTCCCGGCCCAGTCCCGCCAGGGCCAGCAGCACCTGGGGGCCGCAGGCCAGGGGCCACAGGTGGGGGGGGTAGGAGAGGCGCCAGAGGCCCACCTGGTCCGTGGACCACCGGTAGACCGGGTCACCCCGGGCCCAGACCAGGAAGAGGGCCACCGCCGCCGGACCCGCCAGCACCGGCAGCCTCCGGAGGATGGCCCCCGCCGGCGAATCGGATTGCATCGTTCCGGGAAGGTCCTTCAGGGCGATGAAGGCCACCAGCAGCCCCTGGAAGATGGCCGTGTAGGGGTGCATCGCGAACAGCAGGGCGAAGAGGGCCCCCCGGACCAGCCAGGTCCCTGGACCTGCCTCCCCGCCGGTCCGGATCTCCCGGGCGATCCAGGCCAGCAGGATCCAGAGAGGCCAGGTCCACACGAGGACCGCCCCGTTCCAGAACAGGCTGAAGTTCCAGGGATTCCTGGCCCAGGAGGACAGTCCCGGGTCGCCCCAGAGGTCCAGGGACGCCCCCCACCGGACCCAGACGTCGAGCCCCCCTCCGAACAGCACCAGGGCGAAGGCGAAGAGGCGCTGTCCCCGGGAAGGGAACAGGGCCCGGATCAGGCCCCCCAGGGCCAGGACGACCCCCGCCGCTCCCGCCAGCCGCACCAGGTGCCAGGCCCAGGGAACCGGCAGGGACGTGAGCCGGTGGATCCAGCCGACCAGGCCCAGCGTCAGCATCAGGAAGCGGCCGTCCTGGGCCTCGGTGGTGAAGAGGTTTCGGGACCAGGGTCCCCCGCCCTCGGCGGCCTGCCGGACGAAGGAGAGGTAGGCCGCGTGGTCGGTCGGCAGGTGGGGATACGGCAGGGCGTCCGGATTCTGCAGGACCGGAAGGAGGGTTTGCCAGGCCTCGGCCCAAAGGAAGAGGACGGCCAGGGCGGCCGGCAGTTTCCAGTCGCCCCGCATCAGCGCGCCCCCTCCCTGCCGTAGCGCTGCCGGCAGTAGTCCCAGGCGCCGGGGCGCGGGCTCGCCCGGACCAGCACCACCCGGCGGGTCCGGGAACCGTCCCCGGAGGTCCAGGTCCCCGTCTCCCAGCGGGCGACCTCCTGCTGATCGAACCCGGGGTCCAGGCGGTCCCGCCAGGAGTCCGGGACCAGCAGCAGGTCCGGTCGGCGGCCGAGGATGTAGCAGGATCGGGCCTCCTGGTTCCCCGCGGACCAGGCGATCCGGTGGTCGTTGAGCCCAAGGAGGTCCAGCACCCGCCGGTCCGGGGGCAGGTGGAAGCGGAGGCTCCCGGCGGCCTCGGCCCCGACGGTCCCCCCGGGCGCCAGCATTCCGGCCACGGCCAGCGCCGGCATCGTGTGGACCTCCCGGACCTCCCGGCAATGCCCCTGGTAGGATTCCCGCTGGTCCCTCCATCCGGGCCACGAGGCCGCGATCAGGCCAAGGCCCAGCACCGCCGGCAGTCCCCGGGAGACCCGCGGGGCCCGGAGGCGGCGGACCAGCGCCTCGGTGCCGACCGCCGCGAAGGCCGCCAGGGGCATCAGGAACGGCAGCAGGTACCGGCTGTGGAAGAAGCGCACCGACGGGCTCAGGGGATGGATCCCCATCACGAGGCCCAGGGGAACCATCACCGCCAGGAACCGCACCGCCGCCGTCTCCCGTCGTTCCGGGTCCCGAAGGACGGCCCGGAGGCCCAGGACGGCCACCCCGGCGACCAGGGCCGCCCTGAAGGCGCCCTCCCCGGCCAGCCAGACGTTCCGGAAATGGGCGAGGGAGTCCCGGAACCCACCGCCCGAGAAGGCCTTCACCGCAAAGGTGTTCGGGAAGGGGTGCCCGGACACCCCCAGGCACCAGGCGCCCCAGGACAGACCGGCCAGGGCCAAGGGCAGCGCGACCCGAATCGCGGGTTCCCTGCCGCGGCGGACGGCCACCCAGACGAGGACCAGCCCCCCGGGCACCACCGCCTCGGGCCGGGCCCAGAGGGCCAGGGCCCAGAGGACGCCGGCCAGCCATCCCGGATGCCGGATCGCGCGGTCCACGGCCAGCAGCAGCAGGGCCGTGAAGATCGTCACCTCCATGCCCGACAGGGACGCGAAGATCCACCCCGGGGAGGACCAGAGCACGAGCCCCGCCGTCCCCCGGGCCAGGGTCCCTCCTCCGAGGCCCTCGACCCACCGGGCCAGGGCCCAGGCGGCCAGCACCCCGAAGGCCAGGGACAGGGCCTTCACCGGCAGCACGGGCGATGCTCCCAGGGCGTCGCAGGCGGCCAGCACCGGGGTCTCGGCCAGGACCCAGAGCGGGGACGAGAAACCAGCCTCGGGCTCCCCCGGGTTGTACGTGAAGGACCCGTCCCGGAGCAGGCCCCGGGCGTAGTCCAGGTGGATCCAGGCGTCGTCGAGGGGGAAGTCCGGGGGCCCGTTGTCCGGGGCCCAGAGGAATCCGGCAGCGGCCAGGGCCCCCAGGATCCCCGGCACGGCCACGGCCCCGATCCTCGGCAGGCATCCCCGGTTCATCACCGCACCGCCGTCCGCGACGGACCCCGATCCTGGCCCGACCGCCGCCGTCCCGCAACCCTTGACCCCCAGGGCGCGGTGTCTGCAGGACCGTGCCGGACCCGGCGGATCTTCCGGAGCCAAAAATCCCCGGACCCGACTCCCACCCGAAAACGGTCTCTCGGTTAACCGAGGA
>JAGOKF010000076.1 GCA_017994695.1 Myxococcota bacterium | reverse complement strand
GCCTTCGAGGGGTTCGGCCTGTCCCGCCGGGAGGCCCTCTGGGCCCTCGGGCCCCTGGTGGCCCGCCCGGGCCAGTCCCTGCCCCTGGCCGGCGACCCCGGGGCCCCTCCGGTCCTGCCCGCCCTGACCTCCTTCGAGACCCTGGCCTGGGATCACCGGAATGCCGGCCACAGCCCCCGGGGGCACCTCCTCCAGCCCCTCCGTCCCCTCCTCCGGTCCCGGGGGCTCCTGGCCGCCTCCGAGGTCCAGGCCCTGCCCGGCGGCACCGAGGTCCGATCCGCCGGCCTGGTGATCTGCCGCCAGCGGCCCGTCAATGCCCGGGGGGTGGTCTTCCTGACCCTCGAGGACGAGACGGGGTTCCTGAACGTCGTGCTGTTCCGGGAGGTCCAGCAGGCCCATCGTCCCCTGTGGAAGACCGCGGCCCTGCTGGGCGTGTCGGGGCGGCTCCAGGTCCAGGACGGCGTGGCCCACCTGGTGGCCCGGGAACTCTTCCCCGTGGACCTTCCCCTCCCGGCCCCGGTGGAAAGCCGCGACTGGCGATGAGTTCGGCCCGCCTCTCGCCCGCCGGATCGGCCGGAAGGCGTCCCGGTCCTGCCAGGGTCAGGGCAGGCAGTCCTGGAGACGGCTCCGGGGACCCAGCGTGCCGGTGGGCTGGGGCCGGTCCGCGAAGACGTCCTCCACCCGCATCCGCTTGCAGGAGGGGTTCTTCGTCACGTCGAATCCCCGCTCGGTCAGCGGGAATTCCTCGCCGTTCCAGCGGCCCTCGTCGGTGGGGATCCCCAGGGTGTACTTGTAGCGGATCTGGGTCCCGGGCATGAACCCGAAGACCCCGGTCCAGAGGTTGTCGCCGGCCGTCGCATCCCCCCCCTTGCCGTCGTCCCGCAGGGCGATCTTGTTCGGGATCCAGCTGCCCAGCCTGTCCTGGTTGCCGGCGATGTACGCGATGCCCCGGCCCCTCGGGGGCGGGGGGTTCGCAATCGTCCCGTAGGTGTCCAGCGGCTGCTGGTTCCCGGTGCAGTCCACCACGAAGGTCACGTAGACCAGCGAGGTGACGTCCTCGAAGACCAGCTTGCCCCCGAAGTTCGGTGCCGGGTCGATGGCTCGGTTGCCGTCCCCGGCCACGACCCGGAACTCCAGCGGGTCTCCGGGGGAGAACTGCAGCAGGCTGAAGGGGATCTTCACCTCCAGGAACCGCCCGTTGCCCGTCGGCGCCCCCAGGGCCGTCTGCCCGGCCCCGATGGCGGTCCATCCCCCGCTGCCGTTCGCCTGGGACACGGTCACCTGGGCCGGGCGGGCCCCCAGGTTCACGAAGACCTCGAAGGCCGCCCCTCCGGTGACCATCTCCAGGGCGTTGCCCCACCGGTCGGTGGCATTGAACGGCAGCCGCGTGAACTCCCCGGTCTGGGCATCGACGATGTGCTTCTGGCTCAAGTAGATCGCGACCCCGTACCCCGTCCCGGCCCGGGTCCAGTCCTCGTTGGAGGCGATCGCGACCAGGAAGGCGTCGGCCGTGTAGCCGTATTTCACCGAGGCGATGTCGTCGTCGGGGTTCGCGGCGGCCCCCGAGTCGTTGTCGAAGAAGAGCCCCCCCTCGGCCCACTCGTCGGTGGGCTGCTCCTTGCCGTCGAGGGTCGGGGCGACGGTGAAGGGTCCCGAGGGAGCCTTGGCCTTCGCCTGGACGATGGGGGCGAAGTCCGGCACCGCCACCGGCGGCTTCCCCGCCAGTTGCAGCGCGGTGTTCAGGTGTCTGTACATCCCGTTCAGGTGGGACCGGAACGCCATGTCGAAGGGGCTGTCGTCGTTGGCGGGACTGGTCATGTCGTCGCCGTACCACCAGAACCAGTCGGACCCCTCGGCGGCGTAGATCTCCTCCCAGGCCATCCAGGTGCTGTAAGCCCGGGGATCGGCGACGGGGTCCGGCCGGGGGGCCGCCGGGTTGGGCCGGGGCAGCCCGCTGTCCTCCAGGGCCTTCCGGGCCTGGAGCAGGTAGCCCCAGGCCGTGTTCTCCTCCGGTTCCCCGATCCAGACGGCGAAGTTGCCCCCGATCCAGGACCCGGGCCACAGGGGCTCCAGTTCCGTCATCTCGTGGACCGGGTGGGCCGGGACGTTGCGCGCCGGGTTGCCCAGCAGGTACTCCGACACCGTCACCGGGATCACCTCCCCCGCCAGGAAGCCGTCCTGGAGGGCCTGGTAGAGGGCCCGGTGGAACCCCTTGCCGTCGTGCTCCTTCGAGTAGTTCTCCCAGGCGTTCTCCCCGTCCAGGATGATGGTCAGCAGGCGGTCGGCGCCCCCGAACTTCGGGGCCATCGCCGCGATCTGGGCCATGAAGTCCGCCGCGGCGTCCCGGCCCGTGTAGCCCTGGTAGGCGAAGCCCATCCGGTCCGAGGCGTCGTTCAGCCGGAAGACGATGGCCATCTCGTCCGAGGCGTCGCCGCCGTCGCCCCGGGCGGTGTCGATGTCCAGCCGGTAGGGCTGGCAGGGGGCGCAGAAGGGCTCGCTCTGGCCCATGTCCTTCAGGGTCGCCGACAGCACCGCCTGGTCCGTGGCGATCCACCGGATCCCGTTCCGCTGGAACGCCTCGACCACCGACTCGGCGACGCTTCCCTCCCCGGGCCACATCCCCGACGGGTCCTGGCCGAAGAGTTCCCGGTAGAAGGCCACGGCCTTCGCAACCTGGGCCCGGGCGTCCTCGGGGTAGGAGAAGCGGGCCGGCCGGGCGTCGAACGGCTGCCCCTTGGCCATGTTCTCGGTGTCGGCGATCAGCGGCAGGATCGGGTGGTAGAAGGGGGTCGTGGCGATCTCGATCTGCCCGGTCCGGGCATCGGGGTCGTAGCGGAGCGCCTTGTGGATCCCCACCACGTTGGCCATCACCTTGTAGTTTTCGACGACCAGCCGGTTCGCCAGGTCCTCGGCCGCCGCCGGGTCCTGGAACTGGAACGGGCAGTTGGACTCGCAGCCGGTCCGGGCGTCGCCGGTCAGGGAGGCGCAGCCGGACATGCACGAGGGGGCCTTCCCGAGCCCTCCCACGGCCAGCCGGAACCGTCCCGATCCGTCCCGGGTCACGACGTCCGAGAGGTCCACGGTGGTCCCGTCGGGCATCGCCACCGGGCCGTGGAGGAAGTCGGGGTCGAACCACGCGATCTCGAAGAAGATCTTCAGCGCCAGGAGGTCGTCCCGGGTATAGGAGGTCGGGGCCCGGTTCCGCAGGTCCTGGTACTCGGGGAAGAACTGCATCAGCTGGGGTGCCGTGGAGAGGCAGGTCCAGGGGCTGTTGTAGAACAGTTCTTTCTGGCGATCGGTGGGCCGCGGGGCCAGGATGCCCTCGGGGTCCGGGGTGTCGTCCAGCAGCAGGTCGATCCAGGGGTCCGTGCGCCCCCGGTACTTCGCCAGGAAGGCCTCCTCCCGGACCCGGCCGGCCCGGAGGTCCACCAGCGGGACGCCCTGGTCGTCCACGTCCCCGAGGCGCTGCACGTAGTACTCCAGCAGCTGCACCAGCATCACCGCCGTCAGGTTGATCGTCAGGTGCACCTCCGGGTAGTCCTGGAGGATCGCCGCCATGTCGTAGTAGTCCTTGGTGGCGTGCTTCCGGACCCAGGGCCCGGTCAGCTGGGTCCCCGAGGCGTCGGCGTAGAAGGGCTGGTGCTGGTGCCAGACGATGGCCACGTAGGCGCTCCGGCGCACCAGGGCCTTCCGGTAGGAGGGATCGACCGGGTTGCCGGCCAGGTCGGTGACGTCCTGGACCTGGACCTGGTAACTGAGGGAGGGATTGATCGTCCGGGCCGGGTCCAGGGTCAGCGTGACGAACAGGTCGTGGTGCAGGGAGGCCTGCTGCAGGGCCGGGATGGGGGTTCCGCCCTCGATCAGGGTGTAGTGGCCGACGGTTTCTGCGGGTCCCCGGGCCATCGGCTCGCTGAACCGGACCGTGATGCTCCGGCCGTCGGTGCTGAAGGCCGACACCAGTCGGGGCGGGGTGGTGTCGGGCACGTCGGGCGGCGTGTCCGCCGGCAGGTCCTGGCCGGAACCCGGATCGCCCGGCAGGGGCCCGTCGGTGGGCGGCAGGGGGTCGCGGCCCGGGTCCCCGGGGTGATCGGGACCCGGGTCCGGGGCGGTCCCGTCGGGTCCAAGGGGGAAATCCCTCCCGAGGCTGTCGATCCCCTCGAGGGTCTCGGGCCGGAAGGGTTCCCAGGTTCCCGGGCACCCGGTCAGGCTCCCGGCCACCAGCCACCAGGTCCAGCGAGGCAGTCGTCTCATGTCCCTTCCTGTCAAGGGGGGCCTGCGGTCGTCCACAGTTTCCCGAAGCCCGGCGCCACCGTCAACCGCCCCGGGACCCGGGGACCCTGGCCGCGTCCGGTTTCCGGCCCGGGGCGGCGATGGACCGATCCGTCCCCTCCCGGGAGGTGCTATCCTTGGACCGCCGGGCGAGGAAACCCGTGAATCGCGCCCACGACCGCCACCTCGACGCAGCCCGCGTGCTGGTCCTCGGAAGCCTCCTGCTGGCCTACGTGGTCATCGCGGTGCTGGTCAACACCCGCTGGCAGGATGCGGTGGTCCTGAACCATTTCGCGTACCTGCCCATCGCGCTGGCGGCGATCTGGTGGGGTCGTCGGGGCGCCCTGGTGGCCCTGGTGCCGGTGGCGACGCTGGGCATCCTGGACGCCCTGGGCCTGACCGCCGCGCCCTCGTGGACCGATGCGGTGCGGGGGGCCTTCTTCCTGGCCGCCGGTCTCCTGACGGGGACCCTGTCCGACCGGCTCCGGGCCCAGGCGGCCGCGGTCCGGGCCTCCGAGGCCAACCTGCGGGCGGTGATCGAGGCCTCGTCCACGGGGATCATTGTCTATCGCGACGATCGCGTCGTGTTCGTGAACCAGCGCATCGTGAGGCTGCTGGGGGGATCCCCGACGCCTTCGGCCTTCCTGGGACGATCGATCTGGGACTTCGTCCACCCGGAGGATCGCCCCCGCATCCGGGCGCTGCTGGAGCGCCGCCTCGAGGACCCGATGGCCGCGCTGCGCTACGAGCACCGCCTGCTGCGCCCCGACGGCGGAACGGTCTGGTGCGACATCGCCTCGACCCCCCTCCTGTTCGACGGCGAGCCGTCGGTGCTGGTCAGCGTCTACGACGTGACGGACAAGCACGAGGCCGAGGAGCGGCGGATGGAACTGCTGCGGCGCACCCGGGAGCAGGAGGACCAGCTGGTGCACTCCACCCGGCTGGCCGAACTGGGCGAGATGGCCGCCGCGGTGGCCCACGAACTGAACCAGCCCCTGACGGGAATCCGCAATTTCGCCCGCAACGCCACCTTCATGCTGGAAAACGGCGCCGGCGGTCCCGAGGACGTGAAGGAGAACCTGCGCCTGATCAGCGAGCAGGTGGACCGCGCGGCGCGCATCATCCAGCAGATGCGGTCGCTGACGCGCAAGTCGGACCGCGAGTTCGTGCCGCTGGACGTGGCGGGCGTGGTCCGGGAGGCCGTGGAGTTCCTGGCGCCGCAGTTCCGGCTGTCGGGGTGCGAGGTCTCCCTGTGCTTCGGCGAGGGGCAGCCGCTGGTGATGGGGGATCGCATCCGGCTGGAGCAGGTCCTGCTGAACCTGCTGACCAATGCCCGGCATGCCATGGAGGACGCGCCGGAACGGCGCCTGTCGGTGCGGATCCGGGTCGAGCCGGGCGCGCTGCTGCCCGTCGTGATCGAGGTCGAGGACTCGGGCAAGGGGTTCGACCCGAAGGACGCCGAGAAGCTCTTCCGGCCGTTCTACAGCACGAAGGGCCCGGGCCACGGGACGGGCCTGGGGCTGTCCATCAGTCTGTCCATCGTGAAGGAGCACGGAGGCCAGATCGAGGCCCACGGGGAGCCCGGGCGCGGCGCGCGGTTCACCGTGCGCCTGCCGGCGGCGCCGCCGGGGGCGCGGCCGACGGGAGGGGCGGCATGAACGGACGGGAACCCGGAGGCGCGGGCGCGAAGCCCCTGGTGGTGGTCGTGGACGACGACGAGGCGGCCCGGACGTCCATCGGCCAGATGCTCCGGCTGAGGCGCTACGAGGTCCGGACCTTCATGTCGGCCGAGGCGGCCCTGGCGTGGCCCACGCTGCCCGAGGCCGACGCCGTGATCTGCGACATCAAGATGCCGGGCATGAGCGGCGAGGACTTCCTGTCCGAGATGGGCCGGCAGCCCTGGGCTCCCCCCGTCATCCTGATCACCGGCCACGGCGACGTGTCGATGGCGGTCCGCTGCCTGAAGGCCGGGGCCTACGACTTCGTCGAGAAGCCCTTCGAGGACGACGTGCTACTGGCCTCGGTGTCCCGGGCGGTGGAGAAGACCGCCCTGCGGCGGGAATCGGCGGACCTGCGCCGGCGCCTGGCGGCCGCCTCGGCCGACGAGGACGGCCGGTACGGCCTGATCGGGCGCAGCCGGGCGATGCAGGACGTCTACGACCAGATCGAGGTCGTGGCCCGATCGGCGGCGCCGGTCCTGGTCTTCGGGGAGACCGGGACCGGCAAGGAACTGGTGGCCCGGGCGATCCACGCCCAGAGCCCCCGGTCCAAGGGACCCTTCGTGGCCCTGAACGCCGCGGCGCTCCCCGAGACGATGCTGGAGTCCGAGCTGTTCGGCCATGCGAAGGGTGCCTTCACCGGGGCCGACGCGCCCCGGGACGGCAAGATGGTGGCCGCCTCGGGCGGAACGCTGCTGCTGGACGAGGTCGAGAGCATCCCGGTCAAGGCCCAGTTGCAGTTGCTGCGGGTGCTGGAGGACGGGCTCGTGTACCCCCTGGGTCGCGACCAGCCCCGGAAGGTGGACGTGCGGCTGGTGGCCACCACGAAGGTGGACCTGGCCGAGCAGGTCCGGAAGGGCCTGATGCGGGAGGACTTCTACCACCGGATCCTGGTCCTCCAGGTGCACCTTCCCCCGCTGCGGGAGCGGATCGAGGACGTGCCGCTGCTGGCGGGACACTTCCTGAAGGGCGCCGCGGCCCGGAACGGCGTGCCGGTGCCCCAGGTGCCCGACGAGACGCTGGCGGCGATGGTGCGCTACCCCTGGCCGGGCAACGTCCGCGAACTGAAACACGCCATCGAGCGCATGGTCATCACCGCCCGCGACGGTCGGACCGGTCCCTTCTCGGGGGAGGAGGAACTCGGCGCGGCCCGCCTGCTGTCCCTGCCTCCGGGGGCGGGCCGCCTCCGGGACGAGCTGGAGGCCACCGAGCGCCGCGTGGTCTGCGAGGTGCTGGAACGAACGGCCGGCGAGGTCACCGCGGCGGCCCTGGCCCTGGGCATCTCCCGGCGGGCGCTCTACGAGCGGATGAAGAAGTACGGGCTGAACCGGGAGGAGTTCCTGAAGTGACCGCGCCCGGCCTATCCCGAGCCCTCCGTCCGTGACCCCGTCGGTGTTCCCCGATCTCCCGCGGGAGACCTGTGCACACGGATCCGCCGGCGACGACCCTCGGCCCCTGCGCCGGAACCCCACGTTCCTCCTGGCTTCTTCCTGAACCGATCCCGGATCCCGATCCTGGCATGTCCCTTGCCAACCGTGCCGGTGCCGCCCCGAAGCCCCCCGGCTCCGGGGGGAACCGGTGCGGGCCCCGGCCAAGGGACGGCGGGGCTCCTGGCGAAACGGAGGAGGCGAACGAGATGGCAGCGAATCCCGCTCCCTGCGCGTGCGGCGCGGTTCCCGAATCGGAACTGATGTCGCGACTGGACCAGGTCATCGCGGAGTACCGCGAGAAGCCCGGCGCCCTGATCCCGGTGCTCCAGATCGCCCAGGGCATCTTCGGCTACCTGCCCGAGGCGGTCCTGAAGCGCATCGCGGTGGGCCTGGACAAGCCCTTCAGCGAGGTGGCAGGCGTGGTGGGCTTCTACTCGTTCTTCAGCACCCAGCCCCGGGGGCGCCACCTGATCCGCGTGTGCCTGGGCACGGCGTGCTACGTCCGGGGCGGCAAGCAGGTGCTGGATGCCCTGAAGGCGCGGCTCGGCTGCGACGTCGGCGAGACGACGGCCGACCGGAACTTCACGCTGGAGGTCGCCCGGTGCTTCGGCGCCTGCGGCCTGGCCCCCGCCGTGATGATCGACGACGACGTGCACCAGCGGGTCAAGCCCGCCCGCCTGCAGGCGATCCTCGACTCCTACGTCGACCAGGGGAATGGCCGGCCCGGCCCGAACGGAGGCGAACAGCCATGACCACGCGCAAGCGCATCGAGTCCGTGGAAGAACTGGTGGCGTTCCGCGACGCGGCTCGCGGTTCGGCCTCGACGGCCGGGGCCAGCCCCGATCGGCGCCAGGTCCTGGTCTGCACCGGGGGCGGCTGTATCGCCTCGGGGTCCCTGGAGGTGGCGGCCTCGTTCCGCCGCGCCCTGGCCGCCAGGGGCCTCGAGGGAGGCGTGCAGCTGCTGGAGACCGGCTGCCTGGGTCCCTGCGCCCGGGGCCCCGTCGTGGTGGTCTATCCCGACGGCACCTTCTACCAGCAGGTGAAGCCCTCCGACGTGGACGAGATCGTGGACTCGCACCTGGTCCGGGGCGCGATCGTGTCCCGCCTGGTGAACCGCCACAGCGCGACCGGCGAACTGGTCCCCCAGATCCGGGACCTGGAGTTCTTCCGGAAGCAGGTGAAGATCGTGCTGCGGAACTGCGGCGTGATCGACCCGCTGAAGATCGAGGACTACGTTGCCCGGGACGGGTACGCCGCCCTGGCGAAGGCCCTGACCCGGATGACCCCCGAGCAGGTCGTTGAGGAGGTGAAGGCCTCCGGCCTGCGCGGTCGGGGCGGCGGCGGCTTCCCGACGGGCCTGAAGTGGGCCTTCGCCCGGAAGACCCCCGGCGAGGTGAAGTACGTCCTCTGCAATGCCGACGAGGGCGACCCCGGCGCCTTCATGGACCGGTCCGTCCTGGAGGGCGATCCCCACAGCGTCATCGAGGCGATGGCCATCGCCGGATACGCCATCGGGGCCCACCAGGGCTTCGTGTACGTCCGGGCCGAGTACCCGCTGGCCATCGAGCGCCTCGGCATCGCCATCGCCCAGGCCCGCGAGTGCGGGTTCCTGGGCCAGAACATCCTGGGCACCGGGTTCGACTTTGACCTGGAGATCCGCAAGGGGTCCGGGGCCTTCGTCTGCGGCGAGGAGACCGCCCTGATGACCAGCATCGAGGGCAACCGGGGGGAACCCCGCCCGCGTCCGCCCTTCCCGGCGGTGAAAGGCCTGTGGGGCAGGCCGTCGCTGCTGAACAACGTCGAGACCTACGCGAACATCGCGCCGATCCTGCTGAACGGCGCCGCCTGGTACGCCTCCTACGGCACGGAGCGGTCCAAGGGTACGAAGGTCTTCGCCCTGGCCGGCGCCGTGCGCAACACGGGCCTGGTCGAGATCCCCATCGGCATGCCCCTGGGCGAACTGATCTACGAGGTGGGGGGCGGCATCCCGGGCAACAAGACCTTCAAGGCCGCCCAGATGGGCGGGCCCTCGGGCGGCTGCATTCCGGTCGAGCACCTGGGGGTCCCGGTGGACTACGAGTCCCTGATCGAACTGGGAGCGATCATTGGTTCCGGCGGCCTGATCGTGATGGACGACGACGCCTGCATGGTGGACGTCGCCCGGTTCTTCCTGGAATTCTGCCAGGACGAGTCCTGCGGGAAGTGTGCGCCGTGCCGCATCGGCACCAAGCGCATGCTGGAGATCCTGGAGCGCATCTGCGAGGGCCGGGGCGAGGAGGGCGACGTCGAGCGCCTGATCGCCCTGGGGAACACGATCAAGGACACGGCGCTGTGCGGCCTGGGCCAGACGGCGCCGAACCCGGTGCTGTCCACGATCCGGTACTTCCGCCACGAGTACGACGCCCACATCCGGAACAAGAGGTGTCCCGCCGGGGCGTGCAGCGCCCTGGTTCGGGCCCCCTGCCAGAACGCCTGCCCGGCCGGGGTGGACGTCCCGGGGTTCGTCAGCCTGGTCGCCGAGGGCCGATACGCCGAGGCCATGCGGTGGCACCGGGAGCGCAATCCCTTCGCGTCGATCTGCGCCCGGGTCTGCTTCCACCCGTGCGAGTCGAAGTGCCGGCGGGTCACCCTCGATTCGCCGGTGGCCATCCGCGGCGTGAAGCGGTTCATGGTCGACCGGGACGTCGCGATGGAACTCCCGGAGGTCCGCCCGGACCCGGCCAACGCCGCACGCCAGGTCGCCATCGTCGGGGCCGGCCCCGCGGGCCTGTCGGCGGCCTACTTCCTGGCCCGGCTGGGATACCGCCCGACGGTCTACGAGGCCGAGGAGAAGGCCGGCGGGATGCTGGTCCAGACCATCCCGGCCTACCGCCTGCCGCGGGACCGCCTGGCGCAGGAGATCGCCCTGATCGAGTCCATGGGAGTGACGATCCGGACGGGCATGCGGCTCGGAAGGGACTTCACGCTGAAGACGCTGCGGGACGCGGGATGCCAGGCGGTCTTCCTGGGCATCGGGGCCCAGAAGGGCAGCCGGCTGGGAGTCCCGCACGACGACGCTCCGGGAGTCACCGAGGCGCTGTCCTTCCTGCGGTCGGCCAACCTCTCGGAGGGATTCGCGGCGGGCAGGAACGTGGTGGTCGTCGGGGGCGGCAACGCTGCCATCGACGCCGCCCGGACGGCGCTCCGGCGTGGCGCCGAGCGCGTCACGATCGTCTATCGCCGTCGCCGGAGCGAGATGCCGGCCTGGGAGGAGGAGATCGACGAGGCGCTGCACGAGGGCGTGGTGCTGGAGACCCTGGCCGCCCCGGTCGAGGTCCAGGTGGCCGACGGCCGGGTGACCGGGCTCGTGTGCCAGCGGATGGAACTGGGATCCTACGACCGGTCGGGCCGGAGGCGGCCTGTGCCCATCAAGGGCGAGATCTTCACCATTCCGGCCGATCAGGTCATCGCGGCCATCGGCCAGTCGGTGGATGCGGCCGGGCTGTTCGGCGACCTGCCGGTCGCACTGGATCGGGACGGCCGGGTCCAGGCGGATCCGCGGACCGGCCGCACCTCGGTCGAGTGGATCTACGCCGGGGGCGACGCCACCCTCGGGCCGTCGTCGGTCGTCGAGGCCATCGCGGCCGGGGAGCGGGCCGCGGCGGCCATCGACGAGGCCCTGACGGGGGCCGATCACGCCTTCTGGAGGCGGAACGTGCCGGTGGACACCGCCTTCGATCCCGACGCCGATCCGTCCCCGTTGCCGCGGGCTCCGGCCTGGCTGAGGCCGGTGGAGGAACGGAAGGGGTCCTTCGCCGAGGTCGAACTGGGCTGGAGCGAGGAGGTGGCCCGCGGCGAGGCGAGGCGCTGCCTGCGCTGCGACTGGCGCGAGACGTGCAACCAGGAGGTCCAGCGATGGTGAACCTGACGATCAACGGGATTCCGGTCCAGGTGCCGGAGGGAACCACGGTCCTCCAGGCGGCCCGCCATGCGAGCATCCGGATCCCGACTCTGTGCTACCTGGAGAACGTCCAGGCCATCGGCGCGTGCCGGGTCTGCATGGTCGAGATCGAGGGGGCCCGGACCCTGGTTCCCTCCTGCGTCGCTCCCGTGGCCGAAGGCATGAAGGTCCGGACCAACACCGAGCGCGTCCGGAACGCCCGCCGGACGGTGATGGAACTGCTGATGAGCGACCACGCGGGCGACTGCAAGACCTGCGAGCGCAACGACGACTGCGAATTCCAGGCCCTGGCCAGGGACCTCGGCATCCGCCAGGTCTCCTGGGAGGGGGCGAAGAGCCCGGCGCGCCTCGACGCCTCGACGCCGGCCCTGGTCCGGGACACGGGCAAGTGCGTGCTGTGCCGTCGCTGCGTCACGGTCTGCCACGGGGTCCAGGACGTGGGCGCCCTGTTCCCCCAGGCCCGGGGCTTCCAGACCGTGGTCGGCCCGGCCTTCGGGCGGGACCTGGCCACCGTCACCTGCGTGCAGTGCGGCCAGTGCGCGTCGGTCTGCCCGGTGGGGGCGATCAGCGAGCGCGACGACACGGACAAGGTCTGGGCCGCCCTGGAGGACCCGACGAAGTTCGTGGTCGTCCAGACCGCGCCGGCCATCCGGGCGGCCCTCGGGGAGGAGTTCGGCTTCGAGCCCGGCACGCTCGTCACCGGGAAGATGACCGCGGCCCTGCGGCGCCTGGGCTTCGACGCCGTGTTCGACACCAACTTCACGGCGGACCTGACGATCCTCGAGGAGGGGACCGAACTGCTGCACCGCCTGAAGGCGGCCCTCGCCGGGAACGGGACGGGCACCCCGGCCGACGGGGAGGGACACGGGGAACCGGCCCACGGCCTCGGTCCGCTCCCCCTGGCGACCTCCTGCTGCCCGGCCTGGATCAAGAACTGCGAGCACTTCCACCCGGACTTCCTGCCGCACCTGTCCACCTGCAAGTCGCCGCAGCAGATGTTCGGGGCCGCCGCGAAGACCTACTACTCGCGCCGCATCGCGAAGCACCCCTCCGACGTCTTCGTCGTGTCGGTGATGCCCTGCACGGCCAAGAAGTTCGAGGCGGCCCGGCCCGAGATGGAGGCCTCCTGGCAGCGCGACGTGGACGTGGTGCTGACCACCCGCGAACTGGCGCGGATGATCCAGGCCGCCGGCATCGACTTCGTGAACCTGCCCGACGAGGCGATGGACCAACCGATGGGCATGTCCACCGGGGCGGCGGACATCTTCGCCAACACGGGGGGCGTGATGGAGGCGGCCCTGCGCACGGCCTACGAGATCGTCACGGGGCGACCGCTTCCCTTCGACGGCCTGCGGGTCGCACCGATCGAGAGCCTGGAAGGCATCAAGGAGGCGGCCCTGACCTTCCGGGGGGTGCTGCCCGAGTGGAACTTCCTGGAAGGCGTCACGGCCCGCGTCGCCGTCGCCCACGGCCTGGCCAACGCGAACCGGCTCGTGGACCGGATCCGCAAGGGAGAGGCCTCCTACCATTTCATCGAGGTGATGTCCTGTCCGGGCGGATGCATCGGGGGTGGCGGCCAGCCCCGGCCGACCACCGACGCCGTCCGCAAGGCGCGCATCGAGGCGATCTACCGCGAGGACCAGAGCAAGGCGATGCGCAAGTCCCACGAGAATCCCCAGGTCCGGGCGGCCTACGAGGCCTTCTTCCAGGCCCCGAACTCCGAACTCTCGCACCGGTTCCTCCACACCCGGTACTTCGGGAGGGACCGGGTGTAGGGCAGGCGGTTCCGGCGTCCGGCGGACAGCACCTCCCCGCCGGACGCCGGGAACGTCTGGGGGAGGTGCCTGGCGGCGGTCTTGCCGGGGGGTGACATGGACGAGTCCGGCGATGTCACCCGGAGGCCCGGTTCCGGGCAGCAGGAGCAGCAGGTGGAGGTTCTCTGGACGATCCCCGAGCGGTGCCGGCGCTGCTACACCTGCGTCCGGGACTGCCCGGCCAAGGCGATCCAGGTCGTCGCGGGCCAGGCCCGGGTGATGCCCGAGCGCTGCGTCGCCTGCGGCAACTGCGTGAAGGTCTGCGCCCAGGGCGCGAAGAGGGTCCGGGACGACACCGCGAAGGTCCGGGAACTGCTGCGGGGGCCGCGGCCCGTCTTCGCCTGCCTGGCTCCGTCGTTCGCTGCGGCCTTCCATTCCGTGGAGGCCGGACGCGTGCTGGCGGCCATCCGGGCCCTGGGTTTCGCCGAGGTCTGGGAGGTGGCCTTCGGGGCGGAGCTCGTGACCCCGGTGTACCGGCGGCTCTTCGAGGAGTCCCGGAAGGCCCGCCGCCCGCTGATCGCGACGCCCTGTCCCGCCGTCGTGTCCTACGTGGAGAAGTACCTCCCCGCCCTGGTCCCGTTCCTGGCCCCGGTGGTCTCCCCGATGGAGGCCGTCGCCCGGGCGATCCGCCACCGCCACGACGGCGGCGTCCGGGTGGTCTTCATCGGGCCCTGCATCGCCAAGAAGCACCAGGTCGAGCCGGTCGAGGAAGGCGGCGCGGTGGACGCGGTGCTGACCTTCGAGGAACTGCAGAGGATGTTCGACGAGGACGGCATCCACCCGGCCCGCCGCCCGCTGTCGTCCTTCGACGGCCCCCGGGCCCACGTGGGCCGGGCCTTCCCGATCAGCGGCGGGCTGCTCCGGACGGCCGGCCTGGGGACGGACCTGCTGGAGAACGAGATCGTCGGGACCGACGGCAAGGACCGGGTGCTGGAGGACCTGCGGGAACTGGCCGCCGGCCGGTCGGGGGCCCTGTTCCACGACCTGCTGTTCTGCCAGGGGTGCATCGACGGACCCAAGATGCTGAACGACCTGTCGGTGCTGGCCCGCCGGGAGATCCTGGTCCGGCACATCCGCGAGCGCGAGCGCTTCGTCACGGCCCGGGAACTGGCCGAATCGCTGGATGAGTTCGCGGACCTGGACCTCCAGAGGCGCTTCGCGCCCGAGGACATGACGCTGCCGATGCCCGGGGAGGAGGCGATCCGGGAGGCCCTGGCCCGCATGCGGAAGACCGATGCCCAGGACCAGCTCAACTGCGGGGCCTGCGGCTACCCCACCTGCCGGGAGAAGGCCATCGCGGTGTGCCAGGGCCTGGCGGAGCCGGCGATGTGCCTGCCGTTCCTGGTGGAGGAACTGGAGCAGGTCGTGCGGGACCTGCGCCAGTCCCACGAGCAGCTGGCGACGACCCAGAAGCAACTGCTGCGCAGCGAACGCCTGGCCTCCATGGGGCAGTTGTCGGCGGGCATCGCCCACGAGCTGAACAACCCCCTGGGCACCATCCTGCTGTACAGCCACATGCTGATGCGCGAGATCGGCGACCTGGGTCACCGCGAGGACCTCCAGTTGATCGTCAGCGAGGCCACGCGGTGCAAGGACATCGTGCGCGGCCTGCTGGACTTCGCACGGAAGTCCCGGGTCTCGAAGGCGCCGGCGGACCTCCGGGAGGTCATCGAGGAGATCGCCGCCATCTCTCGGCCCCGGGCCGCGGAGAACGGCGTGGAGACGACCCTGGAGGTGGCCCCGGGCCTGCCGACCCTGATGATCGACCGGGTCCAGTTGCGGCAGGCCCTGGTCAACGTGGTGATGAACGCCATCGACAGCATGCCGGGGGGCGGCCGCCTGCGTCTGGCCGCCAGGTCCTCGGCCGACGGCGGCGACGTGATCCTCGAGATCTCCGACACGGGGTGTGGCATTCCGCCCGAGAACCTTCCCCGGCTCTTCACGCCGTTCTTCACCACGAAGTCGATGGGCAAGGGCACGGGCCTCGGCCTGGCCATCACCTACGGCGTGATCAAGATGCACTCGGGCGACATCACCGTGGACAGCCAGGTCGGAAAGGGAACGACCTTCCTCATCCGCCTCCCGGTGCACGGGAGCGACGGTTCCGAAGAGGAGGGAAGCGTGCGGGAGTACCGGGTCGAAGAACACTATTTCCGGTAGGGAGGGCACCATGAGCGAGGGAAGGAAGGTCCTGCTGGTGGACGACGACGTGGACCTGGTGGCCGTGAACCGTGCGGTGCTGGAGAGCCACGGCTACACCGTCTGCGTCGCCCATAGCGGGCCGGCGGGCCTGCAGAAGGCGAAGGCCGAGCGGCCGGACCTGGTCGTCCTGGACGTGATGATGGGAACGAACAGCGAGGGATTCGACCTGGCCCGTGCCCTGAGGGCCGACGAGGCGACGAGGGGGATCCCGCTGATCATGGTCACGTCGGTCCACACGACCGTCCCGTTCCGGTTCGAGCCGGACCCGCAGTTCCTGCCGGTGGACCGCTTCGTGGAAAAGCCGCTGCCCCCCGAGTCCCTGCTGAAGGAAGTCGAGAGGCTGCTGGCCTGACCGCGGGCGGGGCGGGGGGTGGCGTCCGGCCGCCGCACCGGCCCCGACGCTTTCCGGGAGGTCCCATGGCCGAGCGACCCAGCCGGATCCTGGTGGTGGATGACGAGGTCGGGATGCGCGACGGGTGCCGCCGCATCCTGGCCTCCGAGGGCTACGAGGTGGAGACCGCCGAGGACGGCCAGGCGGCCCTGGAGAAGTTCCGGGCCGCCGGCGGCTTCGACGTGGTGATCTCGGACCTCCGGATGCCCCGGATGGGCGGCATGGACCTGATCGAGGCCCTCCGCGCCCTGGACGAGGACGCCCTGCTGCTGGTCATCACGGCCTACGCGACCATCGACACCGCCGTGGACGCGACGAAGCGGGGTGCCTACGGGTACATCCCGAAGCCGTTCACGCCCGACGAACTGCTGCTCCACGTCCGGAACGGCCTCGAGAAGCGCGCCCTGCGCATCGAGGCGAAGGCCCTGCGGGAGGAGCGGGAGCGCCGCCTCCTGGAGGTGGCCTTCGAACGGTCGAAGTCCACCACGATCCTGCACTGCATGACCGACGGCGTGCTGGTGGTGAACCGGGAGGGCCGCATCGTGCTGCGCAACGCGGCCCTGTCCCGGATCCTCCCCTCCTGTTCCGACCACCCGCTGCCGGTGCCGGTGGCTGAGGCGGTGGAGCTGCCGGAACTGGTCTCGATGGTGATGGAGGTCGTCCAGGCGGAGGCGCAGGTCATCGCGTCCCGGGAGATCGCCATCGGTCCCTGCACCTACATGGTCAACGCGGCGCCGGTCCTGGAGCCCTCCGGGGAGACGCTGGGGGCCGTGGCCGTGCTGCGGGACATCACCGCCCTGAAGAAACTGGAGATCGCGAAGTCGATGTTCGTGTCGATGGTCGCCCACGAACTGAAGAGCCCCCTGGCCACGATCGAATCGTCCCTGGACATCGTCCTGTCGGGCATCGCCGGCAGCGACCCCGACCGGGACCGCCAGATGCTGCAACGGGCCCGGCTGCGGGCCAGCACGCTGCGGACGCTGGTCTCGGACCTCCTGAACCTCACCGCCATCCAGACCGGGAACTTCCGCCTGAAGCGGCAGCACGCGGACCTGTGCGCCATCGTCCGGGAGGCCGTGGACGCGCAGTCCGACCGGGCGGCCGAGAAGCGCATCGAACTGCTCCTGGAGTGCGGGGATCCGTCGGCCGTCGACCCCATTCTGGCGGACACGAACGCGGTCCGGAGCGTCGTGTCGAACCTGGTGGACAACGCGATCAAGTACACCCCCGAGGGGGGCCACGTGCACGTGCGGGTGGACAGCAACGGGCTCTATGCCCGGGTGATCGTGAAGGACGACGGCATCGGGATGTCCCCCGCCGAGCGGGATCGCATCTTCGACGAGTTCTTCCGGGTCAAGAACGACTACACCGCCCACGTGCCGGGGACCGGCCTGGGCCTGACCCTGGTGCGCCGCTTGGTGGACATGCACCAGGGTCGCATCGAGGTGGATTCCGCTCCCGGGAAGGGCAGCGTCTTCTCGGTCAGTTTTCCCACGGTCTCCTACGCCACCGGCATGTGATGGCCGGCCCTCGGGCCGGGCCGCCCGGCGACCGGTCGGCGCTGCAGGGTCGCTTGTCAAAGAGGAGGACGCGTGACTAGAATCGACGGCAAGTGCCGTCGGTGGACGAGAAGGGGGAATCCGTCATGCTGGATCAGGCCCTGGCAAGCCGGTACGACTTCGAGACCCAGACCCAGGAGGACAAGTACGGTCGCCACCTGACGGGTCGTCGGAAGGAGGACGGACTCCCGGTGACGATGACCGTGCTGGACCCCGCCCTGAAGATCCAGGCGTCGGACCTCCACGCGGTCGCGGTCGCCTCCCGGAGGCTCGCGGACGCGCGCCACTCCATCCCCCTGCTGACCCTGGAGGTGGGTCGCACCGAGGGCGGCAACCTGTACCTGATCTGCGAAGCCCCCCCCGTGGATTCCCTCCGGTCCCTGATCCGGACCCGGGGACCCCTCAGCCCCGCCGAGGCCCTGACGGTGGCGTGGCGCATCGCCCTGGCCCTCCGGGACGCCTCGGCGCTGGGGGTTCGCCACCTGGACCTGTCCTCCGGCACGGTCTTCGTGTCCCTGTCCCCGTCCCCGGAGGTCCGGGTGGCCCGGTTCGGGTGGTCGAACCTGCTGCCGGGATACAATCCGGCCCGGAAGAACGAGCCGTTCCACGGGCTGCCGGAGTACCTGGCCCCGGAGGTCTGCGCCGGCCGGGCCGGCGACGAGGTCTCGGACCTCTATGGACTGGGCGTGCTGCTCTACGAGATGGTGGCCGGGAAGCCGCCGTTCCTGTCAGCCTCCCCTTCCACGACGATCAAGCGTCAGGTCTACGAACGTCCCCTGCCCCTGCACCTGGTCCGCCCGGGCATGGGGCAGATGGACCCCTACGAGCGGCTGGTGACCCTGCTGCTGGCCAAGGACCCCAAGACCCGGGCCCAGAGCGCCCAGGCGGTGATGGACCAGATCCAGGCCCTTCAGGCCGAGGCCTATGCCCAGGCGGACCTGTCGGTCCCGGCGCCGAGGGAGGCCCCGGTGGCCATCCTGTCCTCCCTGGAGGCCGAGGCGGCTGCCGAGGCGGCTCCGGTGGCGTCCCAGCCGGCCCAGAGCCGGGAGACGATGGTGTTCACGGGCCTGGCCGAGGCCATCGAGCAGGCCCGGACGATCTCCGCGTCGGCGGCCGCGGCACCCGGGGCTCCCGCCGAGGGACGGCCGACCGAGGCCTTCGATCCCTCCTTCGTGGCCTCGGCGGTCCAGGCGGCCCAGCAGACGGCGGAGGCCGCGGCGGCGGGGGAGGAGGCCACCCGGGTGATCCCCGAGGCCGCTCCGGCCCCGGAGGCCCCCGCTGCGGCCGAGTCCCCGGCGGAGGCCGCTACCCAGGTCGTCGCGGTTCCCGGCGAGGCAACGGTGCCGGCCGCCGAGAGCCCGATCGCCGAGGACTGGTTCCAGCAGAAGGGCGCCGAGGCGGAGGTGCCGGTCGTGGTGCCGCCCTCGGACGCCGAGGCCGTCAAGGAGTCCCGGATGTTCTGGGTCGTCGCCGCCGCGGTGGCGATCCTGCTGGTGCTGGCGGCGGTGGTCTGGTTCGAGAGCCGCACCGCCGAGAGTCCCGAGGAGGTCCCGGCGGCCGGCGAGGTGGCTCCGGCTCCAGCGCCGGCGGTGACGCCGCCTCCCGCTCCCGCCCCCCGGGTCGAGACCCCGGCGCCCGCAGCCCCGGCTCCTGCGGTGGTCCCGGCCCCGACGCCCGCGGCCCCGACCCCGGCACCGGCTCCCGCG
>JAGOKF010000075.1 GCA_017994695.1 Myxococcota bacterium | reverse complement strand
GAGCGAGGGGCGACACCACACGAACGCCCTCGGGGGCTACGGCGTGGGGGCGGGGGCCGAGGCCCACAACTCCCGCATCCCCGACACGCCGCGCCGGGCTGCGGTCCTGCGGGGGCTCCTGAGCGGCCCCCGGCGGGACGTGCTGTTCCTGACCGCGACGCCGGTCAACAACTCCCTGTGGGACCTCTATCACCTGCTGCGCTTCTTCCTGCGGCACGACGCGGCGCTGTCCGACCGGGGCATCCGGTCCCTGCGGGCGCGCTTCGATGCGGCGATGGCCGAGGACCCCGAGGCGCTGGACCCGGACCTGCTCTATCCGGTCATCGACGCGACCACCGTGAAGCGGACCCGGAAGTTCATCCGCACCCACTACGCGAACGACCGGATCCGGCTGCCCGACGGGCGCCTGGAGCCGATCCGGTTCCCGGCGCCCGTCGCGAAGTCGGTGAAGTACCGCCTGGACGAGATGGCGCCGGGGCTCTTCGAGCGGCTGGAGGAGGTCCTGGCGCCCGAGGACGACCGGCCCCTGCTGCGGATGGCCCGCTACCAGCCCGAGCGCTACCGGCGGGACGGCGTGCAGGAGAGTGGCGACTCGGCCCTGGTGGGACTCCTGCGGACCGCGCTGCTCAAGCGCTTCGAGTCGTCGGTGGAGGCCTTCCGTCGGACCCTCGGGAGGCTCATCGAGGAGCACCGGCGGTTCCTGGAGGCGCTGGACCGGGGATGGGTTCCCCGGCGGGAGTTCTTCCGGGAGTGGTCCGGGACCGACGACGACCTGGACGACCTGCTGGCCGAGAGCGAGCCCGTGGAGGACGCCGGGGAATACGACGCGGCGAGGCTCGCCGCCGACGTGCGGTCGGACCTGGAGGTGCTCCGGGAACTGGCCGATCGGGTCCGGGAAGTCGATGCCGGGAGGGATCCGAAACTGCAAGCGCTCCTGGAGGTCCTTCGGGAGATCGCCGAGGAGGCCCGACGGGAGGCCCTGGACGCCGAGGACGAGTGCCAGCGTCGCAAGGTGCTGGTCTTTTCGGCCTTCGAGGACACGCTGGACTGGATCGAGGACCACCTGGCCCGGGTGGTCGAAGCAGACCCCCGGTTGGCGGTCTTCCGGAGACGCATCGCATCGGTCAGCGGGGCCGATGCGCGCCGGGGCCTGTCCCGGGACCGCGCCCTGCACGGCTTCGCGCCGAAATCCACGGGGGCCCGGCCCCCCGACGACCGGGACCTCTACGACGTGCTGCTGTCCACCGACGTGCTGGCCGAAGGCGTGAACCTCCAGCAGTGCCGGAACGTGGTGAACTACGACCTCCCCTGGAATCCCATGCGGCTGGTCCAGCGCCACGGCCGGGTGGACCGCATCGGCAGTCCCCACCCGAAGGTCTTCCTGCGGACCTTCTTCCCGGACGACCGCCTGGAGGGCCTGCTGGAACTGGAGAAGCGGGTGCGTCGGAAACTGGCCCAGGCGGCGGCCTCGGTGGGCGTCGAGGTGTCTCCCATCGAGGGGGGAGCCCGATCGGATCGGTCCTTTTCCGAGACGCGGGAGGAGATCGAACGGCTGCTCGAGGAGAATCCGCAGATCTTCGTGGACGGAGGAACCGGCGGGGCGGCCCAGACCGGCGAGGAGTACCGCCAGGAACTGCGCCGGGCCCGGGAGCGTCTCGGGGCGTCGTTCCTGGAGGAACTCCCCTGGCGCATGGGGTCCGGGATGCGCAAGGGCCGGCGGACGGGCCACCTGTTCTGCGCGGTGGTCGCGGATCGGAAGTACCTGCGGTTCGTGCCCAGGGACTCGGGAGGCGAGGTGATCGTCGAGGTCGGGACCTGTCTGCGGATGATCGAGTGCACCGAGGAGACGCCCCGGGCCCTGTCGCCGGAGATGGCCGAGGGGGCCTACGACGCCTGGGAGGTCGCCCGGCGCAGCGTCTTCGAGGAGTGGATGCGCGAGACGGACCCGGCGAACCTCCAGCCCCCCATCCGGCGCCTGAACCGGGAGGTGGCGGCGTTTCTGCGGGCGCACCCGGCCCCGGACGTGGAGCCCGGGCGGCTGCAACGATGCCTGGAGTCCGTCGAGTCTCCCTGGCCCCGGCGGGAGGAGCAGGCCCTCCGGGAGGTCTTCGAGCAGGATTTCCCTTCCTCCGCCGAGAAAGTCCGTGCCCTCGTGCGGACGGTGGAACGCCTGGGCATCGAGCCCTACCGGGCCCCCGAGCCCCTGCCCCCCATCCGGGAGGAGGACGTGCGGCTGGTGGCCTGGATGGCCCTGGAGGCGGAGACCGAATCACGGACCGGATCGGGAACGGAGGGAAGGCCATGAGACGGTGGAACGTCTGGTGGATGTGGGGACTGGCGGGACTGGGGTCCTGGTCCTGCGCCAGCGAATCCGACGGAGGCATCCCGTGGGTCGGGGAATGCAGCGAGGCAGGCGTGGCGGGGTGCCTGGGGGACCAGCGGGTCGTCTGCCTGATGGGGGACGGGCAGTTGCGGTGGACGGTCGCGGCGACGTGCGCCCGGGGATGCCAGGAGGGGCGCTGCGTCGGCGAGGGATCCTGTCCGAACGAGTGTCCCTCGGAGGGCCTGATCGGCTGCTCGGGAAACCGGCTGGTGGCCTGCCTGGAGGGGGACGGCTGCCTGCGCTGGGCTCCCGTGGCGGACTGCTCCTTGGGGTGCGAGAACGGCCGGTGCGTGGGGAGCCGGACCTGTTCCTGCGAGGGCCGGGTCTGCGGCGACGACGGGTGCGGGCGTTCCTGCGGCGAGTGCCCCGAGGACCAGTTCTGCGGCCAGGACTTCGCCTGCTACGACCGGTCCTGCGTGCCCGACTGCAGCGGCAGGAACTGCGGCGGCGACGGCTGCGGCGGGACCTGCGGGACCTGCGCCGGCCAGGAGCGATGCCTGGACGGCCGGTGCGTGGTGCTGCCTCCGGGGCCCGAGATCCTCTCGGTGACCTTCCGGACCTTCGCCGGAGACCAGTTCCCGGCCTACCTGGCCCACCTGTATGGAACGACGCTGAGTGGGGAGTGGGAATTGCACTTCGTGGATCGCCTGGTGATCCGCAATCCCGATCCCGACCGGACCTACGACGTGGTGGTCCGGGGGGAGTTGCAGGGCTACTCGGCTGCCGGGGTGGCCAACGTGCGGCTGCTGCCCCTGGAGACGAAGGAGATGTCGCTGGACGTCCCCTTCGACCTGCCGCGCCTCTACCAGGTGTCCGTCCCGATCCGGGCCAATGCCCTCGTGCAGGTCTTCGTCGCGGGCCAGGCCCTGCCCTGCGACAGCCGGACCCAGGCCGTGCGCATCCTGCCGAAGAATTCGTTCCTTGTCCGTTCCACGGACGATCCCGGGAAGGTCGACCTGTTCCAGTGGATCGCGGTCTTCGTGACGCCCCACGATTCGGGCAAGCAGGTGGAGAGGCTGCTCACCGAGGCCGCCCGGCACTCCCGGTTCGGGAACATCGCGGGGTACCAGAACTGCATTTCTTCTGCGGGCGGGCTGTTGCTAGAAGATGGGACGTGGACCCTCCAGCCGACCGGCTGCCAGGTCGTCGCGACCCACTACTACCCGGAGGGAATGGGCTGGCCGCTTCGTGTGGTCGTGGAGGACTGTCTCGGATGCGATCAGAACGCGTCGTTCCTTGTGGTGCCCAGGAAACGCTTTGCGGCGTGGCAGGAGGGGGACGCCGATGCGGCCCTGGTCCGGTTGTGGAACCTGGGCACCTACGAGATCCAGGTCCAGATCCCCGCGAACGACTACTACCACCTGATCGCCTGCAATCCGACCGAGAACTTCCGGAACCGGACCTTCCGGGTGCGCACGGCCCGGGGACTCGATGCCTGCGTGCGGGACACCCTGGCGGCGATCTTCGACGCCCTGAAGGCCCGGGGCACCGTCTATACCAGTGTCACCACGGGAAGTTTCGTGAACGGCCAGTACGTGAAGTTCCCCGCCGAGTCCCTGGCCACGAACAGCGCGAACTGCCTGGACGGCGCCCTGGTCTTCGCCAGCGCGTTGGAGGCCGCCGGTTTCCAGCCGGCCATCCTGCGGGCCCCGGGCCATGCCTTCGTCGCGGCCCGGATCTACCCCCAGAAGGGATCCCCCTGGGTGGCCATCGAGACCACGATGGTGTCCACGGGAACCGCCCGGGAGGCCATCGAGGTGGCGACCTATGGGGAATGGTCCACGATCCAGCAAGGGGTGGACATCGCGAAGGCCCGGGAGGCGGGGGTGCTGCCGGCGCCATTGTGAACCAATCAAGGGTTCGCTAATGTAACCTCAAACGATGCTTATTGCCAACTGATGAAAGATTTGCGAACATCTCCCAAGGAGGGGTTCGCCATGCCTCGTGTTTTCGTTCATCAGCGGATCGGGGGAGTCGCTGGTGCTGTCGCTGCCTCCTGGTGTTCCAGGGAGCAGACGCCCGGCAACGGGCTATGGGAAACCGTTGGGGGGCTCGCCGGGGGTGTGTTGGGCGCATCGGTTCCTGACATCCTGGACCCGCCACGGCATTCCGGGCACCGGGGACTGGGTCACGGAATCGTTCCTGCGGTGGCGACGACTGCCTTCGTCTGGCCACGAATCCATTCGATGCAGGTGTTTCTTCGAGAGATGGCCGGATCCGTGGGCCGACAAGGGACGTTCGAAGGAGATCCGGTCCAACGGATCCAGTCGGTGCTGCTGGAAACCTTCCTTCGCATCACCGCCGGCGCAGTCCCCGGGATCGTCGCTGGATGCGCGTCGCACTGGCTGCTGGACCTGGAAACGCCACGGGGGCTTCCGTTCCTGGATTGAAGGGAGGATCCGATGGCCATCGACGCGAAGGAACTGGGGCGGCGGCTGCGCCAGGCCCGGGAGGCCTGCGGCATGACCCAGCAGGAGGTGGCTCGCCATCTGGGGGTGTCCAGGCCGACCGTCGTGCAGATGGAGCAGGGCAACCGCATGGTCACGGGGATCGAGGTCTCGCGACTCGCCTACCTGTACGGGCGCGACGTGAGGGATCTGCTCGCGGACGATCCTCCCGGACCGGAGGGCGGCCTGGGAGTGCTGTTCCGCCTGCAACCGGAACTGGCCCACCAGGAGCCGGTCCGGGAAGCCCTGCGCCGGTGCATGGCCCTTGGTCGGGAGTGGCGTCATCTGGAGCGAATGCTCGGGATCGGCCGGGATGTTCCTGTAGTCAAAGCGGCGTATTGGCTACCGAAACCCCGGAACGTCTGGGAGGCGATCCGCCAGGGAGAGGTCCTGGCGGACCAGGAGCGGAGACGCCTGGGGCTCAGCACCGCCGAGCGTCCCGAGATCGGGGAACTGCTGGAGGACCAGGGTGTCCTGGTCGCGATGGTGCAACTGCCCGAAGCGGTGTCCGGCCTGACGCTTCTCGATGGGGAGTCGGGTCCCCTGGTGGCGGTCAACGGGAGGCATCCTCCGGTGCGCATGCGCTTCTCGCTGGCACACGAATACTGCCATCTGTTGGCAGACAGCGAGCGAAAGGGGATCGTGAGCGTGGACGACCGGCGTGACGAACTTTCCGAGGTCCGGGCAAACGCCTTCGCCGCCGCGTTCCTGATGCCGGCCGAGGCGGTACGGGACTTCGTGCGTTCGCTGGGGAAGGGACGGTCTGGCCGCATGGCACAGGAGGTCTTCGACGAGGTCCTGCCCGTCCGCGGGGGCAGCCGATCGGCTCCGGGAAGTCGGGACATCGGGATCCACGACCTGGTGTTGCTGGCGCACCGATTCGGGGTGAGCCGTGCCTCGGCCGCCTACCGACTGAAGAACTTGGGCCTCGTGTCGGACCAGGAACTGGATCGTCTGCAGGAAATGGACCGATCCGGGCGGGGAAGAGCGATCGAGCAGGCCCTCGGAATTCAGGAACCCGGGACGAAGGTTCCGCGGGAGATCGTTCCCCACCGGTTTCTCGGACTGGCGATCGAGGCATGTCGCAGGGGCCTGATCAGTCCCTCGAAACTGGGGGAACTGGCTTGCCTGGCGGGCCTCGAGGACGAGGCTACCCGCCGCCTCGTGGAGGAATGCGGGGCCGATTGCGATGAAGGGGCCGACGTCCGCATCCCGGGGGAGTAGCCGGGATGGTTGTTGCCGGGAGCCCGCGACCCGTCTTGGTCGACGCCAACGTTCTCATCAACCTGATGCAGGTGCATCGCCTGGACCTGCTGGGCGGTCTGCAGGGATGGCGGTTCCTCGTGCCACTGGAAGTCGAGGCCGAGATCCGTGATCCGAACCAGTCGAAGGAATTGCGGGAGGGGATCGAGAAGGGGGTCATCGAAAGAATCTCCATCCAGACCATGACCGAACTGGCGATCTATGGCGATCTGGTCCGTTTCCTGGGGAAGGGCGAGGCGGCCTGTCTGGCCCTGGCACAACCGAGAGGTTGGTGCGTCGCCTCGGACGAACGTCGAGCCTTCCTGCGCCAGGCCAAGGAACGCCTGGGATTAGGCCGCGTGCTGACGACCCCCGGCATCCTGGTGCTGGCGATCCGGGAGGGCCTCCTGTCGGTGGAAGAGGCGGACCACCTGAAGGACCGGCTCGAACGGTGCCGGTTTCGCATGAGGTTTCGGTCGTTCCGGGACATCCTGGAACGGGACGGTTGAAGCGGGGGATGGGCCCCGGCATTCGGTTCGCCCGGAAGGCCGAAGGGAGGGGGCCCTTTGACCGGGCGGGGAATCTGCGCGTAGAATCGGCCTGCTCTTCCTGTCGAGGTTGCCGTGGACTCCACCATCCCTCGTCGACTGGCTTTCCTCAGCCTGCTGCCGATCCTCGCAGGCTGCCCCTCGCCACCGGACCACTCGGGAGGCGGCGGCGGCGGAACCCCCTCGGGGGACCAGGTCCGGGGCAGCCTGTTCTACCAGGCCCGGTTCCCCTCCGTGACGGGGGGCGCCATCTCGCTGGACACCGTGCAGACGCTGCCGGCCATCGGGGCCGCGGCGGTGGTCCTGGACGCGGGGGGCGAGGTGATCGGGATGGCCCAGGTGGACGGCGAGGGGAACTTCCAGGTGCCGCTCCAGAAGGACCTCGCCGGCGGGGAACAGGTCATCTTCACGACGCTGTGGGCCCCGTCGCTCGAGTCCTCGGGGATCTACCTGGCGGTGCTGCAGCCGCCCGTCGAGGGCGAAGGGACCTACGAGCCGGGGTCGGCGACCAGCCCGCCCTGGGCCTGGGTGGCCCAGGTGCCCCAGGGAGGCGACGTGGGCCGCCTGGAAATCCGGGAGGAACAGGGCAGCGGGGCCCTCTACGTGTTCCTCTTCATGATCGCGGCCCAGGCCACCGTGCTCCAGGACCTCTGCAACGGCAACGAGAACGGCCTGGTGTCGGTGGGGATCCTCTGGTATCCCGGGGTGAACTGGACCTGCGGGGCCTGCTACTCCCGGGGCACCCCCCAGCAGATCCAGGACGGCCCGCAGATGCAGCAGAGCATCTTCCTCAGCGGGGGGTACCAGGAGTCCTCGGCCTGGGGCTTCACGGTGACGCTGCACGAGTTCGGTCACTCGGTGGCCGCGAACTACAGCCGCGACGATTCCCCCGGCGGCCCCCACGGCTTCGGGCAGACGATCGCCCCGGCCTTCGCCTGGTCGGAAGGCTGGGCCTCCTTCTTCGCGATCAGCACCTTCAGCCGCTGGATCGAGGAGCCCTTCCCGATCTACTGGGACATCCAGCAAGGCAACTCGTTGTGGATCAACTACGACGGGATGACCTATTTCGGAGGGGACCTGGTCCGGCCGGACCCGGGGGCGGGCATGGCCCAGAACCTGGACGAGTCCTACGTGGTGTCGATGCTCTGGCACCTCTGGGACGGGGCCGACGTGGCCGAGGGGGACGCCTGGAACGACGGCATCGCCATCGGGACGGACCCGGTGCTCCGGGCCTTCGGGTCCGAGCGGATGACCCGGTGGGACCGGGCGGGCCAGGGGGCGGACTTCGTGGACTTCCTGGACGCGCTGCTCTGCGCCGATGCAGGGAAGGCGGGCCCGGTCACCCGGATGGTGACGGAGGGGCTCGGTTTCCCCTACGATGGGCAGCCGGGATGCCCCTAGGATGGCGCCCCGGGGGGCTCCGGGGAGGCCGGGAAGACGGAACGGGACCGTTGCGGGGACTTCGGACGTCCCCGGGGACGGGGAAGCGCAAGGGAGGACGGCAGATGAGAAGGGCGATCATCGGGATGGCGTTGTGCCTGGCGGCCGCCGGGGCCCAGGCCGGGGGGACCCGGTCCTCCCGGCTGGAAGTCCCCCTGAAGGTGTCGCTGTCGGGGGAGGAGGCCGGCGACCGGGCCACGCTGACCGCGGAGGTGGAGGTGCGGGGGCGGCTGCCGGTCCCGCCGGTGCTGCGGCTGGAACTGCCCGAGGGGGCCCGGCTGGTCGAGGGACTGCCGGAGGAGACCCTTCCGGAGGCGACCGGGCCGGTGACGGTGACCCGGACCTTCGTGGTCGAGGGGCTCCTGGGCCGCCCGGCCACCGTGGTGGCGGAGATGGTGTCCCCGGGCGCCGGTGCCCGATCCCAGGCCTCCTGGCCCCTGGCGAAGGAGGCTCCCCGGGTCCGGCCCGCCCCGAAGGCGGTCCCGATCCAGCCGGTGGAGGTCCGGGGAGTCCGCATCCAGCAGGCGATCCCGATCGAACCATCCCCGAAATGACGACCCGGGGAGCGCGAACCCGGAGCGGGAGCATGCAGATGAGCCGAGGGATTTCCCCCTGGCCGGGGCGGATGATGGACCCGGCCGCCCGGGTGCTGGTGGTGATGGCCCACCCGGACGACGAGATGTCCTGCGGCGGGCTCGCCCAGCGCCTGCCCGGGACGGCCCGGTTCCTGTGGGTCACCGACGGGGATGGGCTCGCGGAGTCGTTGGGGGTGCGCCCGGCCGAACTGGCCGTGGCCCGCCGCCTGGAAACCGAGGCGGCGATGGAGGCCGTGGGGGTCCCGGCGGACCGGCTGCGGTTCCTGGGCCAGGGGGAGATCGGGCTGTACCAGGCCCTCCGGCAGTGCCAGCAGGAACCCCGGAAGCGCCACGAGGTCTTCGGCCGGATGCGGGCCGCCGGGCGGCTGGTCGCCGCCGAGGTGATGGCCTTCCGCCCCGACGTGGTGGTGACGATGGGATGGCAGGGGGCCCAGCCGATCCACGACCTGGTGCACCTGTGGGTCCGGCGGGCCCTGGACCGCATGTCCGACGTGCTGCTGTTCGAGGTGCCCATCCTCGACCTGGCCTGGCCGGTGCCCCTGCGGTTTCCCCCGTGGCACCGGGACCCGGAGCACGAGGTCCGGCTCACGGCGACGGAGTGGGAGGCCAAGGCCCGGATGATGGCCTGCTGGATTTCCCAGGACGCGGTGCTGGCCCCGGTCCGGACCATCGTCCGGGGCCTGGACTGCCTGGCCCGGGTCGCGGGCCGCCGGGTGTCGATGGACGCGCTGCTCCAGGCCGAGCGCTTCGGCGCCGTGCCCCGGGACCGGGACTACACCCGGAGCCCCCACGGGACCGACCTGCTGGACTACCTGCTGGACGCGGCGGACGGCACCCGCATCCTGTTCAGCCAGACCCTGGGGCCCATCGCCCACGCCCTGGCCGCCGAGTCGTGAAGGCCGCTTCCGGGCGGGCGGCCCCCCTTGGGGGGATCCGGCCGCCGGTCCGGGCGGTTTGACCCCTTCCCCCGGTCGGCGTATGCTCCCGCCTGCCTCTGGGCTTGAGGAGACAAGGCATGAAGGCGATCCGTTTTCCGGTGCGCGCGCTGCTGGTGCTGGGCCTCTGCACCGTGGCGGCGGGGTGCAAGAAGAAGGACGAGGTGGGTGCCCCGCTGAAGGCCGAGGTCGGGGCCGTGGCGATGCCCGCGCCGGTGCTGGGCTTCGCGTCGCTGAAGTCCCTGGACGGCCTGACGAAGGCCGTCGGGGAGGTGGTGGACCAGTTCCAGCCGGGCCTGGGGGCGCTGCTGGCGGGGCAGGTCCCGGCGCTGCTCCAGGCGAAGGTGCTGGGGCTCACGAGCCTGTCGTTCCTGGACCTGACGAAGCCGGTCCGGATCGTGATGCTGGACTACCAGAAGTTCCAGAACCCGCTGCTGCTGGTCGTGAGCCACCGGGGGGCCGACGCCCTGAACGGCGGGCTCCCCCAGACCAAGGCGAAGGGCTCCCCGGACAACGAGTGGAAGTACGGCGGGCCCGGGGGCCAGGAGGTCTTCGTGAACCGCCTGGGCGAGGACCTGGTGGTGTTCTCGTTCCACCAGGGGTCCTTCCCGGCGGCGAAGCCCTTCCTGCAGGAACTGCGGCGCTACCCGGGGTCGGAAATCCTGGACGTCCACGTGGCGGGGACCAACCTGAACCCCATCGCCGAGTCCCAGATCCGGAAGGCCCGGGAGCAGATCGGGCAGATGGCCCAGGCCGAGGAGCAGGGGACCCCGATGGGCCAGATGCTCCAGAAGGAACTGGACATGCTGTCGTCCCTGCTGAAGCAGATGGAGGCCGGGCGGCTGGTGCTCCGGTGGGACGGGGCGGGACTGGCCCTGGAGGCGACCGTGAAGGCCACGGGGGACGGGGGCCTCGCGCGGCTGGCCGCGGACATGAAGAACCGCAGAATGGACCTCTACCGGCGGCTGCCCGGGGAGGCGACCATGCTGATCGCCAGCAACCTGGACCCCCAGGTCTTCTCGTCCTGGTCCGACCTGGCCCGGGACTTCTGGCTGGAATCCCTGCAACTGACCGACGAGGAGAAGCGGCAGGGAACGGACCTCTGGAACCGCATGGTCGCGCTGCAGGGCGGGGACTCGGCCTTCTACGTGGGCCGGGAGGGGGACTTCCCCTTCCGGGTGCTGTCGGTGACGGCCTACCAGGACGGGGCCAAGGCCCGGGAGGCGGTGATGGGCCTCTACCAACTGCTGTTCCGGAAGGCCGGGGCGCTGGTGGAGAAGTACGCCGGGTCCCAGTTGCGGGAACTGGGTCCCCTGGACTGGACCTCGATGCAGACCCTGCTGAAGAGCCTGGAGCCCACTCTCCGGACGGCGGGCATCGACGCCTCGGTCCAGGAGGTGGCCCAGGGGGACCTGAAGGGCGACCGGCTGGAGTTCCGGATCGACTACACGAAGGTCCCCGGGGCGGCGGACAAGCCCGAGGTGCAGCAGGCGGCCCAGATGATCGGCAACCGGCTGGACGGCGCCCTGGTCTTCGGGCCAAAGGAGATGTACTTCGCGATGGGCAAGGACTCGATGGCCGCGATCCAGGACCTGGCCCAGGGGAAGGCCCAGGCGGCCAACGTGCTGGACCCCCTGGTCCAGAAGGCGGGCTACCCCGTGTCCGTGGGCGCCTGGGTCTCCCTGGTGGACGTGCTGCGGCTGGTGGCGGTCTTCGAGCCTTCGCTGATGGAGCAGCTCCCGGGCTTGGCCGACGCGAAGACGGGACCGGGGATCTCCCTGGTGGCCGGGTCCCCCGGCGACCGCATCGTCGGTGCCCGGCTGGACCTGCCGGTGTCGGCCGTCGCGGGCCTCACCCGGTCCCCGGCCGGCCAGCCCGCCGGCGCCCCGGTCGCCCCGGCTCCCGCCCCCTGACGAACCCTCACCCTCCCCTCCTTTCCGACCGAAACGGATGAGTTGCGGGGACGTGATCGCCAGGCAGCACTACGTGACCTTCCTGGAAGCCCTCCGGAAGGCGACGGGGATCCAGGAATGGAAGTTCTGATGAAGCAATGGATGGCGCTCCTGGCGGCGGGAGGGATCGCCTGCTGCGGCGGGAGCCTGGAGGCGAGGCAGATGAAGGGCACCGGTACCGGGGACGGCGGCGTGGAATGGGGGATTCCCGCGGACGCGGTCTTCTTCCTGGCCGAGGTGGCGGTGGGCCCCGAGCCGCAGGCGAACCGTCGGTGGGCGGTCCGGGAGGACGGGGCGGTCCTCTTTTCCGCCAACGGGGAACCCTTCGATTTCCAGGCGTTGCCCCGGCAGCCCTTCAACCGCCCCTGGGACCCCGATCCGATCGCCGTCCTGGCTCGGGAGGACCTGGCGGTCCTGATGGCGCTGCTGGAGAACGAGAAGGTGTTCGGGCTCCCGCCGGTGGTCCAGGGGGCCGGCGTCCGGCCGCCGAAGGACGGCATGGCCCGGTACGTGGTGGCCCGTCACCGGGGCCGGGAGGCCCGGGTCCGGTTCCGGGCGGGGGCGCCGGCCGGGGACCGCATCGCGGACCGCTTCCTTCGCCTGGTGGAGTCCCGGATGCCCTGGGAGCCGGGCAGGTGACCTCGCGGGCGCCGGTCAGGACCGGGGACCCGGGGGGACCTCGGCCAGCAGGGCGCCGGTATCGGCGTCGAAAATCCACAGGGAATCGGAACGCAGGCCGGTGACGTACAGTTCCCGGCGGCCCTCGAAGTCCCCCGCGGCCAGGGCGTAGGGGTTGGTGCCCGGGGGCATCGCGGCCCGGAGCCCCAGCGGCTTCCCGGTATCGGCATCGACCGCCGTGGCCCGGTTGTCGCCGCTGTCGAGGATCCACAGGCGGTCCCGGTCCAGCAGCAGGCGGTTCGGCATCGTTCCGGTCACGGCGAAGCGGTCGTCCACCCGGGGGCTTCCCAGAAGGTCCGACACGGCGACCACCCGCTGGGCGAGTCCCAGCAGGACGTAGAGTTCGGGGGTTCCGCCGGGTCGCCAGGCCAGGTCCAGCACGCCGTCCAGCATTCCCGGAACGCCCACCTCCAGGGACCCGGCGGGAACCGGCTCCTCCCCGGTCACGCCGAAGGCCGCCACGAGATCCCGGTTGAAGGACCCCGCCAGCAGCATTCCCGGTGGTCCCGGAAGGACCTTCACGGTGTCCTGGTCCTCCAGGCCCGACAGGCCCAGGGCGGCCAGCGACCAGGGGTCTTCCGGGGACCGGACCAGGCGGTTTCTGTCCAGGTCCGCCACCAGCACCGCCGCGGTGGTGCCGCAGCCCAGGTAGGCCCGGCCGTCCCGGACGACCATCGACGAGGGATAGCCCACCAGGGGGTGGGAGGCGCTCGGGGAAACGGGCAGGTAGGAGACGATGCGGAAGGGGGTCCCGGAAGGATCCAGCCCCACCAGCGCCGCCTGGCCCGCGGGGCGAACCAGGGTGCCGTCGAAGGAGGTCTCCCCGGAGCACAGCGCCCAGAGGCGGCTCCCGTCCCAGGAAACCTCCTGGGGGTTTCGGCAGGGAAGGGCGACGCGCTGGACCACCTGGCGGGTCCCCCGGTCCACGACGGTCAGGAAGCCCGTGCCGAAGACCATCCGCTGCCCGTCGTACCGGAAGGAGGGGTTGGCCACCACGACGTACCGGTCCGCCAGGGCGATCCCCTCGGGGGTCGCGAAGTCCCCGTCGGGAAGGGGCCCGGCTTCGGGAAGGTCCCCCGGGACGTCGGGAGGGGGCAGGTCCGGGACGTCGTCGAGGTCCGGCTCGTCCGGCCCGGGAAGGTCCCTGGGCGTGGGAAGGTCCTCCCGGTCGGCCACATCGGGGAGGGCCGGAAGGTCCCCCCGGGCGGGAAGGTCCCCGTCACCGGGCAGATCCTCGGGGCCGAACGCGGGTTCGCAGGCCAGCAGGAATGCCAGGAAGCCGATCCGCACAATCCGGTGTTTCATGGCGACACGATCACCTGGGTGAAGAGGGAGAAGCCGGGCAGGGGCCGCTGGAGGGAATCCACGGCGTCCCGCTGGTCGGTCAGGTTCCGGGCCTCCAGGGACACGCGCACGGCGTCCTGGAAGCGCCACTCCAGCCGGGCGTCCAGCCGGAAGCGGGCCTCTTCGGAGGTGGACTCGAAACGGTCCAGGTAGAACGACGACTGCCATCCCGGAAGGAGGGCCAGCCGGAAGGGCCCGAAGGCCAGGCCCACCTCGCCCTGGACCACATGGGCCGGCCGGTCGGGCAGGGAGAGGCCCGAGGCGCCGAAGGCGGACCACAGGAACGTGTAGGAGGCCCGGATCGACAGGAAGCGCCACTGGAACTCCCCGAGGGCCTCGACTCCCCGCATCGTGGCCCGCCCCGAGTTGTCGGCCTTCACCAGGAAGGCCGAGCGGGGCAGGAAGAGGATCAGGTTGTCCAGGTGGTTCTCGAAGTACGAGGCCCGCAGGCGCCAGGTCCCGGGATCGGCGGCCTCGATCCCGGCGTCCCAGGTCCAGGCCTCCTCGGGACGCAGGTCCGGGTTGCCCTGGACGAAGCCGACGTCGAAGTGCAGTTCCTCCAGCGTCGGCAGCCGGAAGGCCCGGGATCCGTTCAGGAACAGGCGCAGGGGCTTCCAGGGCGACCACCAGGCCCCCAGGCGGGGAGCGACGCGCACGCCCGCTCCTTGCGCCCAGAGGACCCGGGCCTCCCCGAAGACCTCGAAAGGGTCTGCCGGGCGGCCGATGCGGGCCCCGAGCGCCCCCGCGACGGTGCCTCGGGCCGGGCGCTGCGGGGCCCGGGTCACGCGGTACACCCGTCCCAGGTCGCCCGTCCCTTCGAGGCTGGCAAAGAGGGAGGCGACGGGCCAGGGGCCGATTTCGGCCCGCAGCCGGCCGCCGATTCCGTGGGCGACCAGCGTCGAGGCCGTCGGCGGACCCATCGGAGGTTTGGGGTCCTGGTACACGAAGGCGAGCCGCCGGTAGAAGAGGGCCCCCTCCAGCGTCCCGGGAAGGGATCCGGGCAGGGGGCCGCTGGCGGTGGCGGACAGGATCAGCCGGGAATCCCGCTGGGTGGCGGTGGCCGAGGGGAACTGTTCCAGGCCCGGCTCCTGGCGGTCCGTGAAGGCTCCCTCGACCAGGGCCCCGAGGCGCCAGCCCGATCCGGTGATCCCGTCCACTCGGACCAACGCCTCCAGGGAGGAGGCGGCCGCGTGGTCCCGCTGCCGGAGGACTCCGTTGGAGTCCCGGAAGGGAAACCGGCCCTCGGTACGACGGCCCCCGGCCCCCGCCAGCACGCCGGTCCGTCGTCCCAACGGCTGCACCGTGAATCCCTTCAGCCAGAACGTCCCGAAGGACCCCCCTCCCAGCGTGCCCTGGAACCGGGGACCCCCGAGGGGGTCCGGCGTCCGGGCCTCCAGGCGACCCCCGATCGCCTCCTGGCCCCGGCCTCCCCGGACCACCTCGATGCCCTCCAGGGGCACCAGGTCCAGCCCCCCGAGGTCCGCTCCCCCCAGGAAGGGGGAGTTCAGGGGAACCCCGTCCAGGGAGGCCATCGTCGCCGAGGGGTCGGTCCCCCGGACCATGATGGTCCGGGGCTGTCCCGGGCCGCCGGTCTCCCGCAGGCGCACCGACGGCAGGCGTCCCACGGCGGTTCCGGGTCCCTCGGAGGCCTCCAGGTCCTCGGGGCGGTCCACCGGGTCCCGGACCGCCGATGCGGCCGAGTCGGTGGCGGTCGGCGGCACCCCTTGCACGTCGATTGGAGGGACCTCCACGACCTCCGGGGAGTCCGGGGTCTCCCCGAGACCCGGGACCGGCAGCAGCGCCAGGCATCCCGCCAGGATCCCGTGCGAAAACCCGCGGGTTCGCAGGGATCGGGCGGCCGCGTGCCGGATGTGGGATCGCCCCATGTTCCCCTCCCGGGCTACCGGGGTGCCAGGTACCGGGCGATCACCCCGTCGATGTCCGCGCCGTTGGAGGCCGGGTCCCGGACGTAGGGCGCCCCCGTGTCGGGATTCGTCAGGGACGGCGCCGTGACCAGTTTCAGGTACGCGAATCCCAGACGGCGGATCTCGCCCGCCTCGCCCTGGTTCGGAAGCTCGTCCAGGTCGAAGGCATCCCCGCCTGCGACCGCGGGGTCGAATGGATCCACCGGATTCATCTCCTGGTGGTAGAGGACCGGCGTCCGCCCGGCGAATCCCGGCCAGAGGGCCGGGTCCGGGCGATAGACCGAGGGGTCGTCCGCCAGGTACCCGCGGGGGAACGGGACCCAGAGGATCCCGTCCCGGGACAGGAAGACCGCCACCAGGTCCATGAAGACCTGCCCCGGGGCGTACTCGAAGGGGTTCTCGAAGACCACGAAGTCCGCTCCCGGTCCGTTTCGCACCCGGGCGCCCCGGAATCCCAGCACCAGGAAGTTGTCCAGGCCGTCGCGGTAGCCCAGGCTGAAGACGTCCGTCCCTCCGGCGTTCCGGCCTCCGCCTCGGACGCCGTTGACGGCCTGGTAGGCGTTGCCGAATGCCTCGCCGGTGTGGCTCGGGGCCGCGATCCACAGGTCCGCCACCGCCGGGGCGGCGTCGGGGGTCAGCAGGGTCCAGGGGAATCCCCCGCAGCCCCCGGTCGCCGGGTCCGAGGGGTCGGCGGGGGGCGTCGCGACGGCCTCCTCCCGGGTGGCGGCGGCGAAGGCCGTCTGGCAGTACCACAGGTCCGGCCCGGCGAAGGCCCAGTCGAAGCGGCTGAAGAGGCCCGGGTTCCAGGCGTTGTCCGCTGCATTCTGGGCGATGATCCACCGGCCGTCGTTGTGGAACTCCAGCACGTCGAAGGACCCCATGCCGACCATCTCCCACCGGGACTCGGAGATCCGGTGGTCGCCTCCCCAGGAATCCTGCCAGGTTCCGGCGATGTCCAGCCGATCCTGCCGGTCGGGGTCCAGGCGGGTCCAGGGGAATCCCCCGCACCCCCCCGTCGCCGGGTCCGAGGGGTCGGCCGGAGGCGTCGCGACGGCGTCCTCCCGGGTGGCGGCGGCGAAGGCCGTCTGGCAGTACCAGAGGTCCGGTCCCGCGAAGGTCCAGTCGAAGCGGCTCCACAGGCCGGGGCTCCAGTCGTTCCCTTCGTCGTTCTGCGCCACCATCCACCGGCCGTCGTTGTGGAACTCGACGACGTGGAAGAAGGCCATGCCGACCATCTCCCAGGAGGTGTCCAGGATCACGTGCCTTCCCCCCCATCTGTCCACCCACCGGCCGGCGATCTCCAGCCCCTCCGGGGGCGTGTCGGGCAGGTCCCCTCCGGGGCCTGGATCCTGGGGGAGGGGCGCGTCATTCCCCGTGTCTCCCGGGACGTCCTCCACCGTTTCCGGGTCGGGGGCCGGGTCTTCCGGGACGTCCGGGGCGGTTTCTTCGGGGCCGATCTCTTCCGGGACGTCGGGGGGGACGTCCGGGGCCGTCGTCTCCGGAAAGTCCGGGGAACCCGGGTCCTCCCCGGGAAGAGGGGCGTCCGCGGGGACATCGCGGGCGACATCCGAGGGACGGAGGTCCCCCGATCCCGGGTCGGCCGCCTCGTCCGAGGCCCCGCATCCCGCCGCTGCGAGGGCCCATGCCGCGACCAGCAGGAAACGAACCGTTCGATCCGGACCGCGCATCTGTTCCTCCTCCTGTCTTCATGGGCTTCGGGGGGCAGTGGCAGGGCCGGATCTCACGTGTCACGACGAAGGAATGTTCGCCGAATGACGGGGAGGATCCGCACCGCTTCCCTCCGAAACCGCGTGCGTTGTACGGATGGCGGCGAGTGTCCTGGCTTCCGGATCCCTCTCCCCCAGTCCTTCCAGGCGCCGCCCGGCGCCCGTGGCTGTTCTGGGTTCGTCCCCGGTGACAGTTGCGGGGGCAGCGCCGGTTTCCCACCGGCTTCCTGCACCGCCCATCCAGGGGCCTTCTACCCGATTCCCCGTCCCCGGTCAATCCGGGACCGCGACGAGGGGGAAGGGTCGGGTTCCTGGCCCGGACCACAGGGGCGACGATCCGCGGGAATGCCGGAGGAATCCGGATGGCAGTCGTTCCACCGGCGGAAGTCCTCGGGAAGGCCTCACGGGTCGCGGCGGCGGCGGGCGGCCAGGCCCAGCAGCAGCATGGCCAGGGGCAGGGCGTCGGCGGGGGTCGCGGCGGTGCAGCCGCCCTTGGAGGGTGGCACCATGCCGGTCTCCTGGGCTGCCGGGGGGGTAGTGCCGTCCTGGTTCGTCGCCCCGCCGGGGGAGTTGCCGCCCGTCGCTTCCTCGCCGCCTGTCGGGTCGGTCCGCGGCTGGCCGTATTCGAGGCCGTCCGGGTCGGAGATCCCGGCATTGGCCCATCCGGGGGGCAGGCAGAGCTGCTCCGCGGTCTCCTGGTCGCAGTCGCAGGGGCCGCATTCGCAGTCGGTGCCTCCGCCCTCTCCGTCGGGGGCCGGGCAGGCGCAGTCGGGGCAGAGGCAGGAGGTGCCGCCCACCGGCGAGCAGGTCCAGTCGGCCGGGCACTGGGAATCCTCGGCGCAGGGGATCTTCTTCGGTTGGCAGAAGCGTCCCGTGACCTCACAGGAGGGCTCCTGGTCGCAGGTGCAGGGCTCCGGATCCGGGCAGTCGCAGGGGGGGCACTCCTCCCCCTCGGGGCATTCCGGGCAGGCGCAGCCGGCGCAGGCACATCCTCCGGAGCACACCTCCTGGGCCACGCACTCGAAGCCCTCCCCGCAGTCGTCGTGGACCGAGCAGGCCTTGGGCTCGTACACGCAGACGTGGACGAACACGGGCTCGCACGGTGCCGGCTCGGGGCACTCCGGGCACCGGCAGTCGCAGCCCTCCTCCCCTTCCTTGCAGTCGCAGGCGCAGGGGGTGCAGGCGACGCCCGGGCAGGGGATCTCCATCGCCTTGCAGGCGAAGCCGAAGGGACAGTCCTGGTCCTCGGCGCACTGGTCCTCCCATCCGCCGCCGGGGTTGTCGGGCTCCATGCAGAGGCCCGTCGCCTCGCAGGGGGGACAGTCGGCAGGGTCCTCGCAGGCCATGGCGGGACAGGGGGCCGGCATGCAGACCAGGCCCTCGGGACAGTCCTCGTCGGTCGAGCACTCGTCGGCCGCCCGGGCCGCCGCCGGGAACGCCCACAGCACCGCGAACAGCAACAGGGTCGGTACGCGTCGCATCGGGAACCTCCTCGATGAAGACCTTCCTCCCTCCCGGGAGGCCACGCCCTTCCAGTCTGCAGGGGCCATGCCATCCCCAGAATAGCGGAAAATCGGGGCATTGGCCATTCCGGGGGCGGGACTTCTTCCCGGCGGCATGACATCGCTGTCAGGGCCCGGGCAACCGGGATGTCACGATCGTCGGGGCCTCCCGGAGGTCCCCGACGGGGCCCGGGACCTGCGGCCGATCGCCCATCCCAGGATCGCCAGCCAGAGTGCCGGGGGAAGGCCCCCGGAGGACGGAACAGGACCCGCCCCGCACCCCGTTCCGGGCCCGCTCTGGCCGGGGACCTCGCCGGGAAGGTCCCCGGAGGCGTCCGGGAGGTCCGCCGTGTCGGACTCCGGCAGGCCCCGGTCCGCGGGAACCGGGACATCCTCGGGGGAAGGACCCTGGTCCTCCATCACGTCCGCGGCCGGCTCGTCCGCGGCAGGGGCGACGTCCTCCGGGACACATGCCGGGGTTCCTCTGCAAGCCCCGTCCGGGTGGCACTGGTCCCCGGTGGTGCAGGGGTCCCCGTCGTCGCAGGGCGACCCCGGGGGCAGCGGGTCGAAGCGGCAGGCGCCGTCCTCGCAGCGGTCCCCGGTGCACGGGTCGCCGTCGTCGCAGGACCCGCAGGACCCGCCGCACCCGTCGTCGCCGCAGGATTTCCCCCCGCAGGAACAGGCCTCGCAGGCGCCCTCGACGCAGTGGAATCCCCCGGGGC
>JAGOKF010000074.1 GCA_017994695.1 Myxococcota bacterium | reverse complement strand
GCCAGAGCCCGACGTGGCTTTACCACTCCACAGTCCGCGGGTGGTCCCTAATTGGTGGCAATCACCTGGTCCCTAATTGCTGGCAAACCAGGCCTCCAGGTGGTCCCTATATCGTGGCAAACGACAGTCCGGGGCGCGGCCTATCACCACTCCAAGGTCATGGTTCCATCGTTGAGCGGGAGGGAACTTCAGGATGCGCCGCCGGCCCAGGTATCCGCCGGACCCTCGGACACTGGAATGACCGGGATGCAGAGGGTGGACTGGACCACCAAGGACAACCCCATCCGGGTCGCGATTCCGCCCGAGAGGAGCGCGCCGGGAAACAGGTCGAAGGCGAAGGTCGTTCTGGGCTGGTAGCCGCTCGTGGGCAGCCACCCCAGCACGAACCGGTCCCACGTGCGGACCAGGCCGAGGACCGACCCCCGAAACCGTGTGCGAGCCACGAGGCCCCCCGGCACGTCGCGGACCGCGACCTCGCCTCGGGGGGCGAAGTCGGGCCCCACGATGAGGCCCGCGTCGTAGCGGCGACGCTTCGGAGGGGTGAAGGCGTCGTCGTCGTAGTTGCAGCCCACGGGTCTGGCGCCGGGACCGGCGAGGCCGCGCGACCGGGCCCACTCGACCAGCGTGGTCCATGCCCGGGGGATGGGCAGCATCCGGCCCCATTGCCGCACGAAGGCCAACCGAAACGGGGGCTGATGGACCAGTTCGACTTCGAGACGGTGAATGGACCGCGGGGCGTCCTGATTGACGCGGGTGCGGAAGCGGCCCCAGTCGGACGAGAAGGAAGTCCGCAGATACCTCTCGCGGAACGAGGTGGGCGGACAGCCGAACCGCTCGGTGAACGCGTGGGTGAAGCCGGCGTGGGTGGCATATCCGGCCGCAATCGCCACCTCGGTCACGGGCCAGTTGGAGTGAACGAGGTGGATTGCAGCGCGTTCCAGACGCAGCCGCGTGACGTACTCCGCGGGCGATTCCCCGACGGAATCGCGGAAGAGGTGCGCGAAGCGCGACGCGGACAGGCCGGTCATGGCGGCCATCCGATCGACGGTCCAGGGGGCGTCGAGCGCCTCCTCGACCGCGACCACGGTCGGCATGATCGTGGGAGACGCGATCCATGTGTCGTTCGTGCGTTTCGACATGGTGGTTCATGTTACCGCAAGTGTGGAGGTGGAATCCACATGGCATGGTTTTTCACTCGAAGGAGGTTGACCATGGTCCCGTCTCATCGTTTCGCTTGTCGGGGCACCCTCCTCGCGGTCGCCACGGTTCTGGCGGTGGCGTGTGGCGGCGGCAAGGAAGGCGAGGACGGACTGATCGGCCCGGAGGGGGGTACGCTGACCCTTCCGGGGGGCGGGCGGTTGGTCGTGCCGCCGGGTGCGTTGTCGGAACCCACGCGTCTTCAGGCCACGTCCATCGCCGCCCCAGAGGGGGCGGGTTTCAAGGCCGTGGGTCCCTTCCACGAGTTCGGCCCGGCGGGGCTCGCGTTCGCGAAGCCGGCGGAGCTGTTCGTGCCGTATGACGGGGCCGGGGTGCCAGCAGACAGCCTGGGCGTGGCCTGGAGCGCGGACGGGACGACCTGGGAGCGCCTCGAGACCACGGTGGACGCGGCGACCGGCGAGATGCGCGCCGCCATCCAGCACTTCTCGAAGGGCGGCCCCGCGTCGTGGAACCAGGTGTGCTGCATGGTGGACCTCGGCCCGGAGGGCACCGAGGTCTCGCTCTCGACGTATGCCGACTGCAAAGACGCGCTGTCGAAACACCCAGGCGCCAAGGTGACCATTCTGTTCGATCTGGACCGGTGCAAGGTCTGCTGCGCGGACGACTGGACGAAGAAGCCTCTGGTGGACTGCAAGCAGCCGGCGGCGAACGAGCAGGAATGCGAGCCCGTATGCTGTGCCATCCCCGACCCCGGCGACGGGGAATACAAGTTGGAACTGATGGCGGGAGGGGCCTGCCACGAAGATGAACTGGATATCTTCGAGTTGGATGCCAAGGATTGCGATACGGTCTGCTGCACGGTGACCGAGGGGGATATCGTCACGGTCTCGCTGGTGCCCCGGACGGTCTGCGAGGATCTGGGCCTTGATCAAAATAAGCTCTCGGAGGAGAGCGATCCCGAGGGATGCGCGGCGTGCTGCGCGGACGACTGGACGAAGAAGCCTCTGGTGGACTGCAAGCAGCCGGCGGCGAACGAGCAGGAATGCGAGCCGGTTTGCTGTCACAAGGGCGATGCCAGTCCCTCGTGGGTCATCAGGGGGATGTGCGTGGCCGAAGGGGGCACGCCTGGGAACGAACCCGAGTCGGAGTGCGGCGGGTGTAAGAATTCTTATGATTGTATGTCGTTGGACACGGACCCTCATGACTGCATGACGTTCTACTGCATTGCCGGTAAGTGCATCAGTGCACCCTCGGGAGAGGGCACGCTCTGCGATGATGGCAATGCGTGCACCGTGGAGGACCGATGCGACGCCTCCGGGAACTGCAAGGGGCAGCCCCGGGTGTGCGCTGATCCTCCGGGCCCGAAGGAGTGCTACGTCGGCGCGTGCAATCCAGCGAGCGGTGAATGCGAATACAGCCTCGCGCTCGGGGCGACATGCGCCAAGGATGCGGATTGCGAGGTCGGATTCACGTGTCAGGGATGCACCTGCGTGAAGTCTTGCCAGGTGGACAGGGATTGCCCCGATGACAGTTCCACCGATTGCCTGGTGCCTTCCTGCTGGAACAACAAGTGCGAGACGGTGCCCAAGGCCTTTGGTTCGGAGTGCGACGACGGGGACCCCTGCACCAAGGACGACCAGTGCACTTCGAATGGCGAATGTCATGGCACGGTTCAGGATCCGGCTCAATGCCTCGTATGCTGCGCCACCACATGGACTGTAATACCAAAGGGTCTGTGCATCGATCTTGGAGTGCTTCCGGTCAAGGATTGCGATATCGTGTGTTGCAAGAAGGGCACACAAGTATCATTTATCCCCAAAGGCAAATGCCTTGCCGAGGGAGGTGAGTTGCTGTCAGACGCCGACTGCCCGGGGTGCATGAACAATGTCAAGTGCGCCCCGCTGGACAACACGCCTGCTGACTGCTTCACGTACCGATGCATCGAGCACGAGTGTGTGGAGGTTCCCGTGGAAGCGGGCATTTGGTGTTTGAGCGACGATAAGTGCATAGCGTTTGAAGTGTGCGATGGCAGCGGGAACTGCAAAGGAGAGCCTGTGGGGTGCTACCAGCCTCCTGCCCCAAAGAAGTGCTATAATGACACCGGTTCTTGCAACCCCGCAACCGGATTGTGTGAATACAGCCTCGCGCTCGGGGCGACATGCGCCAAGGATGCGGATTGCGAGGCCGGGTTCACGTGCCAGGACTGCAACTGCGTGAAGTCTTGCGAGATGGACTGGGATTGCCCCGATGACAGTTCCACCGATTGCCTGGTGCCTTCCTGCTGGAACAACAAGTGCGAGACGATCCCCAAGGCCCCTGGTTCGAAGTGCGACGACGGGGATCCCTGCACCAAGGACGACCAGTGCGGGTCCAATGGCGAGTGCCACGGCACGCCCATGGACCCGGGGGAATGCCCCGTGTGCTGCGGCGACGACTGGACCTTCAAGCCTTTCGCGGCATGCCCGGCCTTCCAGCCAGATTCGAACTGCGACAAGACCTGCTGCAACCTGGGAGGAAAGATGACGGTCATGGCCATTGGCGCCTGCGACCAAGCGGGTGGCGCCAAGACCATGGACTGCCAGGTCTGCTGCGAGGACACCTGGACACCGAATCCTTTCGTCATTTGTCCCCAAGCGGCCGCACCGATCGAGGAATGCGATCCCGTGTGCTGTGTGAAGAGCGATCGGTTTGATGTCGTTCCGCGCGGCAAGTGCGATAACGCCCTGTTCGTCCTTGAACCCGCGGCTTGCGGCTTTGTCTGCTGTTCCGACACGGCTGCTGGAAAAACGGCCATCTCGGTGGTACCCAAATGGGTCTGCGATGGAATCGCCAACCAACCTGGCCATACCGTGACGCAGAGTCCGCACGAGAACTGCGCAGTGTGTTGCCTGGACGGCTTCAGGGTCAGACCATGGACAGAATGCGCAAATCCGGCGAGTGACGAGTCGCAATGCGAGAAGGTCTGTTGCGAAATCCTCGGCTCCAAGCACGTGGTGACCCGGGCGGAATGTTCCGACGAGTTCGAGACAACCACACCGATCGACCAGTGCTTCAATCCCAAGCTGTCCACGTGCGCGCAGCCGGGCGAGGTGTTCACGGGGAATTCGGCCGTCATCCAGGGGCCGTTCCCGACCCCGACCTCGACGGAAACGGCCGAGGGTTGCCCGGATACCTGGTACCCCGACAAGTGGCCGGACAAGACGAACGGACCCGACGGCGTGTTGCCGGTGCAGGCGCCTGCCGGGAGCCGCGTGGTGGCGGCTGCCTTTGCAAAGGGCAAGCGCGTCTCCACACAGATCAAGCCCCCCTGCGGCCAGAGCGGCTGCTATTCGTCGTCCTGGGGGAACAAGCGGCCCGAATATCCCGTGTTCCACGAGATCTCCTATGACCCCTACCCATCGAATGACCTGTACAATGACCTGTATTCCGTCTCCCGGGGCGAATCGATTGCCGAGCGATGGACCGCGACGGTCAAGGAGATGAGTCCGTCGCAACCCAAGGCGCCCATGTTCCTTCCTCTGGATTCTTCTTCACCGTTGAATATGGATGACCCCGTGGAGACCCTCGATGCACGGGTGGTCTTCGATTCGTGGCAGGAGCCCGGACAGACGATCGAGGGCGATTTCACGGGCTGGTATCGCGTGGTGGACGGCCCACCACCGAACGATACGGCTGCGGGCGCAATCGTTCTGATGGAAGGTATGCCCCAGGTGCCCGAGACGTTCGCCTTCGCGGGTGATGACTACCAGGCTGCGGGTTGCGCGGCCGTCCCGAACGGAACAGGCGCGGGGAAGCCTGACCTGTTCTATGCGTTCACGCCAACCGCGACCGGGGTGTATCGCCTCGAAATCGGCCTCCTCACCGAGGACCCGCCCTCGGACGCCTTCTTCGCCGTGCTGGACCCGTCGGGGGCTTGCGTTGCCTCGGGCCCGGGCGGAGCACCGTTCCGCAGCCCCTTGACGCTGGCGGCCAATACGACGTACACCCTCATCGTGGATGCGGGAAGCCTGTCGGAAAACGCGGTCTTCTTCGTGCAGGTGGACCGCTACAACATCCAAGGGGACCCCGCTCACCAGGGGCCGCTCAACTATTCGTGCACGAGCGCTCAGGCAATCGCGGGTCTGCCATTCTCGGCCGAGGTGGAACTCTCCATCGGTTTCAACCACATTCGGCCACAGATGTCGTGCGCCGCCATCCTCAAGTCCACTTTCCTGCACGGAGACCGCGACCTGCTCTGGAGTTACACGCCGCCGGCCGAGCAGTACGTGCGTTTCGAGATCACCTCGCTATCCGCGGGTTTCAGACCCACTCTGTTGCTGTTCGATGCTTGCGGTTCCGAGTGGCCGGCCACGGAGTGCCTCGACGCGATCCGCGTGCCCTCCGGCCAGACCACGATTTCGTTCGTCCGCAAGTTGACGGCCGGCAAGACCTACTTCATCGCGGCGGAGGGCGGTTCGGACGCGCCGAGCGCGGTGCGCGTGACGCTCGAGGAGGTCGCCACGAACCCGGACCCCGACGACTGCTCGAACCCCCTGGTGCTGACGAATCTGCCGGCGAAGGTCACGCTGAACGCCCGCAACCTGGATGACGACGTGGCGGGCTCCGGCACGGTGCCGGCCCAGGGATTGTGCTGCGGTCCCTCGCCCTGCGCGCCGGTCGGGCAGGGGCTGCCCGACGCGGTGCTGGCCTACACCGCGACGCAGAACGGCGTCCTGGACGTGAAGTTCGGCTCCGGGAACCAGGGGTCGGGGATCCTGTACGCGACCACGGATGTCTGCCCGTCCGGAGTGCTCGACTCGTGCACCAGCCTGTCGCGGAAGGCCACGGACATCAGCGTGGGAATGGATGCCGGCCAGACGGCCTACGTGGTCGTGGATGGCTGGGACAACGGGTGGTTCCAGGAGATCACCTTGGATGCCTCGTTCTTGCCGCGGCCCACGAACGAGTCGTGCGAATCGGCCAGGACGGTCACCGAGCTCCCATGGCAGGAAACAACCACTCTGGCCTTCACCGCGAACGACGTGACGGCCCTCAACCAGGGCTGCTCCGAGGTGAACTACTACGTCGGCGACTACACCAGCGGTGGCGACCTCGTGTGGACCTTCGACCCCGGCCCCACGGAGAAGGACGTGATCGTGGGGATGCTGTCGGCCAACTTCTCGGGCTATAACGAGCCATCGCTGTACGTGCTGGAATCCTGCGGCCCCATGCCCACGAACGACTGCTGGGACGGGTTCATCTTCCAGTCCGGCTCGTATGTCGACAATGACGTGACCCTGTGGGGCGTGGATGCGCCGATCTGGATCGTGGTGGACCACAAGACGGTGGACGTGCCGGGGACGTTCACCTGGATGGCCCAGGAGGTGACGACGCCCCCGAACGACACGTGCGCGACGGCGACCGCGGTGACCGGCCTTCCTTTCCGTCACGTGTTCAACAACGTGCTCGCGACGGACGACTACTCCCTGGCCGTGGGCAACACGTGCGAGAACTTCGGAAATCCGGTGGGATGGGGACCGGACCTGGTGTACCGGCTCGACATCACCGCCGAGCTGCTGGCGACCTACCGCACGATCCGCGTCAACACGGCCGAGGCCACGTTCAGCGTGAGCCTGATGGCGTTCCAGAACGGGTGCGACCCCGCGACCCACTGCGTCGCGGCAAAACAATATCGGTACCTGACCGTGCCCCTGGACGGTTTCGTGGCCGGCGACGTGCTCTATCTGGTCGTGGACGGCATGGCCACCAACTCGGAGAAGAGCGCCGGGATGTTCGTCCTCGAGATCGAAGGGGCCTGATTCTGAACCGCGCCCGGTTCCACGGACACGGCATGGTCGCTCACAACGCCCCCCGGCAGAGGGGGGATCGACGCGGATGTCCATGCGGCCTTCCGGAGCCGCTCCCGCCGCATCTGGGCAGGGCTTCTGTCCCCGGGTTTCTCGACACGCCGGTGTTTGTTGACCCCCAATACCGTGCGTACGGCTTGGCACAGCTCGTTGATGTTCTGGAAGACGCATCCCCGAATGGCCTGCTCCATGGAGGGCCGGTGGATACCCTTCTTGACTCTATTGGGCAACCCGCGCGGGGACAACCGGACCGGCACATGGCCGATCAGGGATACCCGGTGATGCGCTGGATGGACCGGTAGAGGGACCGGAGCCTGCCGTACAGGGGGGTGTAGACCTCGCGGTACAGGTCGTCGTAGCGGGCGGCGTGAGCCGGGTCGGGGTCGAAGGTCGCGCCGGGACGGGTCATGGAGGCGACCGCCGAGGAAAGGTCGGGGTGCAGCCCGGCGCCCCAGGCACCGAGCACCGCGGCGCCCAGGCCCGAGGCCTCGTCGTGGGAGGGCCGCCGGGCCGGCAGACGGAACACGTCGGCGACGATCTGGAGCGCGAGGTCGCTCCGGGACCCGCCCCCGCAGACCGTGACCTCGGTCACGGGGATCCCGGTGCGGGCCTCGATGCGCTCCCGGCCGCTCCGCAACTCGTAGGCCAGGCCCTCCAGCAGGGCCCGGTACATGTGGGACTTCCGGTGGGCCGCCCCGAAGCCGATGATGGCCCCCTTCCCCTCGGGCCCCGGATGGCGGACGCCCGGGGTCCAGAAGGGCTGCAGCACCAGGCCCAGGGAGCCGGCGGGAACCTGCCGGGCCTCCTCCTCCAGCAGCGCCTCGGCGGCGATGCCCCGCTCGGCGGCCCGCTGTCCCTCGATCTGGGCGAACTGCTCCTTGAACCAGGTCACCATCCAGAAGCCCCGGAAGATCTGGTACTCCAGGTTGTAGTGCCCCGGCTGGGCGCTGGGGTAGGGCGGGACCAGGCGCACGGGCTCGACGTACCGGGGGGAGTCGATGTTCAGCGTCGCGGTGGTGCCGTAGCCGATGCACCCCTGATGGGGGGCAAGGCACCCGCACCCGAGGACCTCGCAGGCCTTGTCGGACCCGCCGGAGATGACGGGCAGGCCCCGGGGGATGCCCGTGTGGGCCGAGGCGGAGGCGGTGACGGTCCCGATGGGGCGGGCAGGTGGCACCAGGGTCGGCAGCCGGTCCCGGGAGATCGCCAGGGCCGCCCATTTCCAGTCCAGGGGGTCGGACCAGGCCTGGCGCTGGAAGTCGAAGGGGAGGTAGCCCACCTGGCAGGCCAGGGCATCCGCGAACTCCCCCGTCATGCGCAGGGTCAGGTAGCCCGACAGGAAGGCCAGACGACGAGTTCGGCGGTGGATGTCCGGCTCGTTCTGGGCGACCCAGTTGGCCTCGGATTCGGCCTGGAAGGCCGCGACGGTCCCGGTCGCCCCGGCCAGCCGGAAGGCCAGGCGCCAGTGCAGGGGCAGGGGAGGGGGCTTCGTGCACCGCCGCTGGTCCAGCCAGACGATGGCGGGCCTCAGGGGACGGTCGTCGTCCCCGAGGTGGATCACGGTGTTCCGCTGGAAGGTCATGCAGATGGCGGCCACCCGCTCCGGGGAGACCCGGCCCTGGGCCCACAGGCCCCGGCAGGCGGCACCCAGGTCCGTCCAGAAGGCGTCGGGGTCTCGCTCGGCCAGTCCGGGGTTCGGCGAGACGTACGGCGGGTCGTAGGGAACCCGGCTCCTGTCCACCAGGTCCCCCCGGGCGTCGAAGGCCAGGGCCCGGCAACTCTGGGTGCCCACGTCGATGGCCAGCACGAGGTCCCCCATCGCGGCTTCTCCCGACACGCGTTCCCCGGGAGCATACAACGGGGGCCTCCGGGCCGCATCCCGGGACCTTCGCGCCCAGGAGACCCGAATCCCTCCCACGGATCCCTCGGGGTCCTCCGACGGATTCTTCCTTGCCGGAAATCGGGGGCGGTGCTAGGTATTCCCTGCCCGGGCCCCTGCCGGGACCCTGAGGGAGAAAGACGGGATGGAGACCCCGGACGCCTCGACCCTGCGCCGCTGGCAGTTCCAGACCTTCGCCCTGCTCTGGGGGGCCTACGCCTCCTACTACCTGTGCCGCCTGAACTTCGCGGTGGCCCAGCCCCTGATCCTGAAGGAGTTCCCCGACTGGACCGCCGCCCAGGTCGGCATGATCCCGTCGGTGTACGCGGCGATCTACGCCGTCGGGCAGTTCCTGAACGGCCAGTTGGGGGAACGCCTGGGCGGGCGGCGCCTGATGACCGTCGCGATGATCCTGATCGTCACGGCGAACCTGGGCTTTTCCCTGGCCACCTCCTACCCGATGATGCTGGTCCTGTGGGGGCTCAACGGCCTGGCCCAGTCGGCCGGGTGGTCCCTGGTGGTCAAGACCATCACGAACTGGACCCGCACCGAACGGCGAGGCCTGGTGGTGGGCCTGATCAGCACGTGCTACCAGGTGGGCAACGTGCTGGCCTGGCTCCTGGCCGGCGTGCTCTGCGAGTCGATGGGCTGGAGGGCGGCCTTCTCGGTCCCGGCGATGATCCTCGCGCCGGTGGCGGTGGCCTTCTGGTTCGGCCTGAGGGACGGTCCCGAGGAGGTCGGGCTGGGCACGATCCGCGACGACCTCCCGGCCCCCGCCGCGACCCCCTCCGGGGAGTCGGCCGTCCCCGCGGTTCCCCGCCGGTCCTCCTGGGAGATCCTGCGCCTGACGCTGACCAACCGGATGCTCTGGGTGCTGGGGATCGCTTTCTTCTGCGCCAACGGGGTCCGCTACGCCTTCATGAACTGGGCCGTGACCTACATGAACGACTTTCACGGGCGGAGCATCAAGGGCAGCGCCTTCACGGCCGTCGCCCTTCCCCTGATCGGGGCCGTCGGGGCCGTGTCGGCCGGGTGGTTCTCGGACCGCCTCTTCGGGGGTCGTCGGGCCCCGGTCTGCGCCATCAGCCTCTACACCCTCGCCCTGGTCTGCGCGGGGTTCCTCTTCGTGCCCCAGGGCCAGTGGGTCCAGGCCACCGCGATGCTGGGCCTGGCCGGGTTCCTGATCTACGGTCCCGACATGCTGATGAGCGGCGCGGCCACGGCCGACGTGGACCCGGCGGCCACGGCGGCGGCGACGGGCTTCACGATGGCCCTGGGAGCCGCCGGGTCGATCTTCTCGGGCGCGGGCGTCGGCTGGCTGCGGGACCAGGCGCCCCGGTGGATCGCGGACCTCGGGGGTTCGCTGCCGGCCTTCCTGCCGATGACCCAGTGGACCGTGATCTTCGCCGTGCTGGCGGCCCTGTCGCTGGTCCCGGCGACGCTGATGGCGGGCCTCTGGAACGCCCGCCCGAAGGGTCGCTGAGGCCTCAAAACGTCTCCGGAACGGGACCGGGACGGGGTTCCGGAGCGGAGAGAAACCTAGAAGACCTCGACGGGCCAGCGGCGTTCCCGGGCGATGCGCACCAGGTCGTTGACCGGGTCCCGGCGGTGGCGGACCACGATGCGGTGGGACGCTTCCTCCATCATCCGGAGGTCCCCGAGGCTGTCCCCGATGGCCAGGGTCGGGCGGCAGTCCAGGTGCTTCCGCAAGGCATCGACCTTACCCTCCATGCAGGTGACGGGCTGCTCGAGGCGGCCGTCCAGGACCACGCCGACCCCGCCGACGTAGCGGTGTCCGCTCTCGATCCCCAGCACCGGGGCATCGATTGCCATCTGCAACAGGGCATGGCGGACCAGCGTCTCCCAGGTGGCGGTGACGACGACCACCTCGACCCCCTGGCTGCGAAGAAATTCCAGCAGCAGGGCCATCCTCTGGCGGTAGTGGCGCCACCGGGCGGTCACGTAGTCCACCGCGTACAGCAGTTCCAGCAGCGGCAGGTTCTCCATCGCCTCGACGGCGAAGCCGTAGGCCCGGCAGCGGTCCTCCTCCAGCAGGGCGAGGTACTGGTCCCAGGTCTCGGCCGGCAGCAGAGGCGTTTCCGGCGAGTCGGGAAGGCGTCCGGAAAGCCACTGGAGGAAGTGCTCCCCGATGTCGTGGCGCCACAGCGTGCCGTCGGCGTCCACCGCCGCGACGACCCGGGGCGATCGCCGGGCTTCTGCCAGCACCGACTCCACCTCGGTCTGGACCGCCGGGGAAAAAGATGTCAGAAAGGGGTTCGCGGGGGCCATCGGGGGCTCCGGCACGAGATGGCGCATGGAATCACGGCCCGGCGGGGGCTGTCAATGGCGGCGGGGGAGCAGAGGCGATGATCGAGCGGACGAAAGGCGCGCTGGAACGGCTGAAGGCGATCCGGGGATTCGCCCTGGACATGGACGGCACCACCTACCTCGGGGGACGCCTGCTCCCGGGGGCCCGGGAGTTCGTGGACCTGTGCCTGGACCGGGGGCTCCCGTTCGTGTTCCTGACCAACAACTCCTCGAAGAGCCGGCAGGAGTACGGGCGGAAGATCCGGGGACTGGGACTTCCCGTGGGGGAGGACCACGTGATGACCAGCGGGGAGGCGGCGATTTCCTTCCTGCTGCGGGAACGCCCCGGTCACCGGGTCCTGCTGTTCGGAACGCCGTCCTTCCGCCGGGAGGTCGAGGAGGCGGGCGTGCCCCTCGCGGACCGGATCGAGCGGGCGGACCTGGCCCTGCTGGCCTACGACACGACGATGGACTTCCCAAGGCTGGTCCTCCTGTGCGACGCGGTCCGGGCCGGGCTGCCCCTGGTGGCCACCCACCCCGACGTGAACTGCCCGGTGGAGGGGGGATACTGGCCCGACGTGGGGTCCTTCCTGGCCCTGGTGGAGCGGAGCACCGGCCGGGGCGCCGACCTGGTCATCGGAAAGCCCGAGGTCCGCATGGCCATCGCGGTGTCCGAGCGTCTGGGACAGCCTCTTCCGAGTCTGGCCTACATCGGGGACCGGCTCTACACGGACGTCGCGATGGCCCGGAGGAGCGCCATGCTGGCGGTGCTGGTGCTGTCCGGGGAAACCTCCCTGGAGGACCTGGAGGGCGTCGCCGAGGGACCGGACCTGGTGTTCCGGGACCTCCAGGAAGTGGCGGAGTTCCTGCGGGATGGGGCCCGCTGACCGGCCCGCCGTCCCGGGCCACCGGGGGCCGGATCAGAGGATCTGCCAAGTGAAGCGCAACAGCACCCGGTGCTCGGTCTGGAGATGCTCCGACCGGTCCCGGTCCAGGATCATCCGGAACAGGTAGTTCACGGACACGAAGGATGCCAGCCGGATGCCCACGTTGCTGTCCCACGAAAGGATGGGGTGCCGGAAGTCCGTGAAGGGCTCCAGCGCCTCGAACTCCAGCGTCGCCAACAGCCACCGCGTCCACCGGAGGCTCGCGATCACGGTCCCCTCGATGCCGGTCTGCCAGGCGTTGTCCTTCCGCCGCAGGTAGAGGGTCCGGGGACTGGTCGAGGACCCGGCGGGAGCCATCAGGCCCCGGGTCCAGAGATACCGGGTGCCGACCCCGATGCGCACGTTGGCGTCGAACCAGTAGACCCCCGTCACCAGGAACCCCAGCCCCGCTCCCCCTTTCACCTCGGTGGGGGCCAGGGAGGAGGACAGTCGGTACTTGCCCTCGAAGACCCCGAGGCTTCGCAGAGGCTGTCCGGCGCCATCGACCTCGACCACCTCCGTGGGGGACCCCAGCCACGCGTACCCCGGGAACAGCGCCGTGGCGCCTCCGACCCGGACGTAGGGACCCAGCCAGGGAAGCACGCGGTACACATAGAGGGCATCGGCCTTCAGTTCGTCCAGGTCCTTCTGGAAGGGCTGGTTCGGGATCTTGACCTGCTTCTCCTCCAGTTTCAGGCGCAGGTACAGGTAGTGCTGCCGGGGCCGGTAGAGCCCCATCAGGTCCAGGTAGCCGCCCAGCGTGAACCCGTAGCCCGAGGTGAACCCGGCCAGGTCCGATCGGCGGTTGAACTCGGCATCGGCCCCGACGGCGAGGCGCACGGTCCAGTCCTTCGGGAGCCTCGCCCGAAGACCCTTCACGGGCACTTCCCCCGCGCCCAGGAAGTTCCCGCTGTCCCGGTCCATCACCAGGGTCACCACGGACCGTTCCCCGGGCCGGAGCCGGAACGTGTAGAAATCCCGTCGCGCCGTGGGGTTCTCCCCGGTCTTCAGCAGCATGTAGTCGCCCGGTTCCAGGACCCAGGATCGGGGCTCCTCCCCGGTCTCCACGTCGGCTCCCAGGCCCAGGCCCAGGTTCCGTCGGTCGGGAAGGCGCAGCAGTTCGTAGGACCCCCGGAAGGGCTGGGAGTGATCGTCCACCACCTGCACGACCAGCGTGGACCAGGTGGCCGGGATCACGGTCGTCCGTCCCTCCCGGACCAGCACCCGGCGTCGGATGCGCTCCTCCAGCGACCCGCTGCCCAACCGGACCTCGTAGATGCCCGGCGGAAGGATGGCCCGGCGCCCGGTCGGGAGGCTTTCCAGCACCTTCCGGTGGTCCCCGATCACCAGCCAGTGGGGCTCCAGCCGGGGGTCCGTCATGGCCGGCACGAAGATGGCTCCCTTGCCGGGGGGGATCAGGGTGGGGTCCAGGCTCAACTGCTCGGGGGTCGGGGGCTGGTCCCAGGTCTCCGGCCGTTCCTGGAGGGCCAGGCGGGAGGAGGGGATCCGGTCCCCCGCGGTCGCCTCGGGGTCGCCGGTCGTGGCGTTGGGCGGGACGGCGGGCAGTTCCTTGCGGGGCTCCATGCCGGAAACGGCCTCCGCCGGCTCCGTCTCCACCGGGACCTGGACCTCCCGGGCCTGCCCGGGCCGGGCCCAGCCCATCCAGAGGCAACCGAGGAAGAAGGCGATGGGCACCCGGCCCCTCATCGCCCCACCTCCTCGTCCGGCACGATCAGCGGCAGGGGGTCCGGCGAGGCCGGGGAATTTCCCGAGGGCGGGGATGACGGCCGCCCGGGAGCCGCTGCATCCGGCCCGGCCGCGGCCCGGTCCGTCCGGGGGGCATCGCCCGCAGACCCGGGCAGGGCCAGCGTCGGGGCGACGCCCCGGTCCCGGGAAATCGCCCGGTCCAGTTCGGCGGTGACCCGGCGCATCTCCTCCTGGAGGATTTCCGACTGGGCCCGGACGATCAGGGCCGGGGACTGCTTCCCGACCTGCCGTTTCCGGTCGAACTGGTAGTGCCAGAGGGTCACCTGGTCCCGGGTGCGCACCAGTTCGAAGCGCATGGCCAGGTGGCCGAACCATGCGTCGCGGGCGTCCAGTTCCTCGATCGCCAGCACCTCTCCCTTCAGTTCGTAGGGAGGGGGTTCCTCGCCGTAGGTCCTGGTGACCTCTTCGACCAGCCGGGCCGCCCGCAGGTGGTCCGCCACCAGTTCCCGGAGCATGTGCTGGGGCTTGGTGGCCCAGAGGCGGTACGGGTCGTACTGGAACTCGTAGGGGGACTGGCGATAGACCATCTGGGGACGGTCGTAGGGAAGGGCCACCTCGAAGGGGCGAAGGCGCATCCGGACCGGGTGCAGCGGCGGCCGGGAGTCCGCGGCCCGGTCGTCCGCGAGGGGATAGGACAGGGTGAAGTAGGCCTTCTGGGGGGCCGATCCGCATCCCGGCTGCCCGGCCAGCAGGGCTGCCAGGATTCCGAGGGCCAGGATTCTCTGGAGCATCGGCCCTCCTGCGGCGGTCCGTTCCCGCGGCCGGCCCGGGCCGGTTCCCGAATCCGTCCCGCGCATCATCGCAGTTTCCTCTCCTTCTCTTCGCCACCGCCCAGCAGGGACCCGGGGTTCTCCCGGATCTGCCGGGAGAACTCCGAGAGGTTTTCCAGCGTCTCCAGCAGGTACTGGAGCGCAGCGTAGAGGTCCTCCCGGCCCCGGAGGATCGTCACGTTCAGGTTCTGGGCCACCCGGACCGCCGTGGCGGTGAAGTCGTCCACCCGGGATCCGACCTCGGGCAGGTTGGCCCGATCGACGGCCATCCGGACCTGGGCGACCACCCGGTCCAGGTTCCCGGCGATGGTCTTCACGCGCCCCGGCTCGACCTCCCTCTCCAGGCGGTCCGACAGCAGCCGGATGTTTCGGGACGCGGCCGTGAGGTCGGTCTCCATCACCCGGACGGCCGCCTGCACCCTCGCACCGGCATCCCGGAGCGATTCCGCCAGTTCCCGGATGGCCGGGCGGTTCTCCTCGATGGTGGCCCCCGCGGACACGGCCAGTTCGTCGATGTGCTGCACCGTGGCCAGCACCCTGCTCCGCACGTCGTCGTCGGTGAAGCGGTTCAACTGCTCCACCAGCAATTGGATGCGTTCCGCGATGTCCTCGGCCCGTCCCGTCAGGCGATCCAGCACCGATTCCCCCGCCGGGATCTCCCCGCCGGGTTCCACGAACGGAGCCTCCCGGGTCCCGCCCGTCAGTTCGATGTACTTCAGCCCGGTGATGCCCGTCAGGGTGACCACGGCCTTCGCGTCCTTCTTGACCGGGGTGCCGTGCTCCAGACTGACCTCCACGACCACCACGTTCGGGTCCTCGCGGTCGATCTGGATCGATTCGACCCGGCCGACCCGGACCCCGTTCAGTTTCACCGACGCCGACGGCTCGAGGCCGCTGAGGCTCATCCGGTACCGGATGAAGTAGGAATCGCGCTGCTCCGACAGCCGGATGCCGGTCAGCACGGCCAGGGTCCCCGCGAAGATGGCCGTCGTCAGGGCGACGAAGACCCCCAGTCGCACCTTCTGCGCCGCCGTGATCATCGCCCCGGTCTCCCGGCGGCCCCCGGGCCGCCCCTCGGATCCCGTCCAACCGGGATCAAGATTCGCACTCCTGGCGCATCAGGTCCAGGAGACTGCACGTCCCCTCCTCCCGGGTCCCCGGTCGCCGGGCGAAGAAGTCCATCACCTCCGGGATCGGGCACCTCCTCGCCTCGGCCACGGGGCCCGCGTAGTGGAGCACCCCCCCACGGCCCAGGAAGACCACGTCGTCGGCGATCACCTCGATGCTGGGCAGTTCGTGGGTGACCACCACCACGGTCATCCGGAAGGTTTCCTTCAGCCGGAGGATCAAGGCGTCCAGGTCCGCGGCGGTCGGCGGGTCCAGGCCTGCCGAGGGCTCGTCGCACAGCAGGAGGTCCGGGTCCAGGGCCATCGCCCGGGCCAGGGCCGCCCGCTTGCGCATGCCGCCCGAGAGTTCCGCCGGCAGCAGGTCGATGGCGTGGGACAGGCCGACGGCCTCCAGTTTCAGTGCCACGATTTCCTGGATCACCGGTTCGGGGAGACCGGTGTGCTCCCGAAGGGGCAGCGCCACGTTCTCCCGCACCGGCACGCTGTTCAGCAGCGCCCCCTGCTGGAACAGCAGCCCGACCCGGGCCAGGGCCCGGGGCAGACGGTCCTCGTCCAGGGCGGCCAGGTCCTGCCCCGCGACCCGCACGCTGCCGGACCAGGGGCGCAGCAGACCCACGATGCACTTGAACAGCGTGCTCTTGCCGCACCCCGAGGGGCCGACGACCGCGGTCACCCGCGCCTGGCGGATCCGGATGGAGAGGTCCCTCAGGATCGCCCGGTCGCCGTAGCCGGCGGTCAGGCGGTCGATCACGACGATGGGCTCGGAATCGGCCATCGCGTCAATCCCCGAAGTAGAACAACAGGCTGAAGAAGGCGTCGGCGGCGATGACTCCGAAGAGGGAGATCACGACCGACGACGTGGTCGCCTGGCCCACCCCCTCGGCGCCCCCGGTCACCCGGAAGCCCCGCTGGGCTCCCACGAACACGATGATCCAGGCGAAGGCCACGCTCTTCACGAGCCCCGTCATCAGGTCCTTCACCATCAGGGCCGACACCAGCTGGTCCACGAAGGCCCGGGCGCCGATGTCCAGGTAGGTGGTGGCGATGACGAACCCGCCGAAGATCCCCAGGACGTCCGCCACCACCGTCAGCAGCGGCTGGGTCAGGGAGATGCCCAGGAAGCGCGGCACCAGCAGGAAGCGGGAGGGGTTCAGCCCCATCACCCGCAGGGCGTCCACCTCCTCGGTGATCACCATCGTGCTGATCTCGGCGGCGATGGAGGAACCGCTGCGCCCCGCGATCAGGATCGCGGTGATCAGGGGCCCCATCTCCCGGGTGATGGCGATGCCGATCAGGTCGGCCAGGTAGATGTTGGCGCCGAACTGGCGCAACTGGTACGCCGACTGGAGGGCGACGGTCAGGCCCACCAGGAGGCTCACCAGGGCCACGATCCCGACGGATTCCAGGCCGATCCGGACCATCTGCTCCAGGACCGCGCCGGCCTTGATGCGCTCCCGGCGAGACACCAGTCCCTTGCCGGTGAAGTGCAGCGTGTCCGTCAGCAGCACCAGGAGGTCCACCAGGGCCGCTCCGGCCCGGACGACCGACTCGCCGATCGACTGGAAGAACCCGGCCGGGGCCCGGGGCGGCACCGGTTCCTTCGAGGCGACCCGGAAGAGGGAGAGGGCCTCCCGGGCCGCCTCGCTCTCCCCGATCAGGCGCAGCGTCCCCTTCTGCCGGAGGATCTGCTGGCGCAGGAGGTGGCACAGCGCGGCGCCGCTGCTGTCCATGCTCTCGACCGCCCGGAGGTCCAGCCGGACCTCGGGAGCCGTCCGTCCCCGGAGCGCCTGCTGGATCTCCCGGTACCGATCGGGCACCGTTTCCCGGTCCAGCGTCGGGCCCCAGGAAAACTCCACCGGGGAGGGATCGCTCATGGCCGCATTGTCCCTGGCCTTTCCCCGGTCCGTCAAGGAGGCGGCGACCCCTTCGAGACGGGGTTCCGGCGCCGGAGCCGCTTGATCTTCCGGCCTCACTGGTGGTAATGCTGGGCCCTCTGGATCGGGGGCTGGCGATGCGTGGTGCGGTGCGGGTGCTGGCGGTGCTGGGTTCCCTGTGGATGTTCGGCTGCGACGATGCGTCCCCCGGGGTCACCGACCTGGGCCCCGACGCCCCGGCCTGTGCCGAGCAGAGACTCACCGGGAAGAAGGCCGCCTGCGAGCGGTTCCAGGCGGTCCTCTGCGACCGCCTGGTGGAGGGGTGCGACGCCTTCCCCGACCTGGCGGGGTGCCTCCAGTGGTTCGTCGGCCAGTACGGGGATTGCGCGAAGGCCCAGGGCGACCTGTCGTCCCCGGCCGCCGACGCGATGCAGAAGTGCCTCTGCGACCTGCCCAACGCCTCCTGCCAGGCCCTCCAGGACATGGGTGCCGAAGGCGCCGTGCAATCCTGCGCGGCCTGGTAGGGTCCTCGCGGGGCATTCTTCAGAAGGATTCGGGAAGAGGCACGCCGAAGGAGTCCACGCCGGTGGCGCCGTCGCTTCCCATGCCGGTTTCAGGGGGATTGGCGCCGCCCTCCCGCTGGTCCCCGTCGCGGACCGGCACGATGGCGTCCCAGGTCCCGTCCTCGCGGGTCCGGACTTCCGCCAGCGTGGTCAGGGTCACCGCGAAGGAGGTCTGGCCCAGGGACCAGGTGGCGTCGGACTGGGCCTGGGTCAGGGGCACCATCACCCGGACCGTCGCTCCGGCCAGGGGATCCTGGGAACCGGACTGGCGGACGGACCCCCGCAACAGCATGCCCTCGGGGACCTGGATCCGCAGGTCCGTCGTATCGGTAAAGTCCAGCGTGGGCCACGCGATCCGGGGGAGGCCGCTCCGGGCGGGGGGCACCAGCGACGCGGCCCACCGCCCGGGGTCCAGGGGCACCTCGAAGGCGCCCTGCCCGTCGGCGGTGACGGTGACGGTGCTCTCCCGGGGCGAGGCGGCGTCGGCCAAATCCGGATCCTCCCGCGTCCAGAGGGTCAGCACCGATCCCGGCAGGGCGGACCCGTCGGAAGCCCGCAGGACCACGCCCCGCAGGATCGGCCGGGGTTCCAGCACCACCAGGAACGCCACTCCGCCGTCCGAGGTCAGGTCCATGTCCCGGTAGGTGGACGCGAACGCCGATCCCTGAGGCGGGAAGATGCCGATCCGGTAACGCCCCTCGGGCAGGGCGAGTGTCACGAGCCCGTCGCCGCCGGTCACCGAGGACTGGGTGACGGTTCCTCCTCCCGCGGAACCCGTTGCCCGGACCCGGGCGCCGGAAACCGGCTGGCCGTCGGTGGCCCCGCCCAGCACCTGGAGGGACACGGTCCGGACCGCAGGCAGGTTGCCCAGGTCGAGGATCAGCAGGCCCCCCGAGGAGGCGTAGTCCTCCTGGAGACGCGGCAGTCCTTCCTGCCACTGGAAGACCCGTTCCGGGAAGGGGTCCCGGCCCGGTCCCGGCGCCACCCGGAAGTCCACCGGGCCGGTTCCCGGCGGGACCGACAGGGCGAACATCCCGTCGGGACCCGTGGTGGCGGTGGTTCCCACCGGGTTGCCGTCCACGATGCAGGACACGGTGGCGTTCCGCAGCGGCACGGGCGGGGCCGTCCCGGCCCGCACCAGGCCGGAAATGGGCAGGTAGGCGTCCTCCGGGGGCAGCACGATGTCCAGCGAGGTGTCCCCGGTGACGGCCAGGTCGAAGGAGTGGGAGGGCAGGGCGGAGGCCCCGGTCTTTTCCGGGACGAAGGTGACCCGGTAGGCCAGGCCGGACACCAGGGCCAGGCGGTAGGTTCCCAGGGAGGAGGCGTCGGAGTCGCCTCCGGCGACGGTGGCCTCGCTCCAGAACTGGGTGCCGGGGATCCGGCCGTCCGCCACGGCCACCAGGCGTCCGGTCACGGGGGACCCGGGGCTTTCGCCGGCCTCCTCGCCGTTGCCCGTCCAGGCTCCGGCCCCCGCCGCCGCCCGCCGGACCCGCCCGGTCACCACCGCCGGAGGGGAACCGGCCAGGTGAAGCGTCCCCGCGGCGGACACCGACACCAGGCGACACTGCCCCCCGACC
>JAGOKF010000073.1 GCA_017994695.1 Myxococcota bacterium | reverse complement strand
GGCCCGGACGGGAGCAGCGCCCCGGCCCAGAGCCAGGACAGCGGCCGGCCCCGGAGGCGCTCCAGGGCCTCGGCGGTGGCATCCACGGGCCCCTCCCACCCCGGCAGCACGACCGGCAGCAGGCCCGACCGGTGGAGCAGGCGCCAGCCCAGGCCCGGGCGATCCGACTGGAGCAGGCGCCCCAGTTCCTCGGCGATCCGTTCGGGGCTCACGGTGGCCACGGAGGCTGCGCAGCGGACCAGGGCCTCCCAGGTGGCCTCCTCGATGGCGAAGCCGGTCTTCGCCGCGAACCGGATCGCCCTCAGCGGTCGCAGGTGGTCCTCGGCAAAGCGGGCCTCCGGGTCCCCGATGGCCCGGATCCGCCCGGCCCGGAGATCCGCGATGCCCCCGACGAGGTCCTCCAGGCGTCCCGAGAAGGGGTCCAGGGCCAGCCCGTTGATCGTGAAGTCCCGCCGGCGGACGTCCTCGGCCAGCCCGCGGAAGCGCACCGAGTCCGGCCGTCGGCCGTCGCTGTATCCCAGGTCCTCCCGGAAGGTCGCCACCTCGTATTCCCGGCCTTCCAGGCGCACCCGCACCACCCCGAACTGCACCCCGACGGGGATGTTCCGGGGGAACAGGCGCCGGACCTCCTCGGGGAGCGCCGAGGTGGCCACGTCCCAGTCCTTCGGGGACCTTCCCAGCAGGAGGTCCCGGACTCCCCCGCCGACCAGCCAGGCCTCGTGGCCGGCTTCCCGGAGGCGCCCGACGACCTTCCGGGCACCCTGGAACACCGGGTCCTCGGCGGGCAGCGCGAGGGGGAATCCCTCCCCGGCGGGGGAGGTGGCCTCGGGCTCCGGATCGGGGGTCTTCACAGGGCCTCTCCGGCCACGACGTCCAGGCGGTGGGGGCTCAGAGAGACCGACAGGCGCCCCCGGCAGCGGTAGAGTTCCCCGTCCAGCGTGTAGTCCCCCCGGAGGGACAGGCGCCGTCCCGCGGGGACGTCGCGGATCAGGGGGTGGGGCCACTGCCACAGCAGGTGCGGCAGCAGCCGGACCAGTTCCCGGGCGCTCCGGCTGCGGATCAGCCGGGCCGCGAACCCCTCCCCTCCCGGCGGCACTGCCAGGGACCAGATGGCCCCCCGGACCAGTTTCAGATCGATGGTCGCGGCCACCACGGCGGTGACCCCGGCCACCTCCTCACCGTCCAGCACGATCGGTTCCGAGGGGTTCGAGGGGTGCAGGCGCCACTCGTGGGCCTGGAAGAACCCGTTGCCCAGCAGCGCCCCCAGGCTTCCCTGCCCCAGCAGTTTCAGCAGCCCCCCGTAGCCCGACCCCAGTTCCTCGCAGAGGGCCAGGGCGTTCCGGACCACCTCGCTGCCGAAGACCATCCCGTAAAGGGATTCGTGCCGCCCCTCCTCCCGGATCTCCATCAGTCCCAGGGGGCGGGTGGGCACCTCGTCCAGCGGGGACCCGGGATGGCGGGCCAGGAAGCGCCGCACCGTGCGGACCGGGCTCCCCTTCGTGCCCATGGCCCGACTGGCCATGTTGTAGGTCCCCCCGTTCAGGAACAGCAGGCGGGGGAACCGGCGGACGCCCCGGGCCACCTCGCCGCCGATCTGCCGGATCAGGGCGTTGATCACCCCGTGGATGGTCCCGTCCCCCCCGTTGATCGCCAGCACGTTGATCCCGCGCCCCAGCAGCGTGCCGACCGCGTCGTCCACCTGGTCCCGGGTGACCGTCATCACCCCGTCGAGTTCCGAGGCCAGTTCCCTCTCCAGCACCCCGTGGGTGAAGGGGAAGCGGTGGTTGTGCTGGGCGGCGGGGTTGGTCAGCACGCCGAGCCGGACCGGAACGGCCGGGTCGGCCCGGATTTCGGAGAGGGGGAGGGCGGGCATCGGCGGGTGTCCTGCCGGCCTACTGCCGGGTGCCGTAGAAGGTGCCGTCGGGCTGGTAGTCGTAGGTGCCCAGGGTCAGCGTGGCGTCCCATTCGCAGGGGGCCGACTTCTTGCCCAGGGCGTCATAGCGCATGTCCTTGTTCGTGTCGAAGATGGCGCAGGGCTTGTCCGCCGGGGTCCCGATGTTGAAGTTGTCCGGCGTGGCGTCCAGGCCCGTCAGGAAGCCCCGGACGTACTGTGCCCCCGTGGTGATCAGGGCATCGCAGGCTCCCTCCACGAGGTTCTGGGCCAGGACGCCCCCGGTCTGTCCCACCACGTTGGTGGCGAACTCCTCGCAGCAGGTCCAGGCCCTCAGGCAGGCCTTGCCGGCCAGCAGCGCCCCGATCATGGCCTCGAAGGAGTCCACCGCCGGCAGGCCGTCGGACCCGTCGCCGAAGATCTGGGGCAGCAGGATCTTCTCGAGGGCGAAGTCCACCAGGGCGCCGTATTTCAGGTTCACCTTGTGCTTCGCGATGTGCAGCCCGGTCCCCTTGTTCACCAGCTGCACCTCGAGGTCGGCGGTGATCGTGTTCTCGACCCCCGGGAGGGAGGAGAGAGAGAGGCTGATGGCCCCGCACTGGTCGTCGGTGGGCGGGCAGTCCTTGCCGAGCGTCCAGCGGAGCACGACGGTGTGCCAGACCTCCCGACAGCCGCCGAAGGCCACCAGGCCGTTCGCGTCGGGCTCCTTCGAGCAGGTCATCGTGGACTGCAGGCGGAACTTCTTCAGGATGTCCCCGATGTCCTTGCCCGTGAAGTAGATCTGCTCGCACAGCTGGGGGTTGTCCGGGTACGGGCAGTTGCTGACCAGCAGTCCCACCAGCAGCGCGTCGGCGATCTGGCGGATGATCTCTCCAGTCGAGGTCAGTTTCGTCGGGTCCGGGTGCGCCGGGTCCTGGAACACCCAGTTGCAGAGGTCTTGGAGCGCGCTGCCTCCCGTCCAGAGGTTCGGGTCGCACATCAGCAGCAGCACCTCCCCGGTGGGGCTCGAGAAGAACCCGATGATGTGGTTCACCACGGTGGCCACGTTGGGCGGAAGGCCGCTCACCATGTCGAAGGTGCTGTCGATGTCGTAGGAGCCGACCAGTTTGGGCGGGATGTCGTCCAGGGGGCACTCGACGAAGGTCCGGGCCCCCAGTTCCACCCGGACGTCGTCCACGCACCCGTAGGCCCGGGACACTCCGGTACCACCCTCGGAGGCGAAGCATCGGACCGTGTACGTCTGGGAGGTCTCCTGGCCCTCGGCCAGTCCCGGGAGTTTCGGGAACTGCACGGTGGTCAGCAGCGACACGGGCCCCTTCTTGTCGGTGGCCGTGACGCTCTGGTCGTCCACGGGGATGTCGGCGCAGTTGGGCTTGCCGTTCGCCTGGTTCTTGTAGATGTACACCGTGCCCGAGTTCACCTGCGGGTACTGCCCGCGATACTGCGCAAAGCCCACCACGAGGGGCACGATCTCCTTGCCGGCCACCAGGATGTTGAACATCAGGCAGTCGTCGCCCAGGCAGGCCTTCACCTTGCAGTCGCCCTGCTTCGTGTCCTGGGGGCTGCGGACCTCCACCGCGGCGATGCCGTCGTCGCCGGTCGAGGCCCCGGAGACGTCCAGCACGCACAGGTCCTGGGCGTCCTCAACCTCCTCGAAGGTGATCCATTCGCCCTTCACGGCCGCGTCGCAGGCGGTCACCTTGACCCGGATGTCCCGGGCCCCGTTGAAGACCAGCTGGAAGTGGTAGCCTTCCACCGGGAGTTCCATCTGGTCGACGTAGTTCAGCATCCGGGGGCAGCCCTGGTCGGTCCCGAGGTCCCGGGGTCCGGGGTCGCCGGGGGAGTTGTCGTAGACGATGTCCCGGCTTCCATAGTCCGGCTGCCAGGCATCGGGCGTGGCCGGGGAACCGCCACCGCAGGCCGTGACCAACGCTGCCAGAAAACCCGTCCAAGCAAGGGCCCGTTTCATGACTCCATCCCCGCTGCGAGATTCGTGCGCCACCCGTCGGGCAGACGACGGATCCATTCTAGCAGAAAGGACGCTCGCCTCCAACGGGGATCTTCGGCGGACGTCGCGGTGTCCGGGTCCTTCGGGATGCCGGCCGGGCAGGGGCGGTCTTGAAGGGGCGGTTCGAGTATGATACAGGGCACCGGGCGCTGGTCGTCCTTTGGAGGCGGCGGGATGGCGGTGCGGAAGTTCCTGCGAGGCAAGATTCACCGCGCGACGGTCACCGAGTCCGACGTGGACTACGTCGGGTCCATCACCCTGGACCGGGACCTCCTGGATGCCGCGGGGCTTCTGCCCCTGGAGGAGGTCGATGTCTGGGACGTGACCAACGGGGCGCGCTTCTCGACCTACTGCCTCCCGGGACCGCGGGGCAGCGGCCAGGTCTGCATCAACGGGGCTGCGGCCCACCTGGCCCACGTGGGCGACAAGGTGATCGTGGCCGCCTACGGATGGGTCTCGGACCCGGAACGGGGATTCCATGACGTGCCCGTGGTGATCCCTGACGAGGCGAACCGGGTGGAGCGGGTGCTCCACTACCGGGCCGATCTCGCAGACGGATCCTTCCGGGTCGAGGAATAGGACGGCTTCAGGACGCCGGCGAGGGCGCCGACCGGGAAGGGGGACGGGGTGGGCTGGTTTGGCGGACGGGAACAGCAGGAGGCCAGGAGTCGCATCCAGACCCTGGAGGCCGAACTGGAGAAGGTCGGCCGGGAACTCGAACAGGCGCGATCGCGCCGGGCCGAGGCGGACCGGGAGAGGGACCGCCTGAAGCAGGAACTGGATGCGGCCCGGAAACAGGCTGCTGACGCCGTCGAGGCAGCCGGCAAGGCGCGGTCCTCCCTGGCCAAGGCCGAGCAGATGGTGGCCTGGCTGGAACAGAAGCGGGCCGAGGCCGCCGGCGCCCTGGAGGAGGCCGCCCGGGCGAGGGACGAGGCCCTGGCCGCGGCGAGGGAGTCCGGCCGGGAGGCCGAGGAACTGCGGGCCCGGCTGGAGGGACTCCAGGGGGAACTGGATCGGCTGCGGCTGGACCGGGCGGCCCGGGAGGCCGCCCCGACCCCGGAACCCGACCCTCGTCCCCGTCGCCAGGAGGCTCCCGCCCGGCCTTCGGATCCGGAGGAACGGGCCCGGTGGTCCGCCCAGGTGGACGATCTGAAACGACGCCTGGCAGAGACGGAGGAGCGCCTGCGGGTCGCCCTGCGGAAGGCCGAGCACAACCGCCGGGCGTGGCTGGTGACCCAGTCCCAGCTGGACCTGGCCGAGGACCGCATCTGCCTGCTGACCACCGGCAAGCCGCGCCCGGTGCTCCGGGAGCCGCCGCCGGCATCCGATGGCCCGATGGTCGCCGAGGAGGTGGAGGAGGACCCGGACTCCCAGAGCCCTGGCGAGGGGGAAGGCGGGGTCGCCGGGTCCCCGGACCAGGACTGAATCCGGCCGCCCACCGGTTCCCTCCCCGGGCCTGCGGGAGGTTCCCGTGGAGATGCGGATCGACAACCGAGGCCAGCCCTACCGGATCCGCCCGGCCCGTCCGGACGATGCTCCCTGCCTGACCAGCCTTCTCCGGGAGATCGCCGCGGTGGACGGCTTCATCCTGTTGACCCCCGAGGAGGTCCAGGAGGAGCCGTCCACCCGGGAGCAGGACCTCTCGGTGGCCAACCGGCGCGGAGGCCGGTGGGTGATCCTGGTGGCCGAGGGCGAGCAGGGCGTCTTCGGCATGGTGACGCTGAAGGCCGTGCCCCTGCGCCGGTGCGCCCACGTCTGCGAGCTGGGCATCGGCATCCGGGCCGAGGGGCGAGGCCGGGGCGTGGGCCGGGAACTGATGCGGTCCGCGCTCCAGGAGGCGGTTCGCCAGGGGTTCCGGAAGGTGCGCCTGATGGTGATTGAGTCCAATCACCGGGCGATCCGCCTCTACCGGCAGGAGGGGTTCGTCGAGACCGGGCGGTTCGGGGAGGAGGTCCGGGTGGGACGGGGATACGAGGACCTGGTCGTGATGGAACGGTCGCTGCCATGAGAAGCGGTCTTCGGGGATGGATCGCCGGGGCGGCGCTGGCGGCCGCGCTGTCGGCGGGCTGCTCGGGGACGCGCCTGTGGACCGGGACCTTCCGGTCCACCGAGGCGAGGCCCCTGGCCGGAGTCCCGGGCATGGAGGAGGGCGTCCACCTGGAACTGGTCATCGGGCACTTCGGGCCGGACCTGGCGGGGATCGTCCGCTTCTTCCGGGACCCGGAATTCCTGCAGCCGGTTCCCGGGGCCTGTCCCTGCCAGTACCTGCTGGAGGGGCGCTACGAGGACGGGGAACTGATCTTCGCCTTCCCCTCTCCCTCGCCCTGCTCGGCCACCTCCGGGACCATCCTGGCCGCCCGGCTCGCCGGGTCGGACAACGGGGACCGCCTGGAAGGGCCCCTGGGACTGGACCTCCGGACCGCCGCGGCGTGGACCTTCCGTCGTCGCCTGGATGCCCAGGACCTCACGGACCAGGACAAGGAATGCATTCCCGAGGCCGCGGGCGACGGCCTCCAGGCCGGGCCGGACGCGTTGTCCAGCCGGGAGGAGGACCGGTGAGGGAACCGGGCCGGACCGCGCGGATCGGCTTCCTGCTGGCGTTGCTGTCGGGGCCCGGAGGCTTCCGGGCCGCCCTGGCCCAGGGGACGCCCTCCCGGCAGGTCGAACCGCTGCCCCGCCGCCTGCTGGTGCTGGTGCTCCCGTTCCGGGACGACCGGCTGGATCCCGAGGCGATCTTCGTCGAGAAGCTCGAGCCCTCCCGGGAGGAGGAGGGGGACCTGCCGGCGGCACCCGTCCGGGAGATCCTGTCCCGGGAACCGGAACTGCAGGTGATGTCTCCCATGGAGGCCCTGGCCGACGAGGGCCACGGCGACGAGACGCTGGCGATGGTCCGGGGGCTGCTCCACCTGGGACAGGAGCGCTACCGGGACCTCCGGGTCCAGGAGGCGATTCCGGTGATCCGCCAGGGAATCGCCATCGCCCAGAAGTCCCTGCTGGACCTCCGGGCCCCGGCCCTGGTCTCGGACCTCCACCTGGTCCTGGGGCTCTGCCTGGTCGAGACCGGGGACTCGGCGGCGGCCCATCAGGCCTTCCGGGAGATGTTCCGGGTGACCCCCGGCCGACGCTTCCGGTCGGGATGGTTTCCGGGGAACGTGGAGGCGGCGATCCGGGGGGCGGCCCGGGACTTCCTGGCGGCCCAGGCCGGCGGCATTCCCCTGGGCAGCATCGATCGCCTGGAGGACCTGCTGAGGCGGACCCGGGCCTTCGCGGTCATCAGCGGGACGATGCGGAGGTCCGAGGCCGACGGGTCCCCGCTGTTCTCCCTCCGGGTGCTGGAGACCTCGACGGGTGCCGGGCCGCGCCTGGCCCTGGCGGTCCGGGAGGACATCCCCTGGGATGCCCCCGAGGAGGGCCGGGAGAGGCTCTCCCGGGCCCTCGGGGCCTGGCTGGCCTGCACGACCCTGCCCTCCCGGCGGCCCGAAGTCCCCCGGCTGCCCGAGGTCTTCCTGGACACCACCGGGGCCTGGTCGGCCTGGCTGAAGGGGCCCACCCGACGGATCTTCCACAACGCCGGGTTCGGGGTCGGCCTTTCCTGGCAGGTGCTGGAGGGGCTGGACATCTTCGGGGGCCTGAACGTCACCAACTCGTTTCCCGATGCCTTCGGGGACCTGCTCCGGGACTTCTGGACCGTGCGGCTCTCGGCCGGCGTGGGATACTCGGTGCGCTTCGGCTGGGGGCGGGTCTACGTCCACTCGGGCCTGCTGTTCGACTACCTGAGCGACTTCGCCTCCACGACCGACCCCAACTGCAAGTTCTGGCCCGACCGGCCGGACCGGTGTCTCACCTCCCGGGTCCAGCATCCCCGGTGGATGCTGGGATGGATGGTCGCGCCGGGGGTCGAGGTCCGCCTGGCCGGCCCCCTCCAGTTGATGGTCCGGGTCGGCCTCGGGGCCCATTTCGTGTCCAGCGACTTCTCCAACACGCTGAACTTCCCGATCCAGGTGGAGGTCGGGCTCGGCTACGCGTTTCCCGTGAAACGTTGAGATCCCGGGAGAACGAGCCCTGCCGGTTCGTTCCGGGTCGGGATCAGCGGGACAGCAGGTGGGATCGGACGGCCTCGGCCCGGGCCTTGATGGCCGGGTCCGACTCCTGGGCGATCAGTTCGTTCAGGAAGTCCACCGCCTCGGGCCGGCCGAGGCGCCGGATGCCCTCGAGGGCGGCCAGGCGCACCTCCGGATCCTCGTCGAAGACCCCCTTCAGGAGACCTTCCAGGGCGTCCTTCTCCCCGGTTCCCGCCAGGGCCTCCAGCGCCGCCAGCCGCACCGACCTGTCGGGGTCGATCACCAAGCTGGAGACGGCCATCAGGGCCCGTCGCTCGGGGATGCCCGCGACCACCCGCAGGGCCAGGATGCGGACCCCGGGATCCTTGTCGTAGAGCAGGGAGGACAGGAAGGGGAAGTTCGCGGCCCCCTCCCCGGGCTGGAGCAGGTCGATCCACGCCTGCACGGCGAGGCGCCGGATCTGGGGGTCCCGGTAGGATCCCAGGCGCTGGAGGGCGTCCCGGGCGGCCGGGATCCGTCGGCCGGCGACTCCCTGCACGGCGACCCGGCGGACCAGGTCCGACTCGTCCTCCAGTCCTTTCAGCAGCACCGCTTCCGCGTCGGCGCCGGGGGCCCGGGAGGCCGCCGTCATCGCCGCGGCCCGAAGTTCCGGGTCCGTGTCGTTGGCCAGGGAGAGCAGCGACGCGGCTCCCCGCTCGTCGGAGACCCGGGCCAGGGCCTGGGCCGCCGCCCTTCGGATCCCGACGTCGGGATCCTGGAGCCGTCCCTGGAGCAGCGCGACGGCCCGGGGGGGAGGGGGAGACCCGCCCAGGGCGTCGGACAGGGCCCGCATCGCCAGGCGCCGCACGGTGGCGTCGGGGTCCTCCAGACGTCCCATCAGGGCGTCCAGCGGCAGCGACCCCAGGACCTGCACGGCGATCTCCTCGGCCAGGACCTTTTCCTGGGGCGAGGTGGGGGCGGCCAGGATCCGTCCCAGCAGGGCCGGGTCCCGGATCGACCCCAGGGCCCGGAAGACGGCCTCCCGGACCTCGGGCTCCTTCCGGGAAAGGGCCTCCAGCAGCAGCGCTGAGGCCTGGGCCGACCGGATGGCCGCCAGGGATCCGGCGGCCCGGGCCGCCGAGGCAGGACTACCCCGGGCCAGCAGCCAGGCCAGTCCCCGGACCCGGAGGTCCGCCGGCGCCTCCTCGGCCAGGCGGTTTGCGAAGGCCTCCCGGGTCGGCAGGTCCACCGCCTCGTCGGACAGCAGCGCCGCCAGGGTCTCCCAGGCCTTCAGGCCCAACAGGGCGTTCCGAGCGGCCTCCCGGACCCTGGGACCCGGGGCCTTCAGGGCCGCCGCGATGGCCGGGGCCACGGTGGCGTTGCCCGATCGGGCCAGGCGATCCAGCGCCGGGATCACCACGTCCTCCCGGGAGTCCTGGATCGCCTCCATCTCCAGCAGCACGTCGTACTTGTGGACGCCCCGGGCGGCCAGCAGTCGGACCGCGGCCAGCCGGACCGCCTGGTCGGTGTCGGTCTCCACCAGGCGTCCCAGCCGTTCCGGCACCTTGGGGTCGCTCTCGCCCTCCAGCATCTTCAGGACGGCCAGGCGGATGCCCGGGGACGGGTCGTCCAGCAGGGCCAGCAGCCGGTCCGCCCGCCGGTCCACCGGCAGGTGGGGCATGGCCGCCAGCACCCCCAGCCGCACAGCCTCCCGGGAGTCCCGGAGGCCGCCCAGCACCCGGTCCATCAGGGCCCGGTCCCCCTGGGCGATGCGCTGGGCGAAGACCTCTCCCGGAAGGACCTCCTGGGGAGAGACCTGCACCAGGGCGTCGGGGACCTTCCGGGGGGGCAGGGCGTCCACCCACGACACCACCAGGGCGAAGACCGGCACCCGGATCGCCGAGGGGTCCAGGGGGGCGGGCTGGATCGCCGGGGCCAGCAGCGACCGGACCCCCAGGGACCGGAGGGTGTAGAAGACCTCCCCGGCGACCCGGTCGTAGTGCCCCTTCCGGGCAGGATCGAGGACCAGGGTCACCTGGAGGGTCTTCGGGAAGTCGGCGCCGAGGGACAGGGAGGCCTGTCCGTATTCCTCGGGAGCCCCCTTCTTCAAAAGGTCGAAGGCCGCCAGCACCGCCTCGGCTCCCCGGGTCGGGTCGATCCGGTCCAGGGGCCTTGGAACCAGCACCGGAGTGCTGACGCCTCCCTGGTTCACGGAGGTCGCCTGGAACAGCATCGGCACGGTGTCCAGCGGCGCCCCCAGCGCCGCCCCGGTCCAGGCCCAGGTTCCCAGCACCATCGCCCACCACCCGGCGGTTCGCGTCATCGTGGCCCTCCTCCCCAAGGGGCGGCGAATCTTATCATGGCCCTTCCGGGTGCGAAGGCCACGCCTGCCCTTGGCGTTGGTCCGCCCGGTGGGGTACGGTAGGGAACCGGTCGGGATTCCGGGGGAAGGTTGGTGGGCACGCTGGCCGGAGTGGTGGGTGTCGTGGCCTGCCTGCTCGCCCTGGGAGAGGCGGCGGCCGGGGCGCTGCTTTCCCGCCGATCCACCGGGCCGGCGAGGTTCCAGCGACCCCTGGTGGTGCTGTTCTGGACGCTGTCCCTGGGAACCCTGTCCCTGGGAGTGGCCTACCTGCGGTTCCGCGCGGGCATGCCCTTCGAGGGGGCCTGGCGGGGGGCCTTCACCGGGATGTTCTCCCTCGCCGCCGGCCTGCAACTGGTCCTGGAGTTCCTCCGCCCGGGGGATCGCCGCAACCTCCGGCTGGCCCTGGCGGGCTACGGGGTCACCGGGGTCGTGGCGGCCCTCGGATGGTGGACCGGATTCTGGTTCCGGCAGGTGACGTCGCTGGTCCCCTTCGCCTTCGATCGGGGTCCAGGCTTCCTGGCCCTGCTCTGGGGAAGCGTCGTGGTCCTCGCGGCCATCGGCTGGCTGGCCCTGCGGGGATGGCGCCGCCTCCGGAACCCGGACCGCCGCAGCACCGTCTGGCTCGCCTGGGGCCTCGCCGGGACCTGCGGGATCGCCGCCCTGCTGCAACTGGCCCAGATGGCGGTGCCGGTCGATCCGTTCTGGGTCCTGCTGGCCGCGGCAGTCGTGCTGGTCACCGTGCCCTGGCAGGTCTCGGCCCGGGGGATGTTCGTCTCGTCGGTGACCTGGGGCCATCTGGCCCTGGTGGCCCTGTGGTGCGGGGGACTGGCGCTGGTCCAGGGGATCCTGTTCCGGGTCCTGAGTCCACCGATGTCGCCCGCAGTGGCGCTTCCCGTGACGCTCCTGACGATCCTGGTGGTGGGCTACCTGGTCCTGCCCGCCTCCCGGCGCACGCTCGATTCCCTGGACGCCCTGCTGCTGGCCCGTCGCCAGGGGAAGCGGCTGCTGGAGTCGTTCCTGGCCCGCTTCGGGACGACGCTGGACGTGGATCGCATCGCGGCCGAGACGGCCGACTTCCTGGTCCGGGACTGCGGCTTCTCCTGGGCGAGGTGCTACGCAGTCACCGATGACGGCCGGTTCCGGGAGGTGCCCTTCACTGAAGGGGCGGAGACCCTGTCGGCATTGGAGTCCCGGGGCATCCTGCCGCTGGCGTCGTCGCCGTTGTCGGTGTTCGAGCCGGCGCCCTACGGGCTGCCTTCCGAACCGGGGATGGAATCCGTGCTGAGAAGGACCGGGGCCCAGGTGGCGATGCTGCTGGCCCGGGAGGGGGAGGTCTCCGGGCTGGTCCTGGCGGGACCCCTGGCCAGCGGCGCCGAGGTCGAGGACCGGGACCGGGACCTGCTGCGATCCCTGGCGGCCCACCTGGCGGTGCTGTTCCAGAATGCCCAAAACTTCCGGTCCGCCACCACCGACAGCCTGACCGGGCTGCTCCAGCGGGGATACCTGGTGAAGCGGCTGAGGCAGGAGATGGACCGGGAGGCCCGGCATCACCGGGGCCTGTCGGTGATGATGGCGGACATCGATCATTTCAAGGAGGTCAACGACCGTTTCGGACACCCAGAGGGGGACCGGGTCCTCCAGGAAGTGGCCCGGCGTCTCCGGGAGGGGCTCCGGTCCACGGACCTCGCCGGGCGCTACGGGGGCGAGGAATTCCTGCTGGTGCTGCCGGACACCCCGGGAGATGCCCCCCGGCGGGTGGCGGAACGCCTTCGGATGGCGATCCAGGCGTCCCCAATCGGCCTCGCCGGGCGCGTCACGATCAGCATTGGCGTCGTCCAGTTCCAGGGCCAGGCCTCCCCCGAGGCCTTGATCCAGCAGGCGGACCTGGCCCTCTACCGGGCCAAGCGGAACGGCCGCGACCGGGTCGAGGTCCATCTTCCGGCGGCCGGGAACCAGGCCGGCTGACCGGCTGCCGGATCGGGACCCTCGGCCACGAGGCTCCGTTCTCCGGGGACCATCCAGGGGCCGGAAGGAGGCGCCTCCGGGGGCCAGGTCACCCGGGATCCGGGGGGCAGGTCCAGGGACGCCGGGTGGTCCGATGGGTTGGTCGCCACCAGCAGGAAGGTCCCCGGGGGACGTCGGAACCCGGTCCCCACGAGGGGCGGCGCGATGCCCAGGCGGCCCGGCAGGTCCGGGTCCGGCGTCGCCCCGGGAAGGGCCTCGGCCAGGACCCGGAAGGCCCCCGCCGCGGGCTTGTCGCCGGCCGTGGGCCAGGCGATGCCGAAGAAGCCCTCGGAGGCGTCGGGGTCCTCCACCGCTTCCGGATCCCGCCAGTCCAGGGAGGCGTACCACCACGCGGCCTCCACCCCGAGGACCGCCGCCCCCGGCAGGAACCGCACCAGCCGCTCGGCCTGGCCCTCCAGCGTGGTCGCGGTCATGTAGGTCCCGCCGGTCGGCCACCCGTACTCGGTGATCCAGATCGGCAGCGTCCGTCCCCGGGACGAAAGCCAGTCCCGGGCCAGGGAGACCATGTCCAGGGCCCCTTCGGCATCGACCCAGTAGGGGTGGAACGACAGGGCGTCGGCTGCGGCGAGGACCCCCGTTCGTTCCAGCATCTCCAGCCAGTCCAGCGGCAGCAGCGAGAGGCCCGCCACGGCCACCGGCACTCCCGGGGCGGCCTCGCGGATCACCGGGATCGTCGCCGCGGCCAGCGTCCCGAAGTCCTCCGGGGACCCCTTCCAGAAGGTCGGCAGGTTCGGCTCGTTCCAGACTTCGAAGCCGAAGGCCCGGGAACCGTAGCGCTCCGCGACAGCCCGGACGTACCCGATCCAGCGGGGCAGCGCCTCCGGCGGGATGGAGGGTCGCGGATCCCCGGGCTGGTGGAGGGACGGGTGGTCGTAATCCAGCACGATCAGGACCCGGATCCCGCGGCGCCCGGCCGCGTCGAGGTACCGGTCGGGCCAGGAGAAGTCCAGGCTCCCGTCGGGGCGGGAGATCCACTCCCAGAAGAAGCCCTGGCGCACCACGCGGACGCCCCAGGCGGCGATCCGGTCCCAGTGGGCCTCGGACGGGTCGGCGTCCAGGGGGCACATCCCCGCGATTTCCCCGGGGACCGGCCGTGGCAGGGGGATCTCCCCGCCGGGATCCTCCAGGTCCGTGCCTCCCGGGTCCCCTCCGGCATCCCATCCCGGGTCCCGGGCCTCCTCCGGCGGGAGGTCGGTCCCCGGAGGCCGGTCGTTTCCCTGGTCCATCTGGAGGTCCGGCCCCGGGAGGTCCGCCTCCCCGCGGTCGTGGGGGCCCGGATCCCCAGACGTCTGGGCATCCCGGATCCCCGGCACGTCCGGCGTTCCCGTCCCGCCGGAATCCCCGCAGGCCAGGACGAGTCCCGCCAGGACCAGCAGCGCGATTCCCGTGGCGGCCTGACGGCGGCCCGCCGGATCCCTTCCTCGTGCCATTCCCCTCCTCCGCTGGCGGAACTCGGCCCTCGGCCGTGGTCTTCTCCCGGGACTCCGGGGGGCCGAGATGCCGGGTCAGTACCGGGAAACCGCCAGGACTTCAAGGGGCCATGGGACCGGGACCGGTCCATTCCGGGTCTGGAGTCGGGAGTCCGGTCCCCGGCCAGGGACCGGCGATGAGAGCCCCGGGCTTCAGCGGGAACCCGTCCGGATCCCCTGGACGAAGCGCAGCACCTCCTCGGCGTGGCCCGAGGGGTCCACCGATCGCCATTCCCGCAGCAGGGTGCCGTCGGGGCCGATCACGAAGGTCGATCGGTCCACCCCCAGGGCGGTCCTGCCGAAGACGGACCCCTCCTTGAAGGCCCGGTAGGCGTCGTGAATGCGCCCCTCGGGGTCGGAGATCAGGCCGAAATTCAGGTCGTGCTTCTTCCGGAACTTCCGGTGCGACTCGGGGCTGTCCCGGGAGACGCCCAGCACGACGGCGCCGGCAGCCTCGAAGGCCGGGGCCAGATCCCGGAATCCCTTCGCCTCGATGGTGCACCCCGGGGTGTCGTCCTTCGGGTAGAAGTAGAGCACGACGGTCCTGCCCCGGAGGTCCTGGAGCGCCACCGGATCCCCATCCGCCAGGACGCCCTGGAAGAGGGGGGCCGGTTCCCCGACCCGGGGAGCCGCACTAGACTGGGCCAGGGCCGCCGGGGCGCCCAGCGTGCCGGCGGCGATCATCGACAGGGTCTGTCGCAGCGACATGATGCCTCCTTTTCCGAAAACGCTTTCCGAAAATAGGCATCCCGCGGGTCGGCGCAACCCGGGTCAGGGGTCCTCGAAGACCACCGCCTGGAGGGGATCCCGGGGCCACACGAAGCCGGCCTTCGGCGGCATCGAGTTGTAGACGGACTCCACCTGCAACACCGCGGCTGCGAGGGGCCCGACACCCCGGAAGGGGCGAAGGAACCCCCGGACCAGCACGCTTTCCATCGCCAGGTTCATGGCCAGCAGTGCCGCCGGCGAACCGGGGCCCGACCGGGAGCCGAGGGGCACGGTGGTGCCGGCCACCAGGACCCGGCCCGGCCCGGCGCTGGCCGCCGCCACCATCGGCAGCACATCGGGCCACCCGTCGGGGCCCCTGACGGCCAGGAACTTCAGCCCATCCTTCCGGTCCAGGAGACCCCGGGTGAAAGGAGTCAGGGCCTCCGGAGTCCGGGATCCCGCCGCCAGGGGGGCCAGGGTCCGGGCCAGGATCGCCCCGGCCACCAGCCGAGGCATCGACACCGGTTCGGGTCCGTTGCAGGCCACCAGGTCCAGGTAGTGGACCGTGTGGATCCCGAAATAGGAGTTGTAGCGGAACAGCGGCTTGCGGTTGTACGAGTCGAACTCCTCCCCCTCCCTACGGGCCCCGGTCCACCGGGCCCGCCCGCGCCAGGTGCGCTTCCCGAGGTCCATCACCAGGAACCCGGCCCGGGGATCCCGCCGCAGGTGGGTCTTCGACAGGCCTTCGCAGAACTGTCCGAAGACCAGTTCCCGGGGGCCCCGGGACTGGAGGCTCGTCAGCAGCGTCAGGTGCGGTTGGCCTTCCGGATCCAGCGTGGCCAGGAAGGCCAGTTTCGCGTCCTGGCACAGGGCCTCCTGGTCCCCGGTGGTGAAGTGGTCCCGATCCATCGCCGCCTCCCGGGCCCGAGGGGCCCCATGGCTCCCGTTCCCCGCCGCCTAGGACTCCCGCCTTCCCTGCCCCGCCAGGTGCACGATTTCCGGGCGCACGCCCGAGGCCCGGGCCGCCGCCGCCAGGGCCTCCAGCCGGTCGGGGGGCTGGAACGACGTCCCCTCGAAGGGCCACGGTCGGCCCAGTCGCCGGTACTGGTCCCGGCACAGGGGATTGAAGGGACACAGGTCCCAGCGGTCCACCGCGTCCCCCAGGTCCGCCAGCAGGCGCCCGATCCCCAGCAGGTTGGCCTCGTCGTCGGTGGCCCCCGGGATCAGCGGCGTCCGGACCCACAGGGAACCGTTCCACCGACCCCCGCGCCGCCATTCCACCAGCCGTCGCAGGTTCCGGATCACCACGGCGTTGTCGGCGCCGGTCCAGTGGCGGTGGGCCGACGCATCCAGGATCTTCAGGTCGTAGAGCACCAGTTCCGAGGGCTCCACGACCGACCAGAGGGCCTCCTCGGCCACGGCGCCGCAGGTGTCGACGGCCGCCGGGATGCCCGCGGCGGCCAGTGCCTCCGCCACCGCCCGGACGAAGGGGGCCTGAATCGCCGGCTCGCCGCCGGAAAGGGTGACGCCGCCGCCGGAAGCCACGAAGAAGGCCCGGTCCCGGGCCGCCTCCCGGGCCAGGTCCTCGGCGGTCCACCAGGTGCCCAGGACCTCCCGGGCTCCGGTGGGACAGGCCTCCACGCAGCGCCCGCAGGCGGTGCAGAGGGCCGGGTCGGTGCCCCGGGGACAGACCTCCCGGCAGGTGCCGCAGCCCATGCAGCGGGCCGGCTGCACGACGATCTCCGGATCCGGCCGGATGCTTTCGGGGTTGTGGCACCAGGCGCAGTGCAACGGGCAGCCCTTCAGGAACAGGGTGGTCCGGATCCCGGGACCGTCCTCGGTGGACATCCGCTGGATCGACAGCACCCGGCCCTTCATCAAGCCCTCCCCCGGGGTCACCAGTTCCGGTGGCTCTCCCGGGCGATGATCTCGTCCTGCAGCTCCCGCCCGATGGACGTGAAGTAGGCGTTGTACCCGGTCACCCGGACCAGCAGGTGCCGGTAGGCCTCCGGGTGGCGCTGGGCGTCCCGGAGCATCCCGGGGTCGATCACGTTGACCTGGAGCGCCGTGCCGCCGTTCTCGACGGTTCCCCGCAGGAAGTCCCGGAACTTCCGGCGGTGCTCCGGGTCCCGGAACAGCGCCGGGCTGAAGGTCATCGTGTGGCTGGCCCCGTTGGGCAGCAGGTTGCAGTAGTCCCTGAAGTCGCCGTCGGGGCGCCGCCCGCCCAGGGCCTTTCCGACCGAGTTCACGTTCGCCGTGGGGCCCTTCGTGTCGGCGCCGTTGGAGGGACAGATGGCGTTGGACAGGAACTGGCCCCGGGGGCGACCGTCGGGGCTGGCGGCCAGCAGGTGGGCGTCGCCGATCCAGTAGTTCCAGGACAGCATCCCCGGGCGGACCTGCCGGCCCGTGGACCGGGTGCGATGGCGCCAGGCCTCCTCGGTCCAGACCTCCATCACGTGGCGGGCCATCGCGTCGGCCTCGTCGTCGTCCCGGCCGTATTTCGGCGCCCGGAACCTCGCGTGGGCCTGGAGCCTCTCGTGCCCCTTCCAGTCGTCCCGGAGGGCCTGGACCAGTTCCGGCAGCGTGGCGAGGCGCTGCTCGAAGACCAGGTGGCGGACCGCCAGCAGCGAATCGACGGTGGTGGCGAAGGTGACCGCCTCCAGCGTGACCAGGTCGATCTCGGCCGCCTGTCCCTCCGTGATGTCCCGTCCCTTCTCGGCGCAGCCCCGGACCATGCAGGACAGGTAGGGGGTCGGGCAGAAGCGGGCGCGGATCGCGTCGGACCGGTCGTAGAGTTCCACGGCCCGGCGTACCAGGTCCCGGGTCTGGGCCTCGTAGGCCCGCAGGAAGGATTCGAAGTCCCGGAAGGCCTCCACCGGGCCCGTGTCGGGGCCCAGGCGTCCCGCCGGGCAGGGGCGGCCGGTGATGGGGTCGTCGGGGGGGTGCAGGTCGAAGCCCCCGGTCAGGGCGAACTCCACCGCCTTCAAGAGGTTCAGGTTGATGTCCACGGTGCCGGAACGGTCGTTGCCGACCATCGTGTTCTCCAGGCAGCCGACCGGGGCGTAGTCGTGGACGTTCCCCTCGTGGATCCGGTCCTCCAGGCCGGCCCGGCGCGCCTGCCGGATCAGGCCCGCCATGGACCGCTCGTCGAAGTTCAGCAGGAAGGGGGCCCCCTGGCTGCGGGCGATCATTTCCACCAGGCGATCCAGCAGCGCGTCGGGGCTGCCCCGGTGCAGCCGGACGTTGGGCTTCGGTTCCAGGATCGGGGACATCTCGTCGATGACCTCCAGGAAGGCGAAGGTCAGGTCGTTGGTCAGGTCCCGTCCCCCTTCCCCCATGCCCGACAGGGTCAGCAGTTGTCCGAAGCCCGCGGTGATGCCCTGGTTGCCGCCGACCCGGATCATCGCGTCGTAGGCCGTGTTGCAGTGGACGAAGAGGCAGCGCAGCACCTCCTTGCCGAACTCCCGGGGCATTCCCTCGGCCAGGGACCGTTCCCAGAAGGGGCGCAGGTACTGGTCGATCCGCCCGAAGGAGACCCCCGCCCCCGGGTAGTTCTCGTCGGACAGGATCAGCATGTGGTTCAGCCACAGGGCCTGGACCGCCTCCCAGAAGTTCGCCGGGGGTTCCCAGGGAACCCGGCGGAGCATCCGGGCCATCTCCCGCAGTTCGTTCGCCCGCTGGACGGTCCGGGCGCGGGAGGCGGCCTCGGTGCAGGCCTCGGCGTACCCGGCGGCCACGTCCCGGGCCATCGTCGCGGCGATCACCATGGCCCGCAACTGGGCTCCCTCGGGTCCCTCGGCCCGATCCGCGGGGAGCCCGTCCAGGCGGTGCAGCAGGTCGGCGTGGATCCCCTTCCACCCGATCCGAAGCAACCGTTCGTGGTCCGGGATCAGGTGGCCGCTGGTGGCTCCGGCGTTGCCCTGGCCGTGGAGGTGGAAGTCCAGCAGCGCCTGCCGGACGCCCCGAGGTCCCAGGACCAGCCGGTCCCTCTCCTGCGCCTCTTCGCGGGTCCAGCACCGGGAGGCCAGCAGGTTGAACCGGGACCCCGCCAGCAGCGACCCGGGGAGGATCTCCTTCGGCACGTGGCGCGCCATGGCCTCCCGGACGAACCAGGCCCGCCGCTCGGGCAGGCTCCGGGACCAGAAATTCCCCGGGACCGGGATGATCCGGGCCGCCTGCAGGGCCGAGGACCGGAAGGGCTGGAAGAAGGCGTAGGTCTCCGGGACGATGTAGTAGGACAGTTCGTCGAAGACGACGTCCCAGGGGGTCCCGGTGGTGAAGCACAGGAACTCGTTGTTCCAGGGGCGGCCCACGCCCTCGAAATAGAAGTCCCGGAGGCGCTGCACCCTCGGGGACAGCCCGTGGGGCTGCTTCAACGTCGTTGCCGCTTCAGCCATCGCTGCCTCCTTCGGTCCGGTCCGGGCCGGCCGGTCCCGGGGTCCCCCGGTCTCCCGCCCCTCCAGCCAGGATCACCCTCGTACCCTCGTCGATAAGGTCCGCCATGGCCCGGGCGGCCTCCTCGGCATTCCCGGCGGTTACCGCCTCGACGATGAGCCGGTGGCCCCGGCGGACTCCCGGGACCACCTGGGGGTCCCGGAAGAACTCCCCGGCGAGGGTCCTCCAGGCGGGCCCGAAGGAGTTGATCACCATCGGGAAGAGGCGGTTGCCGCTGGCCATGGCCAGGGCGTGGTGGAACCGGAAGTCCAGTTCGACCCAGTCCTCCCGGCGTTCCGGTCCGGTGCGGTCCTCCCGGTCCAGCAGGTCCCGCAGTTCCCGGAGGTCCTCTCCGGCGCGAAGGCGGGCCGCCTCCCGGGCGACCTGGCACTCGATCAGGGACCGGACGGCCTGGGCCTCCCGGAGCCAGTCGGGGTCCAGTCCTCCTTCCTGGAACCGGAAGAGGGCCTCCAGGAACGCCAGGGATCCCGACCGGCGGACGTCCAGCACCTCGGTCCCCAGGCGGGGGTGGACCCGCACCACGCCCCGGGCCTGCAGTTCCATCAGGCCGTCGTGGACCACCGGCCGGCTGACCCGGAGCCGGGTCGCCAGTTCCCGTTCGGGGGGAAGGAAGTCTCCCGGCCGCAGCCGCCCGGAGAGCAGCATCCCCATGAACCGCTCCAGGAAGACCTCGCGGAGCGGCACCGACCGCAGCGGGGCCAGGTCGAGTTCCGTCATCGGCGCCTCCCGGGGAAGGTCGCTGGTCAGACCAGCGACCAGTGTAGAGAGAACCGGACCCGGAAGCAACCGGTGCGGCCCCTGACCCATCCCCTCATTTTGGAAGGGTGGTGTAGTGGGAGGGGGTGCGGTTTTCTGTGGGATGTAACATGTGGATTTTGCGACAAAATCCTTGACAAGGAGGGGCCGACAGCGGATAATCTCTG
>JAGOKF010000072.1 GCA_017994695.1 Myxococcota bacterium | reverse complement strand
TCAACTGCTGGTAGGAGACCTCCCGGAAATAGGACCGCATCGAGACCCCGGACCCGTTCAGGGGCGCGTCGTAGGTCCCGATGGGCTGCCCGAATTCGGCCTGGTCGCTGAACCGGACGAAGACCACCAGGCTGTTCATCGTCCCGGTGCGGGGAGCGGGGTTCCGGGGCGCCGGGGCCGGAGCGGGGCCCGTCGGCGGGGTCCCGCCGGGACGAGGCACCGCGGCGAGCCACGGCACGATGGTCTCCGCCCGGTCGAGGGCCTCGCGCGGCAGCCCGATCCGTTCCGGGTCGCCCTGGCCGAGGGCCACCACGGTGGGGACCAGGCGCCCGCCCACCTCGTCGGCGTAGACCCACCAGCCGGCAGGGTCCCGGACGACGGTGAAGCCCCGCGCATCGTGGAGGCGCTGGCGGTACTCGTCGCCGCTGACCAGGATCCACCACTCGGTCCCGTCGGGCTGGACCACCCGGACCGGCTTGTCCCGCAGCGGAGCCGCCCCCGCCGCACCCGCGAGGAGCGCGACGAACGCGAGGAAGGGCGCGAACCCCGGCAACCGGGCAAGTCCGGGAACGCCTCTGGCCGACCTCATGCCCTGCTCCCAAGCAGTCTGAAGGAGTGCCGGAGGGCCCGACCCGACCCGGCGGCCACGAATGGTGGCGAATCCCCCCGGAGGAGTCAAACGGACCCGGGGTCCGCGGGGAGGATCGATCTTTCAGCGTTGGCAATTGCGGCCGGGTCCCCCATCGAACACCAGGGGGTCGATCCCCCCGGGGACCGGTGTCTGGGACTCGGGAACCACGGTGCCCTGGGCCTCCCCGACCAGCAGCATGTTGTCCAGGGGATAGCTGGACAGGAAGGTCTTCAGGAACCGGAGGGAGTAGCCCCCGATCAGCACGTCGCACTCCTCGGGAACGGCGTCCGGATCCACCGTCGGGGGGTCGCCCTGGCAGGGAGGCATCGCCTCCGAGGATCCGGGCACGCAGCCGGAAATGGCGCCCTTGCAGTACTCCCCGGCCAGGATCGCGTCCAGGTCGTCCAGGGCCTTGCGTCCGGTGGCGTGGATCTCGATCAGGCCCGTCGCCACCCGGGGCGCCCCCGCCGAGTCGTCGAACCGGACCTTCAGGGTCAGTTCCTGGACTTCCAGGCGGACGTGCCAGGACGGGTCCAGGGGGATGTCCAGGAGGGCCCGCAGCAGGGGGGCCAGGTCCAGGTCGATGCGGACGGGTCCACCGGACCCGCAGGGGCCGTCCACCTGGATCGGGAAATCGACGCAGGACACCGAGTCGAGGTAGGCGTACCACCCCGACTGCCGGCGGGCGAAGGTCATCCGTCCCTGGAAACTCCGCGTCCCGGCATCCCAGGAGTCCACCCGGAAGACGAAGGGCATGTCGTCGAGGCCGTCCCCGTTGAAGCCCGTCAGGCCGGGGAGGTTCGTGGACAGGGTGCCCAGGTGCAGCACGTGGACCGTGTCCACGAGCGTCGCGGGATCCGCCAGGGTCCCCTCGGACGGGTCGCACCGGAACTCGGGCAGGCTGCCGAAGGGGATGTCCCCCTCGTTGACGATGGACAGGCGACGGGCCGATGCGTCGTACTCCACCAGGTAGTAGAACACCCCCGAGGGATCCACGTTGCGCACCAGGTAGTAGGGCAGCCCGCAGAAGGTCCCTTTCCAGAAGCCGTGGAGATGGCCCGCGAAGACCCCCTGGAACACCCCGGGATGGTCCGTGACGACCTGGCAGAGGGTGTCCTGTCCCCCGGTCGCGAGGTCCTCGCTGGGAGGGTGGTGGAAGAACAGGATCGTGGGCGTCCCGTCGGCCGCCTGTTCCCGGAGCCAGGCCAGCTGCGACGCCGTGAACGACCCGACCAGGCCGCTGGACGACGACCACTGGTCGCCGGCCATCGAGTTCATCATCACGAGGCGGACCCCGTTCTGCACCACCGCGAAGTCGAGGTCCGTGCCCAGGACCCGGGACAGCCAGGCGTCCCGGGCCGCCTTGTCGGCGGTGATCCGGAGCATGGCATCCCGGTAGTACTCGTGGTTCCCGACCCCGACGCGGACCGGCCACTTCAGGTCCCCGAGGGTGCGCAGGGCGATCCGGAAGGTGGATTCGTCCTCGGGGCGGAGGTCGTCGGCCAGGTAGTCCACCAGGTCGCCGGTGACCACCGCCAGGTCCGCCGGGAAGTCCACCTGGTTCAGGCGGGCCACGGCCTTCACGACGTGGGCCGGGTCCGGCCTGGCCGCGTCCCCCCAGACGTGGACGTCCGACAGGTGGACGAACCGCACCACCCCCGGCGGCGGGACGATCTCCGGCGCCGCGTCGGTCCCGTCCGGTCCCCCGATCCCGTCGGCCGGCGGCGCGTCTGCTCCCGGGTCTAGGCGGCCCTCCTCCCCGGGGAGATCCCCGTCCCCGGTCCATCCCGGGTCGGTCCGGGCGTCCCCGGGACCGGAATCCGCAGGGGTTCCGCCCCCTCCGCCGCAGGCCACGAACAGGCACGCCAGGGCCAGGGGTCCGGCTCTCATGGTTCCTCCAGGCAGGGTCTCCGCCCGTTCCCCCGAGGACCCGGGGAAACGGAGGCAGTGTAGCCCGGACGCCGGGACGGCTCCAGCGGCACCCTCCCTCGCGGGGGCTCCGGGTTCTAGGGGGCCACGATCCGTCCCGGGGCGCCGTTGCGCCCCTCCCGGGTATGGCAGTCCATGCAGTTCAAGTTGCTCTGGGGCGTGGCCATCCTCCGCTCCCGCCCGTCGAGGACGAGCCGTGCCGTGTAGGGAAGGGCGGGCCGGAAGGCCGCGGCGGCCAGGAAGTTCCCCGAGGAGTTGGTCCGGTAGGTGGTGATGGCGGAGGCGGCGTCGGTGATCTCGACGGTCACCCCCGGGACCCCGATGCAGTCGTCCACGTCCCGGAACGCCCCCATCACGGTCCCGGCCATCGCGAACCGGGGAGGGTCGTCCTCGCCGGGGGCACGCCGTTGATCGTGGCAGGCGATGCAGTTCCGGCCGGGATGCATCTCGGGCTTCCCGTCGTCGCCCTCGGTCCAGTAGGCCCCCGTGGAGCAGGCCACGGCCGGGATCTCGGGTCCCGGGTCCCCCTGGCCCGTGTCTCCTCCGGGCGGCAGGTCGTCGCCCCCCGGAGGGGGACAGTCGGCCTTCCCCTGGTCGATCCACAGCGCCACGGTCCGGATCTCCCCCTGGGGCACCGACCCGCCGGGGGGCATGCTCCGGGCCTGCATCCGGGCCAGTCCGCGGTCCGCGTTGGCCGAAGCCAGGGCGTAGGTGTCGTAGTCCACCCCCGCCGGCGCGCCGCTCCGGCCCGCGCCGGTCCGGCTGCTTGCGTGGCACCCGGTGCACCACTGCTCCAGGATGGGCCGGACCTCCCGGCACCACGACACCACGGCCCCCGCCGGGGCATCGGGAACCGCTGCCAGGTCGAAGGCCTGCACGGGATCGATCTTCTCCCCGCAGGCCCACAGGCCACCCGTCACCGCGCACATCGCCACCCAGCGGTCCGGTCGCATGGCCACCCCCGAAGCGGTTCAGTCGTCCAGCGTCAGGATCACCCGGTCCCCGTCCAACTGGGCCGGAATGGTCTTCAGGGGCCTCGGAGCCGGGCCCTCGAGCACCGTTCCGTCCAGCCCGAATCCCGAGGCGTGGCACGGACAGCGGACCTTCTTTGCCCCGGCGTCCCACTGGACGATGCACTCCTGGTGCGTGCAGACCGGATGGAGGGCCTTCACGGTGGTCTCCGAGTCCCGGACCACCAGGACCTGCCGGTCCTTCAGCCGCAGCAGGGTCCCCTGCCCCACGGTCTTCAGGGCCTCGGCCTTGTCCAGGCCCACCGCCACCTTCTTCGCCAGGGCCGGCCGGACCGGCAGCAGCGTCGCCGTGATCCCCGCCGCCGCCCCGACCGCCAGCCCCTTCAGGAACTCCCGTCGCTGCATGGCATTCCCCCTCTCTTCACGCCTCTCTCCCCTCGGTCCTCAATGGCGTCCCAGGCCCCACTCCCGGACCACCTGGAACCCGACGATCAGTTTCCGGTAGTCCCGGGAACTGTTCGCGACCACCCCGTCGGCCCCGACGTACTGCGTGTTGCTGAGCACCAGCGCGAAGACGTGCCGTGGCGTCAGGAACTTCACCGCCGAGGAGAAGGACGGCCATTTCGCCCCGTAGCCGGCGACCCGGAAGGCCGCCTCCACGTTCCAGGAGAGCCACGGGAGGATCCGGACCTCCACGGCTCCGGGGACCGCCAGGGACCAGTCCGTGTCGGCGGTGCTCTTCACGTCGCTGGAGGAATCGCTGTGGAACATCAGGCCGGTGCCCAGAGTCAGGCGCTTCCACAGGGTCCGGCTGACCAGCAACTGCCCGAAGCCGCCCACGGCGTCCCGGGCGTTCCGCTGGCTGAACCACGACAGCCCCCCCCGGATCGCCACGTCCAGGTGGTGCCGGTCCTCCCGCAGGAAGCACCATTTCGCGTCGAACTGGTAGGTGTCGAAGGCGTCGGTGGCATTGCTGACCCGGTAGATCCCGACGTCCAGCCCGTCCAGGATGCCGAACCGCAGCCCCAGGCCCACCCGGAGCCCTCCCCCGTCGAAGCCGAACAGGTCGTGCCAGGTGTCCTTGTTGAAGGCGGGCGAGAAGGTCCGGTGGTCCACCACCAGCACCAGGGCCATCCTGCGGACCGTCCGGGCCCACATCAGGTTGACGGCCCGGTCCATCTGCACCACCTGGGAGGGATCCCAGCGGGGGTCCTCCTGGACCACCTCCACGTCCTCGACCTCCTCGACCGGGTCCTCGCCTCCCCCTGGAGCGCCCGGACCCGGAGGAGGCGCGGCCTGCCCTCGAGCGGCCCCCGGCAACACGACAAGGAGTCCCCCCAGCAGCAGGATCCCGAATCTTCCCGGCATCGCTGGTCTTCCCCCGGAAATCCGCACCCGTCCTGGGAATCGTAGCCCTCCCGCCGAGGCGAGGCAACCGTTCCAGGACTTTTCCGACCCGAACCATCTGCTAATACTCCTGCCGTCCGACCGGAGGAACCGCATGTCCAAGAGATCCTGGTACGCCCTGGTGCCGGCATGGACCGCCCTGGCCTGCTACGACACGGGCCCCTTGATGCGCCCCGGCGAGAACTGCATGGGGTGCCACACGGGCGGACGGGCTCCGCGCTGGAAGGTCGCCGGGACCGTCTTCGAGTGCGCCCGGGCGGACCGCCATGAAGGGGTGACGGGCGTCGAGGTCGTGTTCCGGGACGGAACCGGCGCCGAGGTGCTCCGCCTGGCGACCAACGAGGCTGGCAACTTCTACTCGAAGACGGACCTCCCCGAAGGATACCGGGTCTCCCTGATCCGGGGGGACGACGAGCGGGAGATGTCCTTTTCGCCGCCGAAGGGTTCCTGCAACTCGTGCCACACGCTGCCCCCGGAGAACGGAGCCCCGGGACGCCTCCACATCGGAGCCGTCGAGTGCGAAGGGCCGGCGGCGGGCGATTCCTGATGGGGGCCGGTTCCCGCAAGCGAGGCGTCCCCGGGGCATCCCCCGGCAACGGGTTTCCACAGGCACGCCAGGATGACCGAGGACCCCGGGGGCTTGCCGGATTTCCGGTTTCCCGAATAATCATGACACAAAGTGCCAGGAGGCCTGTCCGATGACCGACCGGGACCGCTTGCCGGAAGGGGCCGGCCATTCGCCGGATCTGCTCTGGATGGAGATGGATCCGGACGGGCGGATTCTCCGGATGACGGGCGATCCCGCGGGGATTCTGCCCCCCGGATGCCGGCCCCGGACGCTGGAGGAACTGCCGATCCGGCCGGAGGACCTCTCCCGCCTGCGGTCGATGCTGGCCCGGAACGGGCAGGAGGCCCAGGACCGCCCGGTCCTGTTCCGGATGCAGGAGGGGACCGAACGACCGGGACTCGTCGAGGCGCAATGGTGCCCCTGGAATTCCCCAGGGCCGGATGCGGCCGCGCTGGTGGTCCTCCGTTCCCTGGACCGGATCATGGAGGATCGGAGGCGGTTGGAGGACCTGGCGGAAAAGTTCCGCCTGATGACCGAGGCATCGGGCGACGTGCTCTGGATGAGCGAGCCGAACCACCGGATCACCTACATCTCCCCCGCCATCACGCCCCACCTGGGCTTTTCCCCCGAGGAGTACGTGCGCCTGCCTCCCGAAGGCCGCTTTCCAAGCAAGGAACTCGGGATGATCGAGGAGGCCTTCCGCCGGGAGTACCGCGTCGCCCGGGACAAGGCCGTCCGAGGAGAGCGCCATACCTACGTGCTGGAACTGCGCCACTGGCACCGGGACGGCACGTTGCGATGGGGCGAGGTCCACGTGGGCTTCCTGTTCGATCCTGACGGCCACCTGGTCGGCCTCCAGGGGATCACCCGGAACATCCACGCCCGCAAGCAGGCCGAGGAGGCCCTGGCCCGGAGCGAGGAGCACTACCGCCGGCTCTTCGAGGAGCACCGGCTGGGACTGGCCGTCTGCGAGGTGATTCGGGACCCCGACGGGAACCCGGTGGACGCCCGGTACCTGCAGGTGAACGCGGCCTACCGGGAACACGCGGGCCTGGACCCGTCGGTGGTGATCGGCCGGAGAGCCTCGGAGATCTTTACCCCGGAGGAACTGGCCCATGGCCTCGAAACCCTCCGGAAGGCCCTCTCGGGAGTGACCTGCCGGGAGGAGGCCTTCTTCCCCACGGTGCAGCGCTGGTTCGATTCCACGACCTGGGCCCTGTCCCGGGATCGCTACGTGGTGATGATCGAGGACGTGACCCGGCGCCGGCGGCTGGAGCAGACCGCCGAGCGGGCCCACCGCCTCGAGTCCCTGGGGGTCCTGGCCGGGGGCATCGCCCACGACTTCAACAACCTGCTGACCGGGATCCTGGGCAGCCTGTCGCTGATCGAAATGGAGACCGGCCACCTGCCCGTGGTGCCCGACCTGGTGCGATCGGCCCGGGAGGCCTGCGACCGGGCCCAGGGCCTGACGCGCCAGTTGCTGGCCTTCAGCCGGGGCGGCGAGCCGGTCCGGGAACGGACGGACCTGGGGCGGCTGGTCCGGCAGGCCGCCGACTTCGTCCGGTCGGGCACCGGCGTGTCCTGCGAGTACCGCTTCCCCGACCAGCCCATCGTCTGCTCCGTCGATGCCGGTCAGATCAGCCAGGTGGTCCAGAACCTGGTGATCAACGCGGTGCAGGCCATGGGGGGGAACGGCCACATCGACATCCGGATGGATCGGGTGGCCGATCCCGCCGGGGCGCCCCAGGTCCCCGGACCCGGCCCGTGGATCCGGATCACGGTCCAGGACTCGGGACCCGGCATCCGGCCGGACCACCTGCCGCGCCTGTTCGATCCCTACTTCACCACCCGGCCCTCGGGAACGGGCCTGGGACTCGCCATCGCCTTCCGGATCGTCCAGCGCCACGGGGGCGCGCTGACCGTGGACTCGCCGCCGGGCCGGGGGGCCTGCTTCTCGATCTGGCTTCCGGACAGCGACGCCGAGGCGGTCCCACCCCGCCCAGCCACCCCGGGCGCCCCGGTCGGAACGCCCGTTTCCCGGAGAGTGCTGGTGCTGGAGGACAATCCGTCGGTGCAGCGGACGCTGATGGCGATGCTCCGGAAACTGGGGCACCGGGTCGACCTGTTCGAGGACGGGAATCCCGCCATCGCCGCGTGGCGGGAGGCCCGGTCCAGGGGCGTCCCCTACGACCTGGGCATCCTGGACCTGGTGGTTCCCGGGCGCACCGGGGGCCGGGAGACGGCGGCGGCGATCCTCCAGGACGACCCCGACGCGTGCCTGGTGGTGACCAGCGGATACTCCCAGGACGGCGTGCTGGCCGATCACGACCAGCACGGATTCCGGGACCGGCTGCCCAAGCCCTTCCATTTCCAGGCCGTCCGGGCACTGATGGACCGCCTGTTTCCCCCGGACCCCTCCGACAACCCCGACCAGGAGAACCGTTGATGCGTCGCCACGGCCGCTGGCTGCCCTGCCTGATGGGGATCTGCTGGGCCTGCGGGTCCTCGACCGGCCCCGGTCCCGATGCCGGGCCCGGCCCGGACCCGGGGTCCCCGGCCGACCTCCCCGGGGAGACTCCGCCTCCCCCCGACCCGGAGTTCGCGATCCCCCACCTGCCCTTTCCGCAGCATCCCTTCCTGGCGCCCGACGGCACCAGCAACATGCACGACGACGCCTCCATGTCGGACACCTACCGATGGGCGGGACCGGAGGGATCCGAGGGCGACGTGTCCCTGGTCCGCCTGGCCGACGGGATGCACACCTGCACGACGCTGACCTTCGACCGGGCGGGACGGATCCTGACCGTGCGGGCATCCTTCCTGCAGTACGACCTGCTGGCCCTGGACCCCTCCACCCTCGCGGTGCTGGCCGAGTTCCCGCTGCCGCCCCGGGACCCCTCGGATCCCCTCTTCCCCTACGACGACACCTCCGGAGCCGCCTACTTCGTCCTGGACCACCGGGAGCGGGTGATCCTGGCCGACGCCGAGAACGCCGTGCAGGTCCTGTCCCTGAATGATCGGGGCGACGCCTTCCGCCAGGAGGCCCGGTTCGACCTCGGGGAACACGTGGTGACGATGGAGTGGCCCGCCCGGGACCACGTGCAGATGGTCCTCCCCGACTGGCAGGGGCTCTGGTGGTTCACGACGCGATACGGACGGGTCGGCACGCTGCGGGAGGCCGACGGCCGGGCCCGGTCCATCGCTCTCCCAGGCGAGGAGATCCAGAACTCCTTCGCCGTGGGGGAGGACGGAGTCTTCATCGTGACCAGCCATGCCCTGTACCGCTTCTCGGCCGATCCCGACGGGACCCCCCGGGCCGTCTGGCGCACCCCCTACGACCGGGGATCCGGCCGGAAGCCGGGCAACATCCACTGGGGGTCCGGCACCACGCCCCAACTGTTCGGGGAGATGGTTGCCATCGCCGACAACGCCGATCCCCGGATGCAGGTGCTGTTCATCCGCCGGTCCGACGGAAGCATCGCCTGCCGGGTCCCGGTCTTCGCCGAGGGCCGCAGCACCACCGAGAACGCGTTGATCGGCTGGCACCGCCAGGGCCCCCGGGGACTCGAGTACTCGGTGATCGTGGACGACAACTACGGCATCGACCGGAACGCCATCCTCGGTGACGGACGGTGCTGGACGGACCACGACGGCGGCCAGGTCCGGGTGGACCTTCTTCCCGACGGCAACGGCGGGTTCACCTGCGCCGAGGTCTGGGCCGGGACCGAGCGGTCCTCCCAGGTGCTACCGAAACTGTCGCTGCGAAGCGGCCTGCTGTACCTGTACACCTACGAGCGGGCGGGGGACGGGGACTACGACTTCTTCGTGACCGCCGTGGATGCCCGGACCGGCGCCACGCGCCATCGGTGGCCCGCCGGCCACGGCCTGGACTTCGCGAACTTCGGGCAGCCGATGGCCATCTCCCCCGACGGAACGCTCTACCTGGGAACCATGAACGGGCTCCTGCGGGCCACGGGGCGAATCCATTGAGATCCTTCCCGGGGACCGGGCAGGAACCCCAAGGCCATCGGGACATGGCCTCCGCGACGGAGGTACTCCTGGACCCGGCGGAACGCCCCGGCGGGAGCGGTTGACGACCGGGGGGGAAACGCCCCAGCATTCCGTCATGGCCTGGGACCCCGCCGACGTCCGGCGCCTGCTGGACCCCGTCCCATCCGCCCCCGGGGTGTACCTGATGCGGGACCACCGGGGCGCGGTGATCTACGTCGGAAAGGCCGTGGACCTGAAGGCCCGGGTGCGCCAGTACTTCCAGCCCACCGGGGACCCGAGGCCCTTCGTGAGCCGCCTGTCGGAGGTGCTGGATCGCATCGAGACGGTGGTGACCCGGAACGAGACCGAGGCGCTGATCCTGGAGAACGAGTGGATCAAGCGCCATCGGCCCCCGTTCAACGTGCTGCTCCGGGACGACAAGACCTACCTCTACCTGCGCCTGGGGGGCCCGGACGAGGAGTTCCCGCGGCTGACCCTGGTGAGGCGCCGGAAGGACGACGGGGCGCGGTACTTCGGTCCCTACGCGTCGGCGGCCTCGGTGCGCCGGACCCATGCCCTGGTGAACCGCCATTTCGGCCTGAGGACCTGCGACGACGGGGAATTCCGCAACCGGTCCCGGCCCTGCCTGGAGCACCAGGTGGGACGGTGCCCGGCCCCCTGCGTGAGGGCCGTCTCTGCCGAGGCCTACCGGGAGCGGGTGGACCAGGCGGCGCTGTTCCTCCGGGGCCGGATGGACGAGGTCCAGCGGCAGTTGCAGGAGGCGATGGAACGGGCCGCGGCGGCCGAGAACTTCGAGGAGGCGGCCAGGCTGCGGGACCGGATCCGGGCGGTGCAGGTCGCGATGGTCCGGCAGGCCGTGGTGCTGCCGGGACGGATGGACGAGGACCTGGTGGGGGTCGCCCGGGAGGGGGAGGTCGTCGCCTTGACTGTGCTGCGGTTCGAGGCGGGGGTGCTGGTGGACCGGGTTCCCCTGGTGGTGGACCAGGTCCAGGCTCCCCTCGAGGACCTGGCAGACAGCATCCTGCTGCAGCACTACGCCCGGGCGCCGGTGCCCGACCTGCTTCGGCTCCCCCCGGACCTGCCGGTGTCGACCGAGGCCCTGGCGGAGGTGCTGGGGGTCCGGTCGGGGCGGCGCTTCCAGGTCCGGGTCGGAGGTCGGGGCCCCGAGGGAGAGGCCCTGGAGATGGCCCGGCAGAACGCCCGGCAACTGCTGGAGGAGCACCTGGCCCGGGAGGAGGTCCGGGACCGGGCGGCCCGGAGGATCCAGCAGATCCTGGGGCTGCCCCGGTGCCCCCGGCGGATCGAGGGGCTGGACCTGTCCACCTTCCAGGGCGGCGATCCGGTGGGATCCCTGGTGGCCTTCGTGGACGGCCGCCCGGATCGGCGGTCCCGGCGCACCTTCGCGGTGCGGGGCGATGCGGGGCCCGGGGACGTGGGCTTCCTCCGGGAGGTGCTGGCGAGGCGGATCCGGCGAAACCGGGAGGAAGGCGTCCCCTGGCCGGACCTGCTGCTGATCGACGGAGGCGAGACCCAGGTCCGGGCGGCCCTGGAGGTCCTGGCCCGGGAGGGAGTCGCGGTGCCGGTGGCGGGACTGGCGAAGTCCCGGGTGACGGACCGGGGCTTCGGGCCGGCGGCCCATTCCGAGGAACGGCTGGTTTTTCCCGAAGGAGGGGCATGGCGCGAGGGAACGATCGCGGAAACCGCCCCCCTGGCGACCGTCGCCCCTCCCCGGAACGACCCGGGGCTGCACCTGCTGATGCGGGTCCGGGACGAGGCCCACCGGGTGGCCGTGTCCTTCCACCGCCAGCGGCGGGCCCGCCGGGAACGCGCCTCGGTGCTGGACGATCTTCCGGGACTGGGGAAGGCCCGGCGGCTGGCGGTGCTGCGGCACTTCGGGTCCGTGGCCCGCCTCCGGGCCGCATCCCTGGAGGAGATCCGCATGGTGCCGGGCCTGCCGCGTCCCGTGGCGGAAGCCCTGCACCGGCGGCTTCACGAGGAGAATCCCCCGTCGGACTCCAATCGCCGGGAGACCGGCTGACGGCGCCATGGCCCGCCGTCTTCCCTGGGAGGGACCTTCAGGACGCCGGGACCGGCGGGGGCCTCGTGGCGGCCTCCAGGCACCCATCGGCGTCCCCGTGCAGCAGGCCCGCGACGTCGCCGTCCAGTTTTCCCGAGACCACCATCCGGTCGATCACTTCCAGGATCCGGGAGAGGGGCATGCGTTCCCGGTAGGGACGGTCCTGGGCCAGGGCCTGGAAGACGTCGGCGACGGCCACGATGCGCGCCTCGACGGACAGGGCCGCCCCTCCCACGCCGAAGGGATATCCGCCCCCCTTCACCCACTCGTGGTGGTAGGCCGCCCAGCGGGCGATCTGGTCGAACCCGTCGATCCGGCTGAGGATCTGGTAGGTGTCGAAGGCGTGGCGGGTGATGCGGACCCGTTCCGCCCCGTCGAGGTCCGCCGGCTTGTCCAGCACCGCGTCGGGAACGCGCAACTTGCCGAGGTCGTGGAGCAGGCCCGCGACCTCGATGAAGCCCCTGCGCTCCGTGTCCATGCCCGCCATGCCCGCCAGGTGTCCCGCCAGGGCGGTCACCCCCAGGCTGTGCTCCGCGGTGAAGGGGCTCTTGGCGTCCACGATGGCCGCGAACATCGCCCCGAGGCTCCGGAGGTCGTCCAGGGACAGGGTCCGTGCATCGGGGTGACGCGATCGCCGCCCCAGCCAGGGCCCCAGGGCCCGGGGCTCCAGCGTCAGCCAGAACTCCTCGGGATCCGAGACGTGGAGGAAGGCCTCGACGGCGTCCTCCCGGAAGCGGGTTCCCCGGTTTTCAACGACGATCCTCCGGATGTCGTGTCGGGCCAGCAGGACGTCCCCTTCCTGGTGACTCGCCACCAGCACGTCCACCCGGTCCGCCAGGTAGATCAGGTTGGCCAGGCGGCGGGTCCGATCCGGGAGGTCCTGGCGATCCAGCCGGTCGGCATGGGTGTGGTGCCAGCGGATCAGGGGTTCCAGGAAGGCCAGCGGCCCGAAGGTCGCCACGCGCCGGGCCCCGCGGACGCAATGGAAATCCTCCCCGTCCCAGTCCAGACCCCCGGCCAGGGACCGGTGCTCCCGGGTCGAGGAGACCCCGCAGTCATGGAACAGCCCCCCGTAGAGGAGTTCGTCCAGGTCCTCCGGGGGAAGCCCCAGGGTCTCTCCCACCCGGACCGCCATGTAGGCCACCCGCTTGCCGTGGGCCACGTCGTCCACCCCCACCAGGTCCAGGGCGTCGGACAGGACGAAGACCACCTGTCGCAGATCCAGTTCCAGGCCCATGGACTCCTCCCCATCCGGAGTTCCGGTCGCCTTCCATCCTTGCCCGTAGAGACAGGATAGCACGGCCGGAGCGGACGGGAACCCCGGTCCGGGACCACCAGGAATCCCCGACGGAACCATCCTCGGGCGAGAGGGTCAGGGGGCCTGCCACGTCGGAATGCGGGCCAGCAGGTCCTCCAGGAAGAGCCGTTCCCCCTCGTAGGGGACGGCCTCCAGGGCCTCGGACAGGGCCTCCCGGGCCAGGGCGAGGCGCCCCGATCCCAGGGCGGCGATCCCCAGGGACTTCCGGTGCTCGGCCCGGAAGGGATCCGGATCTGCCGGGACGGCGGGCCCCGGGAGGCCCAGGATCCCGGCGCAGACCAGGTGGTCCAGGGCCTCGGAAAACCGTCCCTCCCCCAGGGCCAGGCGCCCGGCGAGCCACCGGACGAGCCCGTCGTCGGGGGCCAGGGCAACGGCCTCGGCCAGGCCGGCCTCCGCCCCGGGCAATCCCGCCAGGAGCCCCAGCACGGCCCGCCGGACCCCGGGAGGCAGATCCAGGGCATGATCCCGGGCCGCCAGGGCCCGGGACTCCGACGCGTGGGGAGGAAGGCCGGCCGCAAGCGCCCGCCAGGTCTCCCGAGCAAACCCCTCGGCATCGGAGGTTCCGTCCTCCAGCGCCGCGAAGTCCGCCAGGGCCAGGCGGTCGCCCGGAGGGGAGGTCGGGACCCCTCCGCCCAGCAGGGTCCGGGCCCCCCGGAAGTCCCCCCGGGCCGCCCGGAACCGGGCCAGGGCCCGGACCAGGCCCGGGGATCCGGGGTCGTACCGCAGGGCCTCCCGGAGGCACGCCTCGGCCTGCCCCAGGTCCCCGTTCTCCAGGGCCTCGGCGGTCCGCCGGTTCAGTCTGCCCACGTCCACCGCGCAGCGATACCCCAGCACGCCGGGACCCCCGAACCTCCCGGAGGCCCGGTCCAGCAGCAGGCGGTCCACCGCCGGGGCCTCCTGGTCCAGGTCCTCCCGCCACCGGGCCTGGAGGTCCCTCAGGGAGGATCCGGTGGCCTCGTCGAAGGACGCGCCCCGGGCGATGGCCCGGAGGGCCCCGGTGCCGTGCCGATCGGCCACGAACCGGAGGAAGGACCCCGCCAGGGTGTAGGCCCGGGAGGGGGCGGCCGCAAGGAAGGACCACGTCCCGAAGAGGCCCTCGAGGTCCGCCGGGACCCCGGCCAGCAGCATCGCCCGGGCCCACTCGTGGGAGGAGGGCCCGTCGTCCTCGAAGGCGACCGCCTCCGCCAATCCCTCCACCCGGGCCATGTCCGGGACCAGGCCCCACCGGAGGGGCACCCGGAAGGGGCCGGGAGCCAGGCGGCCCGCCACCACGTGGGCGATCTCGTGGCCGATCACCGGGTCCAGGGGCACCGTGCCCCCCAGGTGCACCGCGTCCTGCCAAGGCTTGGCAATCTCCACCCGCCGGGCCCCCAGCCAGCGGGCCTTCTGGTCGTCGTCCCGGTAGCGGTAGATCGTGATCGGCGGCCCCGGGGGCAGGTCGAAGAAGGACTCGGCCTTCCGGAGATGGTACTGGCAGTCCCGCAGGATCCCCCGGGCCTGGGCCGGGTCCAGGGAGCCGTCATGCCGCAGGCGGCATCGTCCCTCCGTCTCCTCGCGGGACAGCACCCGCTCCAGGTCGTCGCGGGTGACCCGGAAGCCCCAGGTGGAACCCTGGACGCCCAGGCCCAGGGAGATCCCGAGGAGGGAAACCGCTGTCGTGGCCATCAGTCTCCTCCCGCGCCCTCCCCCGAAGACGGCCCCTCCGGCCAGCAGCAGGCCGGCGGCCCCCGACAGGCAGGCCAGCCGGAAGGCCAGGTCGGCGGCGGTCACCTCCAGGGCGACGTCGTAGATGGCCCCGGGGTATCGCCCCAGGAAGGGGGCATGGAAGAAGATGGCCGGCTGCCGGTAGAGATCCACGGCCGCCGGCACGAAGGACAGCACGAAGAACGCCACCCAGATCGCCGATGCCCTCCTGGGTCCCCGCCCGATCCGGCCACACCAGAGCCCGACGGGAAGGGCCGTCATCGCCGAGGCCACCGGGCCGACCAGGTAGAACCGGAGTCCCTGTCCCAGGTCGCAGGGCCCGGCCAGGAACCCCGAGACCAGGCCCCCGGCCAGGGGGATTCCGGCCAGCAGGGCCGCCCGGGCCGAGGCCTTCCGGACCGCGGTCCACCAGTCCCGGAACTCCAGGGCCAGGCTCGCCGCCAGGGACCCGGTGGCCATCGCCAGCAGCGGGGCGACGGCCAGGGACAGGTGGAACGAGAGGACGTCGAATCCCGGGATCCGGGTCACCAGGACGGTGAAGATGGCCAGCACCGCGGCCCATGCCGTTGCCGGTCCCCTCCACCAGGGGCGGGGGCCCCGATCTCCCGGTCCCGGTTCCTTCATGGCCCCTCGCCCCGGGGAACCCAGAGGCGGAACTCCAGGCCCCCCTGCTGGATCCAGTCCGCCAGCCGCCACCGGTCCCCCGGCGGAGCCGGGACGGCCGTGACCTCCCCGAGGGTGATCCAGGGACGATCGGGAACGAAGCCGGGCCCGCCCGCGCGAACGTCCCTCCAGTCCACCCGGATGCCCGTCTCCCGGAACAGCCGGGACGCCGCCTCCCGGCCCATCATCGCCCCGAACCCCCGGTCCTCCAGCACTGGTCCCGCGACGTCCATCGGGAGCCCCGACACGAAGATCCGGTCCGCGACCTCCGGGCGGGACCGGATCCACGTCGCAGCGGCCCCGAAGGGATCGCTCCAGACCAGCCCCCGTCCCCAGCCGGCCATCGGCGGATGGCCGAGGGAGGGGACATGGGCCAGGAAGACCGCCAGGGGCAGGACCGCCAGGGTCCGGAACCGCGGTCCCAGGGCATCCGGCATCACCCTGGGAAGCCAGGCGAAGGCCAGCACCGCCGCCCCCGGCAGCAGGAACTGGAGGTAATGCTCGTAGCGGGTGGCCACCAGCGACAGCACGACGACAGGCACCAGGCCCCAGACCACCGGGAAGAGGAAACGGTGATCCCGACGACGGATCGAGGAGACCAGGAAGACCAGGGTCCCGGCCAGCATCGCCCCCCGGAGGTCCCGGCCCCGGAACAGTTCCCAGTAGAAGGCCGGGGACAGGGCCCGGGAGTCGGCGGGGCGCGACCAGGCGTTGTAGGGATCGAAGACCTGCAGTTCCCGGACCCGGTAGTGCCAGAAGTGCAGGTAGTTCGGCAGTTCCAGCACCAGGCGGGGATTGGTGACCAGGAAACCCGCGGCGACCCAGAAAGCCCAGCGAAGGGACAGGCGCACCTTCCCGGCGAGCGTTCCCGGCGCCATGAACAAGGCGAGGACCGCCAGGGGAGCGAAGAGGGCCGCCAGGTAGTGGGTGCCGATGGCGGCCCCCATGCACACCCCCGGGAGGGCAGGTCCCCGGGTTCCCGCGTCCCGGCGATCCCGCCAGGCCAGGTCGATGGCCAGGACCGTCAGCAGGATGCCCAGGGGATAGGGGGACAGGGTGCTGGGGTAGAGCTGCTCGCCCCGAATCACCACCAGGGCCGCCAGCAGCCCGGTCCACCAGGCGCCCCCGAACCGGGTCGCCAGGTGCCAGGTGACCACGACGACTCCCATCCAGGACAGGATCGAAAGGGCCCGGGCCAGCAGGATCGAGTCGAAGGGATGCCGGATCGCCAGGTCCAGCGACGCCTCCAGCAGGCCCCGGGAGGTGGCCACCGAGTGGATCAGCGTCCGGAGCCCGTTCGCCGCCGCGAGGACCTCGAAATGGAGGGCCGGGTGGGGATACTGACCCTGGTTCAGGGCGCTCCAGGTCGCCGTGAGGACGTAGGACTGGTTGATCCACTCGTCGCCGGACCGGAGCGTCGCCGTCAGGGCCTCGCCCAGCAGGACCAGGCCCGCGCCCACGACCAGCACCAGCAGCACCCACCCGTGGTCCCAGGCCAGGATGCGCCGGGCGGCCCAGGGCAGGCCCCCGAGGAGCGCCCCCGCCAGGACCAGTCCGAGGATTGCCGAAAGGGCCAGGGACGCCTCCGGTCCCAGCAGCGGCGTGCCGGGGCCGGGGCGCCGGCCCTCCGGAGCCGATGGATCGAGGCCCGGGTCGCCGCCCCCCCGGGGCCCCGTCCCGGCCTCCACGAACCGGATCGATGCCCCGGCCGACGCGATCCCCTGAAGCACCTGGTCGATGCAGGGCCCCGGGCAGGAAGGGTCGTGGACCAGGTCCACCCGGGCCCCCGGCCGGCGAAGCAGGGTCCCCTCGACCGGCTCCCCGGGGGCCACCAGCAGCACCCGGCAGGCGCCCCCCTCTGCCGGTTCCAGCAGGGCCTCTGCCACTCCGCCCCGGATCGCGATGCCCTGGACCCGGCAGTCCCGGACCGGCTGGAAGATGCCCCGCACCACCCCTTCCATGCCGGGATCCAGCACCCGGGACGAAGGCCCACCGGACGCGTGCTGGGCCGGGGACGGGGCGGAAACCAGGGCCAGGCCGACGGCCAGCATCAGGGGCCCGCGCCGAAGACGACCGGGAGGGGTCATGGAGTCCCTACAGTTTGCAGCAACGGGTGCAGGCCGGGAGGTCGCCATGCCGGACCACCCGGCGCATCTCCCGGTACTCCGGGCGGTTCCAGATCTCCAGCAGCGACTGCTCCCGGACGTTGCCCATCACCATCTGGCCGTAGTGCTGGCAGGGGATCACCGACCCGTCGGGCTCGACGAAGAGGGCCCGCCAGACGAACAGGCACGGGCGCCCCGCCCCGAGCCCGTCGCCGCCGTACCAGCGCCGGAAGTCGTCGGGCCCCAGGTAGGGCTTCAGGATGACGAAGTCCCCGTGATCCTTCTTGACCTGGTCCAGCACGGCCGGCAGGCGCTCGGCCATGCCGTTCACCGAGTCCGCCTGGCACAGGAACGACGAGGCATGGAAGCGGTCCTTCAGGTGGGGCGGGAGACGGGCCTCGCACCAGGCGTCGTGTTTCCGGACGTCCTCTTCGGTCAGGTAGAGCAGGTGCTCGACCCGGACGCGATCCACCCCGAGGGACTTCCCCAGGTCCACGAACCGGGGCAGGGACTCGATGTTGTCCCGGGAAAGCACGAAGTTCAGCACCACGGTGGTCCGGCGTCCCGGAATGGCGCAGAAGGCCCGGACGTTTTCGGCGACCTTCCGGAAGGACCCCGGCACGCCGACGATGCGGTCGTGGATCTCCTCGGGCCCGTGGAGGGACACCATCAGGTGGTCCAGGCGCAGCCGGTGCAGTTCCCGGGCCGCCGAGGGCCCGAGGCCGAGGCCGTTGGTGACGATCCCCAGGGGACGCCCCTGTCCCTTCACCGCGGCGACCAGGTCCAGGAGGTCGGGCCGGACGAAGGGCTCGCCGCCGCCCATGTAGAAGGTCGCGCCGATCTCCCGGCCCTGGCGGGCCAGGTTCTCGATGTCGCGGACCGTCAGTTCCTGGTAGCGCCGCTTCCGGAACTCCTTCACCGAGCACATGGCGCAGTTCAGGTTGCACCGGGAGGTCAGCAGCAGGTTCACCACCAGGGGAGGGGAGGCGCTGCCGTCGCCCCGGAACAGGTCCCGGACCAGCGTGGCCTGGTGGAAGGCCAGCCGGTGCAGCGGGAAGAGGCTGCGGAAGCAGCGGACGTTGTTCCACTGGGATCGCACCGAGGAGAAGACGCCCATGGCCAACCGCCGCCGCCCTGGAGGCAGTGTATCTGTCGGGCGCCCACGGTCAAGGGAAGGCGGGCCGCCGCCGCGGCCCGCGGACGTTCGGCGCCACGAATCCCCGGGGGTCACTCCGGGACCAGGATCCCGAAGAGGCGGGCCATCCAGTAGCAGAGCAGCACCTCGGCCCCGTCCATCTCAACCATCCCGCCCATCCCCCCGTCCAGGCGGTACTGGTCGGTGTTGAAGCGGTCGCACCGCCGCTCGTCGTAGGGAATCGGGCGCCCGTCGCTCCGAAGGCCTCCCCCGGCGGGGTCGAAGGGGCGCTCGATCGGGACCACGTCCCTCCGGTGGCTGTTGTGCATGTCCCACCGGATCATGTCCACCGGCGCCCGGCGCAGCCAGCCCCGGAGGTCCCGCACCAGGTCCGGGTCGTCGAAGCCCGTGGTCGCCCGCACGAGGGCCCAGAGGGCGGCCTGCTGCTGCCGGAGCTTGACGTCGTACACGCCGCTGAAGCCGACCTTCCACCGCTCCCGGAGCCACGGGTCGATCTCGTAGCGCAGCAGCGTCCACCAGGTCCAGGAGGACATCTCGTCGTTGTCCATCGAGTAGGGACGGACCTCGTGGAGGATCTCCCGCTCGGCGGCGTCGGCGTACCCGTGGTCCTCGATCAGCGACCAGCGCGCCCGCAGGAACCGGTCCTCGCCGGTGGCCAGCCAGGCCACCTGCAGTCCCGCGAGCAGGATGGCCGCCCGGAGCCCTCCGTCGCCGTAGACCCCGGCGATCCACTCGTTCACGTATTCCGGGTCCAGTTGCCCGTAGGTGGTCACCTCCCCCGTCACCGGATCGATCAGGCGGTAGCCGTGATCGATGAGGCCCCCCACGATGCCCCGGAGGTGGTCCGCGATCCGCTGCCGCTGGGACTCGTCGGCACAGAACTCCCAGGCCATCGCCATCATGCTGAAGTGGGCGATCAACTCGTCGTTGCTGGTGTCCCGTTTCACCCACCACTCCCCGTCCGGGGACGTGTACCAGTGGCCGTCGTCAGGCTGGTCGCAGTCGTCCAGCCGGCAGCCCTCCTTGCGGATCACCGACCGGGCGACGAACCAGTCCGTCCCCGTCGCCTCCCGGAGAAACAGCATCGCGTCCAGGGACTTGTCGAAGTGTGCCCGGGCCTCCGGGTCCCCGGTGACCCGCCACCGGGCGCACTCCCCCATCAGCCAGTAGGCGGTCCAGGACCCGTCGTTGTCGCTGTCCCAGGGAATGCTGGTGGACAGGTCCCCCTAGCGCCCCAGGCGACTGTCGGCGACGGCGCCGTCCCGGTCGTGCCGCAGGACCACCCGGTCCACGAACGGCGCCAGTTTCTCCTCCAGGGTGACCCGCCGGGGAACGACGGTGGCCAGACCGG
>JAGOKF010000007.1 GCA_017994695.1 Myxococcota bacterium | reverse complement strand
GGTCTATCCCGGGTGGCTGGTCAACGCCGGGACCTTTCCCCTGCCGTTTGTGGGCCTGTGGCTGCTGTCCCTCTGGCCCTGGAGGAAAAGGCCCCGAGAGATCCGGGGCCTGTCGTGGCTGCTGGCGTTGCTGCCGTGGTTCGGACACTTCCTGACCCGCCACGTTGGGACGGGCATCGCCCCCTTCGAGGGCCTCCGCCACCACGTGGTCTTCCTGGGGCCGGTGGCCGCCTCGGTGGGCTTGGGGGCCTGGCAGGTCCTGAGAACCCTGGAACACAGGCCGGTGGCCCGCCGGGCGGCGACCCTGGCGCTGGTCGGGGTGCTGGCTTCCCCGGTGGCGACCCACCGCGGGGCCCTGTGGGACCAGGACTTCAACCCCCAGCGGGAGTTCCGGTTCGCCCGGTCGGCGGTGGACCGGCTTCCCGACCGGTCCCGGGTGATCGTGGCCGACGACGTGGTGGATTTCGGCCCGGAGGCCAGGATGCCGCCGAGTTCGATCCTGCCGGTCTTCCGGGGCAACCACCTCTGGCTGGCCCTGGCCTGGGTCTCGGGCCGGGTGCTGGACGTCCGGGGGGCCCGGGAGGATGCACGCCTCGGGGATGCTCCCGGGGGTCCCGCCTGGTTCTACCAGGGGCTCGACTGCCACCGGTCCCCGGTGCCCGGGCGGATGCTGCCCTCCTGCGAGGCCGCCGCGGCCGTGGCCGCCGCAGACCCCGATCTGGCCGAGCGGATTCCTAACCGCCCCTACACCGCCCAGTCCGCCTCGGTGATCGGCATCCGCAAGCCGGAACTGGAACTGGCCCTTCGTCCGCTGGACCCGGAGGCCCTCCGGCGGTTCCGGAGGGACGTCCAGCCCTAGTGGCACCTGGAGCAGGCGGGGCCGAGGCCCCCGGTGTTGTTCGGCCCGTGGCAGGTCGTGCAGGTTCCCGAGGACCCGGAACGGTGCATGGTTCCGCCGCGGCTCCGGGTGTGATCGGCGTTGTCGTGGCAGTCGTAGCAGGAGGGGCCCGTCCCGCCGGCCAGGTCGCTTCCATGGCAGGCAGTGCAGTTCCGGAGGGGGTCCTCCTTGCCGGGGAGATGCATCGCCCCGCCGTTGTCCTCGGTGTGACCCGGAGGACCCTGGGGACCGGGGTCGGCGGTTCCGGGGTCGAGGACTCCGGGGTCCGTGCCGGCGGTGTCGATCGCGCCCGGATCGGCCGTTCCCGGATCCATCGCGCCAGGGTCCATGGGGCCGAGGTCCGGTGTCCCCGGGTCGATCGGAGCCGGATCGGCCTGCCAGGAGTCCGTCGCGTCCCGGTTCCCCTCTCCCGGGTCGGCCACCGGGACGTCCCGGATCCCCACGTCGATCCCGCCGGGATCGGCCGGGGCACCCGGGTCGCCCGTCCCGCCGTTTCCCCCCCCGCAGCCCCACAAGGCCATCGTCACCAGGACCCCCGCGATCCGTTCCCTTCGCATTCGATGCTCCCCGTGTTTCGTCCCGGTTTCCGGGTGCCCGCCCCGCCGGACCTGCGGAAACCGGATGAATCGTGTCGGATTACGGCCGGAATTTCAAGGAGGGGAATGGCCCTGGCGGGAATGTCGGGGACCTCTATTCACCGGTCTCTTCGACGGGGGTTTCCTGGGCCACGGGGTTCTCCAGGCTCAGCATGCCGGAGTGGTCGTCGTAGGCGAACAACTCGCCGTACCGGCCCCACTCGATCACCGCATCGAGGACCCGTCGGGCCTCGTCCTCGCTCAGGAACTTCTCCAGTTCCGCCAGGAAGCGGTCCTCGTGGGCCCGGTTGCCCGGGCGGGCATCGAGCGTCTTCCGGATGTGGGCCGCCATCGGCACCGCCCGGACCAGGGCCTCGGCGAACAGCGGCTTGCGCTGGAGGATGTCCGCGTCCAGCCAGGCCCGCCCCTGGTCGGTGATCTCGGCGTCCCCCCTCTCGACCTTCAGGAATCCCAGCAGTTCCAGGGCCTCGAGGATCGGGAACAGGTCGTCCACCTCCAGCCCCATCTCCTCGGCCAGCACCGGCAGGTCCACGCGCCCCGAGGCCTCCTCCCCCACCGCGTCCAGCAGTCCGAGCATCTGGTTGATGGGGGCCGTGGGCAGGCGCATCGCCAGCGGGGACTTCTGGGCCGAGGTGTCTCGGACCCGGCGCGTCAGCACTTGGTAGATCTCCTCGACCAGGGCCTTGAAGGCCGGCGATTCCCAGTCCCGGGGATGCTTCAGGGGGATCGGAACCTCGGCGCCGATCCGGGCGGGCTCCCCCGCCAGCACCAGCACCCGGTCCGCCATCCACACCACGTCCTCGATGTTGTTGGACACCATCAGCATGCCCCGGGTGGGCATTCTCCGCTCGATCCAGAGGTCCAGCAGGTCCGACTTCAAGGTCTCGGCCGTCAGCACGTCGAGTCCCGAGAAGGCCTCGTCCATCAGCAGCAGGTCCGGTTCCACGACCAGCGCCCTGGCAATGCCCACCCGCTGCCGCATGCCTCCCGACAGTTCCTTCGGATAGGCCGACTCGAAGCCGTCCAGGCCGATCAGGTCGATGGCCGCCAGGGCCCGCCGACGCCTCTCCTCGTCGGGAATGCCCCGGGCCTCGAGGCCCAGTTCCACGTTGCCCAGGACCGTGAGCCAGGGATAGAGGGCGAAGGTCTGGAACACCATCGCCATGCGGGTGACGGGGCCCGACACCGGGTCGCCCCGGTAGAGCACCTCGCCTCCGTCGGGGTGCACCAGGCCGCAACAGATCCGCAGCAGCGTCGATTTCCCCGATCCGGACCGGCCCAGGATCGCGACGATCTCGCCTTCCCGCAGGCAGAAGGACACGTCCTTCAGCACGTGCTGCACCCCTCCCGACGGGGGCCGGAAGGATTTCTCGACCGCCTTCAGCCGCAACAGTTCCCCCCGGTTCTCGCCCACCATCGCCTTCTCCTCAGTCCAGTCGGAAACGGGCCTCGGCCAGGCCGTACAGCCGCCTCCACACCAGCCTCTCGACGGTCACGACGTAGAGGCTCATCACCACGACGCCCAGCACGACCCGCGGGATGTCCCCTCCCTCCGTGGCCAGGGCGATGTAGGACCCGAGCCCGGTGGCCACCAGCGTGTCCTCGCCCCAGGACACCACCTCGGCCACGATGCTCGCGTTCCAGGTGCCCCCCGAGGCGTTGATCAGGCCCGTGGTCAGGTAGGGCAGCAGGGCGGGCAGCAGCAGCCGTCTCCAGCGCAGGATTCCCCGGACGCCCAGGCTCCTGGCGGTCTCCTTGAGGTCCGCCGGGATCGCGCTGGCGCCTGCGATCACGTTGAACAGGATGTACCACTGGGTCCCCAGGACCATCAGGGGCGCCGTGAAGACCTCCGGGTTCAGGGCGAACCGGCGGATCAGCACCACGGCGACCGGGAAGAAGAGGTTCGCCGGGAAGGCCGCCAGGAACTGCGCCAGGGGCTGGAACCGGACCGCCAGGCGCGGCCGCAGGCCGATGAAGACCCCGACGGGGACCCAGACCAGGCAGGCGATCCCGATCAGCAGCACCACCCGGAGCAGCGTCAGGGCCCCGTATCCCAGGGCCCGCAGGACCTCCGACCATCCCAGGGGTTCCAGGGAGAAGGTGTAGAAGCGGTGGGCACCCAGGACCCCGATTCCCAGCACCAGCGGCCAGAAGGCATGGCGCAGGAGACCCCGGAGGCGGTGAGACCCTCCCGCGATCGAAACCCGGCGCCGGGTCGGGGGCCGCAGCAGGATCCTCCGGGCCACGCCTCCTGCCGCCCGGAGGACTTCCCTGGCGACCCTCGTCCGCCGGATCCAGTCCAGCATCCAGGACGCGGGTTCCTCCTCCTCCTCGATCATCTCGAACTTGAACTTCCGGGACCAGGCGACCAGCGGCCGGAAGAAGACCTGGTCGTAGGCCAGGATCACGATCAGCATCGTCACCAGGGCCAGTCCCACCGAACCCAGGTCCTGCTGCCGGATGGCCTCGGCCACGTAGGACCCGATCCCCGGCAACTGCACCTGGGTGGTGCCCACGGCGATGGCCTCGGAGGCCACCACGAAGAACCAGCCTCCCGACACCGACATCATCGTGTTCCAGACCAGGCCCGGCATCGCGAAGGGGACCTCCAGGCGCCAGAAGCGCTGCCACGGCGACAGCCCGAACAGGTTCGCGGCCTGGGTCAGGTCCCGGGGCACGGTCTTCAGTGACTGGTAGAAACTGAAGGCCATGTTCCAGGCCTGGGAGGTGAAGATCGCGAACATCGAGGCCAGTTCGACCCCGAGCAGGTTCCCGGGGAACAGCGCCATGAACCCCGTCACGGTGATCGCCAGGAAGCCCAGGATCGGGACCGACTGCAGCACGTCCAGCACCGGGACCAGGATGCGCTCGGCCCGGGGGCTCTTGGCCGCCAGGGAGCCGTAGGTGAAGGTGAACAGGAAGGACATCACCAGGGCCCCGGCCATCCGGAGCACGGTCCGGAAGGCGTATTCGGGGAGGTTCCAGGGGTCCAGGGACAGGCGGACCGCGTGTTCCGGCTCGAAGGGGACCGTCATCTGGCGGAGCCCCCAGGCCAGCAGCCCGAAGAGGCCCAGCACCAGGGGGACGGTCAGGAGGTCCCACCGGTTCGGGCGAACGATCAGCGGAGCGGCCATTTCCGCCTCCCGGCCGGACAGGGATCCTCCGGAAGCGCCCGGTCCTCGGCGGAGACCGGATCGGCGTCTTCCGGCGGGGTCCACCAGAGGGGACGTGCGGTCCGCGGCTCGGGTTCAGCGGGGCGACGGGAGGCCGACCCGCTGGACCTCTGACGGACTGGCGTCCTCGTCCACGTTCGGCTCCTGGAAAAACCCGGGTCACTCCCGCCGTTGCGGGCAGGCGGAGTGTAGCCCTTCTCTCGGGTCCGTCAAGGGCTTGCATCCGGGGGAGGCCTCGTCTATGCTTCCCCTGCCGGGACGGGGCGGCGCAAGGGTGCCCAACCCCGCCAGGTCCGGAAGGAAGCAACGGTCAGCATCGTTGCGGGTGTCCCGTCCCGGCATCCCCTCTCCTCCAGGTCGGGCAACCCATGGCCTACCAGGTGATCGCCCGCAAGTGGAGACCCCAGACCTTCGAGGAACTGGTCGGCCAGGACCACGTGGCCACCACGTTCCGGAACGTGATTCAGCAGGGGCGCATCGCCCACGCCTACCTGTTCACCGGGATCCGGGGGGTCGGCAAGACCAGCGCCGCCCGGATCCTCGCGAAGGCCCTGAATTGCCAGCAGGGCCCCACCACGACTCCCTGCAATCGCTGCGCTTCGTGCCGGGCGGTCACCGACGGGTCCTCGATGGACGTCATCGAGATCGACGGGGCCTCGAACCGGGGAGTGGACAACATCCGCGAACTGCGGGAGGCGGTGTCGTTCGCGGCCTCGTCGGGGCGCTACAAGGTCTACATCATCGACGAAGTGCACATGCTGACCACCGAGGCCTTCAACGCCCTGCTGAAGACCCTCGAGGAGCCTCCGGCCCACGTGGTGTTCGTGCTGGCCACCACCGAACTGCACCGGGTCCCGGCCACGATCCTCTCCCGGTGCCAGGTCTTCGAGTTCCGGCGCATCGGGATGCCGGACCTGGTCGCGCACCTCCGGAACATCGTCACGACCGAGGGGATCGAGGCCCAGGACGAGGCGCTGCGGATGGTGGCCCGGGAGGCCGACGGGAGCCTCCGGGACGCCTGCAGCCTGCTGGACCAGGTGATCGGGTTCGCCGGCGGCCAGGTGACCTCCGAGGCGGTCTCGGCCGTGCTCCGGACGGGGCACCAGGGCCTGGTGGAGGACCTCCTCTCGGCGGTCCTCGGGGAGGACCCGGCGGGGGTGATCCGAGGGCTGACCCGGGCGCTCCAGCAGGGGATCCCGGCCCGGCAGATCCTCCAGGACCTGGCCCGTCATCTCTCCCAGGGCCTCCGGTTCCAGGTCCTGGGACCCGAGGCGGCCCGGGAAGCGGGCCTGACCGAGGGGGAGATCGCGGGGCTGCAGCAACGGATCGGCGATCGGCCCGTGGAGTCCCTGGCGACTCTGCTGCACCTGCTGGTCCAGGCGGCGGACCGGGCCGCCGATTCCCGAAGCCCCGAACTGCTGGCCGAGGCGGCGCTGGTCCGGGCGGCGCGCCTGTCGCACCTCTCCCGGGTCGAGGACCTGGTGGCGCGACTGGAGGACCTCTCCCGGGGGATTCCCGGGGGGCCTTCCGGGACGGGATCCCTGCCCCCGATGCCCGGCGCCCCGGTTCCGCCCGTCCCCCGCCCCTCCCCGGTGGCCGCCCCGAACCGGGCCGCGCCCGCCTCGGCGCCTGCTTCCGGCGGGGCGGTCGGCATGGCCCGCCGGCTCCAGGAGATGGCCTCGCCACCGCCCCCGGCCGGCGTCGCGGCGGCGGCAACCGCTACCCCCGCCCCCGATCCGGCCCCGGCGGTCCCGGTCCGCAGCGAGCGGGAGACCCTGGACCTCTTCCTGCGGCATCCCTCGATGAATGCCCTGGTGGAGGCCTTCAGCGGCCGCCCCCTGTCCGTGATTCCCGAGGGGGCTCCCTATCCCGGGCCGGGACCCGGAGATCCGAGGGGGTGACCGATGTCCCTGTCCCTTCCTCCCGCGGTGGCGGCCCTGGTGGCCGAGTTCCGGCGGCTGCCGGGGGTCGGGGAGAAGACCGCCCTCCGGTACGTGCTGCACCTGCTGGGCCGGGGGCCCGAGGGGATGACGGGCCTCCGATCGGCCCTGGCGGCCGTCGAGGAGCGGGTTCGGGCCTGCACCCGGTGCGGGTTCTTCGCCGAGGAGGACCTCTGCGTGCTATGCCAGGACCCCTCCCGGGACCCCTCCGTGATCTGCGCGGTCGAGGGGGTCGGTGATCTGCTGGCCCTGGAACGGGTCGGGGAGTACCGGGGGCTCTACCACGTGCTCGGGGGCGCCCTGAGCGTCCTGCGGGGCGTTCCACCCGAGAGGCTGCGGATCGGGCCCCTGGTGGACCGGGTCCGGGCCGGCGGCGTCCGAGAGGTGATCGTCGCCACCTCGGCCGACGCCGAAGGGGAGACCACCGCGCTCTACCTGCGGAAGGTGCTGGAGGGCCTGGGGGTCCAGGTCACCCGTCCGGCCACCGGCATCCCGATGGGCAGCAGTCTCGAGTACCTCGACGGGGTGACGCTGCTGCGGGCCCTCCGGGGCCGCCGGGAACTTTGAGCCTCCCCCTTCGAGAGTCCCCGGCGGTCAGTCCCGCCCGGCCCGGCGGCCGTCGGGCCCGCGCAGTTCGATGAAGTCACAGAGTTCGTAGAGGCGACTGTGGATGCGGTCCCCCACCCGGTCCTTCAGCCGGGGAAGGGCGTCGGGACTCTCGGGAGCCGGGTCCCTCGGGTCGAAGTTGGTGGTGGCGATCAGGGTCCGGTGGGCGTTGTAGCGGCGGCTCACCAACTGGTCCAGCACCGAGACCTCCCACTCGGTGGCCCGGCCCTTTCCCAGTTCGTCGATGGCCAGCACGTCCACCTCCACCAGGGGACCCAGCAGGGCCTCCTCCCCCTGGTCGGCCTGGTAGGCCGCCTTGAGGTCCGACAGCAGGTGGAAGAAGTCCACGAAGCGCACCGTGTAGCCCCGCTCGAGGGCGAAGTGGGACAGGAGGGCGCTGCACAGGTGGGTCTTGCCGACTCCCGGGGCCCCGAAGAGCAGCATCCCCCGGGCCCCGGGGCGGTAGTTTTCCCGCCAGCGCTTCATCTGCTTCTGGACCAGTCCCTGGTTGCCTCCCCGGGCCTCGAACTTCTCCAGCGTGCAGCGTGCCATCCGAGCCGGGATCCCGGCCTCGTTGAACCGGGCGACGTGGCGGTGGAGGTGGCGGCAGTCGCAGGGCCGGGTGGAGGGAGGCACGGACGACTGGTCGAAGACCCATCCGCTGCCTCCGCACATCGGGCATGGGAGCCGGCAGGGGCAGACCCGGGCGGCCGCCTTCTCGTCCAGGGATTCCAGCAGGTAGCCCCGATCCCCGCACCGCAGGCAGTTCATGGCCTCCCCCGTCCGCCCGGTCCTTCCGAGGCTCGACGCACCGCGTCCAGCAGGCCCCGGAACCCCGCCCGTTCCTCCGCCGCCGCCCGGATTCCCGCCCGCTGGAGATCCGCCAGGGCCTCGGGACCGGCTCCCCGCTGCCTCGCGTCGGCCAGGGTCCGGCCCAGGCGCTCCTCGGTCTCCTGCCAGACCTCGTCGCCGGCGCACCGGACCAGTCCCCTCGCCAGCCGGTCGTCCAGCGCATCCAGCAGATCCAGCAGCGACTCGCTGGGATGGCGGTTCTCCAGGGCCTCGAGGGCCTCCCGCCACAGGGCCCGGGCCGGTTCGTTGGGGGCCTGTTCCATGGAGGCCCTCGCGTGGGCCATCGCCACCTCCTGGAGGTCCGGCGCCGCCCGGGCCGCGGGGAATTCCGATCCGATGCGCCGCCCCTGGTCCCGGGCCCTCTGCCAGACCGCGATCTCCGCCTCCACGGCGCTCCGGTAGTACCGGAGGCTGGACGGCAGCGGTGCGCCGGGGTCCGCCGTGGCCAGGAAGCGCCGGACCCCCTCCTGGAGGCCCCGCCGGACCAGGTCCTCGGGGACCTCCCGCTGCTGCCACTCCCGGAGGAGGGCCACGTCGGCGGCCCGGAGGGCCATTCCTTTCCGGATCAGGGAGAGGAAGAAGGACTCCAGGCGTTCCAGGTAGGATCGGGAGTCCCGGTCCGGGTCCATGGCCCCCCCGACGCTAGATGTCCAGGTTCCGGACCGTCAGGGCGTTCTGCATGATGAACTCCCGCCGCGGGTCCACCTGGTCGCCCATCAGCAGCGTGAAGACCGAGTCCGCCTCCACCGCGTCGACCACGTTGACCTTCAGGAGGCTTCGGGTGTCGGGGTTCATCGTGGTCTCCCACAACTGCTCCGGGTTCATCTCGCCCAGTCCCTTGTACCGCTGGATCGAGACGCCCTTCTGCCCCCGGGCCAGCACCTGGTCCAGGAGCCTCTCGGGACTCTCGAAGGTCCGGGACTCGCCGTCCACCTGGGCCTCCATCGGCCAGGCCGCCTGCCGGCGCAACTCGGCGTAGATCCCGCGCAACTGGCGGAACTCCGGCCGGTTCAGCAGCGCGATGTCCACGCGGGTGACCCGTTCCCCGCCCCCCGATCGGGTCCGGACCTCCAGGCGGCGGGAGTCGAACTCCTCGTCGAACTCCTCCCGGATGCCCTCGCCGTCGAGCAGGGCCCCCGGGGCCTCCCGGTCCAGCCAGGTCCTGAGGTGCTGCCGGAGGGCCGCCAGCCGATCCGGGTCCCGGAGGTCGTCCGGCTTCAGGTCCGGGAGGTCCATCAGGGCCCGGAAGACCCGGGAATCCCACCGGACGTCCAGGGCGCCCAGCAGGCGCCGGGCCTGGGAGACCCGCCGCAGGTAGAGCCGGGCGGCGGGCCCTTCCAGCGGGAACAGTTCCGGTGGCGGCCGGCGGACCGCGACGCCGTCGGCCCCGCCCTCGAGGAGCCATTCCTCCAGGGCCGCGTCGTCCCGCAGGTAGAGTTCCGCCTTGCCCCGCTTCGCCTTGTAGAGGGGAGGCTGGGCGATGTAGAGGTGCCCCCGGGTGATCACGTCGGGCATGTGGCGGAAGAAGAAGGTCAGCAGCAGCGTGCGGATGTGCAGGCCGTCCACGTCGGCGTCGGTCATGATGATCACCCGGTGGTACCGCAGCCGGTTGATGTCGTAGGACTCCTCCCCGATGCCGGTTCCCAGGGCGGTGATCAGCGTGACGATGGCCTCGCTGGACAGGACCTTGTCGAACCGGGCCTTCTCGACGTTGAGGATCTTCCCCCGGAGGGGCAGCACGGCCTGGAAGGCCCGGTTCCGCCCCTGCTTCGCCGACCCGCCTGCCGAGTCGCCCTCGACGATGAAGAGTTCGGCCTTGGAGGGGTCCCGCTCCTGGCAGTCCGCCAGTTTGCCCGGCAGCGAGGCGCCGTCCAGCACCCCCTTGCGCCGCACCATGTCGCGGGCCTTCCGGGCGGCCTCCCGGGCCCGGGCCGCGTCCACCACCTTGCCCACGATGGCCTTGGCGACCGCGGGGTTCCGTTCGAAGAAGTCCGCCAGGCCGTCGGCCACCAGGCCCTCGACGGCCCCCTTGACCTCCGAGGAGACCAGCTTGTCCTTGGTCTGGCTGCTGAACTTCGGATCGTGGATCTTCACGCTGAGGACCACCGTGAGCCCCTCCCGGACGTCCTCGCCCGAGAGGGCTCCCTTGTACTGCTTCAGCAGGTTCTCCTGTTCGGCGTAGGCGTTGATGGTGCGCGTCAGGGCGCTCCGGAATCCCGCGACGTGGGTCCCGCCGTCCCGGTTCAGGATCGTGTTGGTGAAGGCGAAGAGCGTTTCCTGGTAGCCGTCGTTCCACTGCAGGGCCGCCTCGACCGAGATGTCGTCCCGGACGCCGGCGAGGAAGATGGGGCGGTCGTGGACCACCGTCTTGTGCCGGTTCAGGTGCTCCACGAAGGAGACGATCCCCCCGTCGAACCGGAACTCGTGGGCCCGTCCCTCGGCCCGCTCGTCCACCAGGTGGATGGTCAGGCCCGGGTTCAGGTACGACAGCTCCCGGAGACGCTGGGAGAGGGTGTCGAAGGAGAAGTCGGCATGGGAGAAGATTTCCAGGTCCGGCTTGAAGGTGATCTTGGTGCCGGTCCGGGAGGTGTTGCCGGTCCGGGCCAGGGGGGCCCGGGGCGTTCCCCGGTCGTACTCCTGGACGAACACGCCGCCTTCCCGTCGGACCTCCAGCCGGAGCCATTCCGAGAGGGCGTTGACCACGGACACGCCGACGCCGTGGAGGCCGCCCGAGACCTTGTAGGAGTCATGGTCGAACTTGCCGCCGGCGTGGAGTTCCGTGAGGGCCAGTTCCGCCGCCGACCGGCCCGTTTCCGAGTGGATCCCCACCGGGATGCCGCGGCCGTTGTCCTCGACCGTGACCGACCCCTCCTGGTGGAGGATCACGTCGATCCGGGTGCAGTAGCCCGCCAAGGCCTCGTCCACCGAGTTGTCCACCAGCTCGTAGACCATGTGGTGCAGGCCGGAGCCGTCGTCCGTGTCGCCGATGTACATGCCGGGCCGGGTCCGGACGGCCTCCAGGCCCTTCAGGACCCGGATGCTGTCCGCGTCGTAGCCGCCGTTCTCCTGCCCGTCCTGGGAAGCCGGGGTCAGCAGGTCCAGATCGTCTGACATCTTCAAGACTTCCTATTCCAAGGGGGCCCGCCGCGAAGGCCGCCGAATGATACCCGGGCCGCCACCGGCTGTAAAGGGAGGCCGGCGCCCGAAACGGCTTCCGGGCCCATCGATTTTCCCGCAGCCCGGAAGCCGGGCGAATGGATGAAGGTTCCTCCAACGGCGGGACAGGAGACCGCCAGCGATCCCGGATCGGCCGGCCGTCCCCCCGGTCCTTGGAGGGCCGTGGAGGAAGGCCCGGCGAATGCCTCAAGGGGATGGCATCGTCCTTGCTTGCCGGCCCCGGCGATCCCGATGGGATGGAAGCGGATCTCGGCTTTTTCGAAAGGAGAGGAAGACATGGAAGGGAAGCGGCAGGTCGTCCCCGCCGAGGGGAAACTGGGCGTGATGGTGGTGGGCATGGGCGCGGTGGGAACCACGCTGATGGCCGGGGTGTACCTGGTGCGGAAGGGGCTCGCGAAGCCCATAGGATCGGTGACCCAGATGGGGACCATCCGGCTGGGCAAGCGCACCGAGAACCGGAGTCCCCGGATCCAGGACTTCGTTCCCTTGGCGAGCCTGGACGACATCGTGTTCGGCGGCTGGGACATCTTCGACGAGTCGGCCTGGGAGTCGGCCAGCCACGCGGCGGTGCTGTCCCGGGAGCACCTGGACCTGGTGAAGGACGAGCTGTCCGCCGTGCGGCCGATGAAGGCGGTCTTCGACCAGAACTACGTCCGCCGCCTCCACGGGACCCATGTGAAGACGGGTGCCAGCAAATACGACCTGGCGACCCAGCTGATGGAGGACATCGCCCGGTTCCGGAGCGAGAACGGCCTCGCTCGGGTGGTGATGATCTGGTGCGCCTCGACCGAGGTCTTCATCCCGGTATCGGACGTGCACCGGGACTTCGAGGCCTTCGAGGCGGCCTTGAAGAGCAACCACCCGGACATCGCCCCGTCGATGATCTACGCCTACGCGGCCCTGAAGGCGGGCGTCCCCTTCATCAACGGCGCCCCGAACCTCTCCATCGACTGCCCCGCCCTGTACCACTACGCCGAGAAGCGGCGCATCCCCGTCTGCGGCAAGGACTTCAAGACCGGCCAGACCCTGATGAAGACGATCCTGGCTCCGGGGCTCAAGGCCCGGATGCTGGGCCTGGCGGGATGGTATTCCACCAACATCCTGGGCAACCGGGACGGCGAGGTGCTGGACGATCCCGGATCCTTCAAGACCAAGGAGGAATCGAAACTGTCGGTGCTGGACACGATCCTCCGGCCGGACCAGTTTCCGGACCTCTACGGGGACTACACGCACCTGGTCCGGATCAACTACTACCCGCCCCGGGGGGACAACAAGGAAGGCTGGGACAACATCGACATCTTCGGGTGGCTGGGCTACCCGATGCAGATCAAGGTCAACTTCCTGTGCCGGGACAGCATCCTGGCGGCGCCGGTGGCCCTGGACCTGGTGCTGCTGACGGACCTCGCCCAGCGGGCGGGCATGGGGGGCATCCAGGAGTGGCTGTCCTTCTTCTTCAAGAGCCCGATGCACCAGGAGGGCCTCTATCCGGAGCACGACCTGTTCATCCAGCAGATGAAGATGAAGAACACGCTGCGGTGGATGATGGGCGAGGACCTGATCACCCACCTGGGCGTGGAGTACTACCACTTCTACGAGGACCGGTGATCGCCGGACCCCGCGGGGAAACGGACGCGGGGGACCCCGGTGGGACCGGACAGTGACGGCCCGCCGGCGGGGAGGAGCGAGCGATGCAGTTCCTGGTGTTGCCCGCCCGGGGGGAATTCCGGGAGAGGTTGCTGGGCCTGACGCTGGAGGAACGGGCCCGGAGGATGCTCCGGGCCGCGGGACTGGCCGAGGCGTCGGAGTGGGCCGGGGCCGGGCCCCTGGTGATCTTTCCCGGCGAGCGGGTGGGACCCGGGGCCCTGGGGAAGGAGATCGCGGCGGTCGAGGCGGGGCCGGAAGCGGTGGTGGCGCTGGATCCGGCCTCGGGGGCCGGCGGCCGTCCCGTCCTGGTGCTGGGGGAGGCGGCCCGGAACCGGCTGGCCGCCGGGGCCGGGGACCTGGACGGGCTGCTGGCCGACGCCCTGGCCGCCGTCGGGGAACGGCGTCCGATCCGGGTGCCGACGGCGGAGGTGCTGGACCGCCGGGGGGCCGCCGGGGCCAGGGCCCTGCTGCTCCAGGCCCTCCGGAAACCCATCGACGGGCTGGTCTCCCGGACCCTGAACCGCCCGGTCAGCATCCGGATCTCGGCCCTGCTCTCCGCGACGCCCCTGACGCCGAACCACCTCTCGGTGATCTCGTTCGTCATCGCCCTGCTGGGGGCCCTGGGCATGGCCGCCGGCCATTTCGTGATCGGGGCCCTGGTGATGCACGTCGCGTCGGTGCTCGACGGCTGCGACGGCGAAATCGCGCGGCTGAAATACCAGTCCTCCCGGATCGGCGGATGGCTCGACACGGTCTTCGACGACGTGTCGAACAACCTCTTCGCCCTGGCCACGGGCGTGGGCCTCTGGCGGGTCCGGTCTGGAGACGGGACGGGGCAGGTGCTGCTGGGACTGGCGGTGGCGGGCTTCCTGCTGGCGGTGCCCACCGTGGCGACCACCTACCGACGACTGGTCCGCCGGGGGACCTCCGATTCGGGGGCCCTGGACTACAGCGGCGGCGAGTCGGCCTCGGCGCTGCGCCGGGCCGTCACCCGCTGGCTGGCTCCTTTGGTGAAGCGGGACACCTACCTGCTGATCTTCCTGGGCATGGCGATCGCGGGGATTCCCTGGGCGATCGTCGTCTTCTACTTCCTCGGGGCCCTGGGGGCGGCCGCGACGCTCCTCTCGGACCGAGCGGCTCTCCGGGAGGCCTGGGGGCCCCGCTGACCGGACGTGCTACACTCGGACCCCGTGACTCCCGGTCGGAGGGGCGCCGGTGCACTCGCTGCCGATGGGATTGGCGCTGGCCCTGTACGGGCTGGCCTCGGCCTTCCACCTCCTGAGCCTCTCCCGGGTCTGGGAGGCGGCGAGCCGGCTGGCCCGGCCGATCCTGGCCGTGGCCGTCCTGGCGCACCTGCTGGCCATCGGCCACCAGCACCTGGGGCATTTCCCGCCGCCGATCACGGCCGTGTCGTCGATCCTGAACCTGGCGCTCTTCGCCGGCATGGTCGTCTTCGTCGTGGCGGACCTCTTCCGGGAGCGGAGGCTGCTGGGGGCGATGATGGCCCCGCTGGCGACGCTGGTCCTCGCGACGCTGTTCCACCACGCCGCGGGCCAGCCGCCGGCGCGCCTGGCCTTCATGCGCTTCGTGACCCCCGTGCACATCGCCACCTCGGCCCTGGGATTCGCGTGCTTCGGCGTCGCGGCCGCGGCTTCGGTGATGGCCATCGTCGCCGACTTCCGGCTCCGGAACCGACGGGGCCACGGCTGGCCCCCCCTGCCGCCCCTGGCCCGCCTGGAGACGTGGGCCGCCGCGGCCCTCCGGATCGGCTATCCCTTCTACACCGTGGGGATCCTCCTCGGGGGGGTCTGGGCGTGGTTCTCGGGCGAACAGGGGGCCCTGCTGCTGCCGGAGTACCTGCTGGGAGTCGCCGTGTGGCTGCTCTTCGGGGTCAGCATGCTGCTGTCGGCGACCTGGGGATTCCGGGGTCGGAGGTTCGCGGTGCTGACCACGCTCGGGTTCGCCGCGACGCTGCCCATCGTGCTGATGTACGCCCTCCGGAGGCTCGGCTGATGGCCGCTCCCGTCTTCGGACTGATCGGGATCTCCCACCGGACCGCCGAGGTGGCCGTCCGGGAGCGGATGGCCCTGGACGGGGAGGCCCAGGTCCGGCTCCAGGAGGCCCTTCGGGCGGCGGGCATCGCCGAATCCGTGGTGCTGAGCACCTGCAACCGGACCGAGATCTACGGGGTGGGGCGGCCGGGGATGGACGCCGAGGGGACCGAGGCGGCGCTGGTGGAGGCCCTGTGCCAGGACCGGGGCGTTCCCGTCGAAACCCTCCGGGACCACCTCTACCGCATGCGGGGCGTCGATGCGGTGCGGCATCTGTTCCGGGTGGCGGCCGCCCTGGACAGCCTGGTGCTGGGGGAGCCCCAGATCCTGGGGCAGGTGAAGGACGCCTACCGGGCGGCGGTGGAGCAGGGGCGGGTCGGGCCCCTGCTGGCGCGCTTCTTCGAGAAGGCCTTCAAGGTCGCCAAGGAGGTCCGGACCGACACGGAGGTCGGCAGCGGCCAGGTCTCGGTGGGTTCCATCGCGGTGGACCTGGCCCGGCAGGTCTTCGGGAACCTGGGGCAGTCCACGGTGCTGCTCCTCGGGGCCGGGGAGATGGCCGAGGCGGTGGCCCGGGCGCTGGCGGCGGCCGGGGCCCGGCAGGTGGTGGTCGCGAACCGGACGCTGGAACGGGCGATGGTGGTCGCGGAGCGTCACGGCTGGGGCGGGCGGCCCCTGGAGGCCCTCCCGGAACTGCTGGCCGAGGCCGACGTGGTGATCGCGTCCCTCGGGGCGCCGCGCTGGGTGGTGGACCGGGCCGGGATGCGGGAGGCCCTGCGGCGCCGCCGGAACCGCCCGGTATTCCTGGTGGACATCGCGGTGCCCCGGGTCGTCGATCCCTCCATCGCCCGGATGGAGGGGGCCTATCTCTACAATCTGGACGACTTCCAGGAGGTGGTCCAGGAGCACCTCCGGCGACGGGAAGCGGACCTCTCGAAGGCCGAGGCGATCATCGCCCGGGAGGTCGAGGGGATGCAGCGCTACCTCCGGGTGCTGGAGGTGCAGCCGGTCCTGGCGGCCCTGGGACAGCGGGCGGCGGACATCCGGGACCGGGAGGTCGCCCGGGCCATCCGGGAACTGCCGGAGGTGTCGCCGGAGGTCCGGAAGGTCCTCGAGGGACTGGGGCAGTCCCTGGCATCGAAACTGTTGCACGACCCCCTGTGCGTGCTGCGGGAGTCCGCGTGGAACGGGGAGGGAGGAGACGTCGCCGAGGCGGCCCGGAGGCTGTTCCGGCTGCCGGAGGACGGGGCGGAGAAGGGCCCGGAGGGTCGGCCCCAGGCCGTCGGAGAGGAGAAGGAATGCGCCCGCTGAGGATCGGGAGCCGGGGGAGTCCGCTGGCCCTGCGCCAGACCGGAATGGTGGCCGAGGCCCTGGGTCGAGGAGGCCGGGAGGTCGCGGTGGAGGTCATTCACACCCGGGGCGACCGGATCCTGGACGTGCCCCTGTCCCGGGTGGGCGGCAAGGGGCTCTTCGTGAAGGAGATCGAGGAGGCCCTGCTGGACGGGCGGTGCGACCTGGCGGTGCACAGCCTGAAGGACGTCCCGGCGGAACTGCCGCCGGGACTGGTGCTGGGGGCCTGCCTGGTCCGGGAGGTGCCCTTCGATGCCCTGGTGTCCCGTTGGGGTCCATCCCTCCGGGATCTGCCGGACGGGGGCCGGGTGGGCACCTCGAGCCTGCGCCGGCAGGCGCAGCTGCTGGCGGCGAGGCCCGACCTCCGGGTCGGCAGCCTGCGGGGGAACGTCGAGACGAGGCTGCGGCGGTTCGAGGAGGGGCTCGATGCGGTGATCCTGGCTGCGGCCGGACTCCGGAGACTCGGGATGGGGGATCGGATCTCGGGGCTCCTGGAGCCTCCGGAATTCGTCCCGGCGGCGGGGCAGGGCATCGTGGTGGTCGAGTGCCGGGAATCGGACCGGGAGGTGCGGGAAATCCTTTGGGAATGCCTGGAGGACCCGGCGACGCGGGTCGTGATGCGGGCGGAGCGGGCCTTCCTGGCGGCCATGGAGGGCGGGTGCCAGGTGCCCCTGGGCGCCTGGTGCCGGGCCGTGGACGGCGGGCTGGCCATGACGGGGTTCCTGGCCCGGCCCGACGGGACGGACCTGCGCCGGGTGGAGCGGGCCGGGGACGCGGGGACGCCGGAGGCCCTGGGCCGGGAGGTGGCCGAGGCCCTGCTGGCGTCGGGGGGGCGGGAGATCCTGGCCTCGCTGGTGGAGCCTGCCTGATGTCGGGCCTTCGGGGACGGAGGGTGCTCGTCACCCGGGACGAGGAGGAGGCGGCCCGGACCGCTGAGGCCGTCGCCCGGCGGGGGGGCATCCCGTGCGTCTTCCCGTGCATCGCCTTCGACCCGCCGGGGGATCCGGAGGCCCTGCGCCGGGCGGTGGCCCGCTGGAGGGACTTCGACCGGGTGGTCGTGACGTCGCCCCGGGGCGCCCGGGTGCTGCTGGAACGGCTGGATCGCCTGGGAGAGTGGCCCGAGGCGGCCGAGCGGGGGCGGTTCTTCGCGGTGGGGGAGGCGACGGCGAGGGTGCTGCGCCGGGGCGGCCTCCGGGACGTGAGGATTCCGGATCGCTGGCAGGGCGAGGGACTGCTTCAGGCCCTCCTGGCCGACGGGGCGGCCCGGGGACGGACGCTGCTCGTCCGGGCCGAGGAGGGGCGGGAAGTGGTGCCCGAGGGCATCCGGGCCGCCGGCGGAACGGTGGAGGTCGTCGCCGCCTACCGGACCGTCCATGCCAGGCCGACAGAGGCCGAGATCGAGGCGCTGATGGAGGGGGCGCCGGCGGACGTGGCGCTGTTCTTCAGCCCGTCGGCCTTCGAGGCCTTCCTGGACATCTGCGGGGAATCGCGGGCCCTGGCATGGCTTCGCCCATCGCGGGTCGTCGCGGTGGGCGAGGTCACTGCGGAGGCCATGGAACGAAAGGGGGTCGTCCCGTTGGGGGTGGCTTCCCGGCCCTCCCTGGACGAGGTGCTGGAGGCCGCCGAGGAGGCGCTGTCCCGGGGTTCTTCCGATACAATGACCGGGGTCTCCGGGGGGAAGACATGAAGAGGTCCGCGGGGAGGATCCTGTGGCTGGCGGGCCTTTGTGCCTGCACGCAACTCGGGAGTCCCGGTGCCGATGCCGGACGGGACGTGCCTGCCGTGGACGACACGGGGGTGGAGGACCGGGGACCCGGGCCGGACCCCGGACAGGACCCGGGAGTCGACCCGTGGACCGATCCGGGGCAGGACCTGTTCGACGACCTGGCGCCACCGGACCCGGGAAGGCCCGATCCGGGGATCGACCTGCCCCAGGACCCGGGAATGCCCCTGACGGGCAAGGTCGAGGTGGCCCCGTTCACCATCGAATTCTCCTACGTCCCGGCGGGAGGCGAGGCCCGCCGCCCGATCCTGGTGAAGAACCTGGGGCCCGGAGCGCTGGAGGTGAGCCGTTTACGCTTTTCCGGATCGGGGGACTTCGCACCCGACATCGGGGTGGCCTCCCGTCCCGGCCCCTCGGGGGCGCGGGACTACGACCCGTCCCCGCCCCGGGTGCTGGCCCCGGGCGAGACCTGGAGCGTGCCGATCCTGTTCCGTCCGACGGTGGAAGGGGACGCGGACGGGGAGGTGCGGGTCTTCACCAGCGACCCGGACCGGGCCGAGCCGGCGATGGCATTCCTGCGGGGGAATCTGTCGAGGCCGTGCATCCGCCTGCGCCCGGAGTCGGTGGATTTCGGGGCGGTGACGCCGGCCCAGCCGGGACGGGCCGAGGTGCGGGTGGAGTCCTGCGGGCAGATGGACCTGCGGATCTCCGGGGTGGCCCTGGGTCCCGAGGCCGAGGTGGCGGGGGTGGCGGTCTCCTTCGCCCGGTTCGGTTCGGGGACGGCCCCGACGGCCCAGGATCCGGTGGTGCTGGCTCCCGGGGAGGCGGGGATTCTGGACCTCACGTTCGATCCCCGGGATCCTCCCGCCGAGGGAGCGATGCTGGACAGCCGGCTGTCGGTGCTGGGCAACCAGTTCTTCGGGGTGACGATGCTGCCGCTGGCCGGGACGGCCTACGCGGCCTTCTGCGCCCAGCCGGTGATCCGTCCCCTGAGCGACCCGGCGGTTCCCGTCGGCAGCGTGATCCAGGCCACCGGGGCGGACTCCCGATCGCCCTTCGGGAGGGTGAACGCGTGGTCCTGGACGGTGGACCAGCCCGAGGGCAACGGGGGCGTGCTGGTGCCGGGGGACGGGGTGCCGGAGGTGGCGCTGTTCGCCGGGGCGGTGGGGACCTACCGGCTCGGGCTCCAGGTCGGGGACGACCAGGGGAACCCCTCCTGCGGGGAGGCCCGGTGGGAGGTGGAGGTGACGCGGGACCAGGTGGCCACGGTGTCGGCGACCTGGAAGCGGGTCGACGGCGGTGGACCCGTTCCGGGGCGGGGACCGGACGTGGACCTGCACTTCCTCTACCCGGCGGCCGGCGACACGGACTGCGCGTGGTATTCCCGGTGGTACGACTGCAATCCGTACAACAACCCGGAGCCGGACCCGGCGACCTGGGGAGGCCAGTCGGTGCGGATGGTGTCCCAGTCGTCGGACGGCCGGCTCCCCGAGGCGGTGCGGATGGAACTGCCGTCGTGTCCCCAGGGGCGGCGCTTCCGGTTCGGGGTGCACTACTTCGCCGCCGCGGGGGCGGGGGCGGTGGACGTGACGCTGGCGGTCCATTTCTACGGCCAGCGGGCCTGGACGCGCACGGTGCGCCTCCGGGAGAAGGACCTCTGGGACGCGGCGGTGCTGACCTGCGGGTCGGCCACCGAGATGCCCACCGTGACCGAGACCCCGGGTCCCCGGATCCTGTCCGGGTACGCCCCCTGCCCGTGAAGCGGCGTGGGGGTCGCGAAGCGGTCGCATCCCGCCACGCCCCGGGCCGCGTCCTGCCGCCGCGGGCCGGGACAGTGGCGGGAATCGTCAAGCGATACGTGGTGTTCGGTGCGGGAAAAAGGTGACTGTCCCCCGGCGTTGTGGTAGGCTCGGGGCGGCGAGCGTGGAGGAGAAGGCCATGAAGGTCTGCCCGCGGTGCGGCCGAACCTGGCCCGATTCGGGACGGTTCTGCCCGATGGATGGAGCGGGGCTGGTGCCCCAGGCCGAGGCGGCCCCGCCGTCGGAGCCGCCGGACGGGCCCGATGCACTTCCTCCCGCTGCCGCCTCCCCGACCCCGCCCCGAAAGGGCACCCGGGGGACCCGGGCGGTGCGGGCGGCGGCCCCGGAGAAGCCGACCCAGGCCGTTCCGCCGGCCGGGGAGGCCGCCGAGGGATCGGCTTCCCGGAAGGGGAAGCCCCGGGGCGCATTTTCGGAAACGAAGTGGTTCATGGCCGGGGAACTGGAGGTTCCGAAGGACGAGATCGGCCCGGAGATCCTTGCCCCGAAGGACCTGGAGCCCCGCTACAAGAAGACCCGGGAACTGCCCCCGGAGGTCCGGAGGCGCTTCTCCCTGGAGCGGGACGGGGAGGAGTCGAAGGACCCGAAATGAGTCCGGTGGCCGCCCGCAAGGCCCGGTTGTACGGGGTCTCGATCCAGGAAGTCGCGGCCTTCTGCAGGGAGATCTCCCGCCCGGAGAACCCGGCCATCGCCTGGGAGGCCTTCCCGGAGGTCCACGTGAAGTGCCCCGACCGGGAGGCCCTGGAGGCCGTGCTGGACCGGTTCGCGGATGCGGTCTACGGCCTGGATGAACTGACCTTCCAGGAGGCGGTGGTCCGGGGACTGCTGGCGGCCGGGTGGACCCTGGCCACGGCCGAGTCCTGCACCGGAGGCCTGATCGCCTCGATGGTGACCGCGGTGCCCGGGAGCAGCGGGACCTTCCTCGGGGGGGTGGTGGCCTACTCGAACGCGGTGAAGGCGGGGCTGCTGCAGGTGCCGGGGGATCTGCTGGAGGCCCACGGAGCGGTGTCGGGACCCGTGGTCGAGGCGATGGCCTCGGGGGCCCGGCGACGGATGGGGTCGGATCTCGCCGTGGCGGTGTCCGGCGTCGCCGGTCCCGGCGGCGGGACGCCGGAAAAGCCGGTGGGCACGGTCTGGGTCGCCTGGGAGGGACCGGGAGAGACCCGGGAGTCCCGGCGGCTCGCCCTGCCGGGGGACCGGGAACGGATTCGCCGGGTCGCGGCCTACGAGGCCCTGGAGGGCCTGCGGCGGCGCTGCCTGGTCCAGGGGGCCGGATCGGCCCGCCGAGGGGGTTGAATGGCGGACTCGTCGCGGGGGGTATTGCCGGAGCGCCCGGGGCCCCGGTGCTGGGTGGGCCTGGAATTGCCGCCGGGGGCGGCCCAGCGGATGCTCGCGGCGGTCCGGCGCCTGGTCGGGACCCTGGGGCCCGCAGCCGCCCGCTGGTGCTGGGTGGATCCGGCGGACTGGTGGATTCCCCTGTGGGTGATGCCCGAGGGAACGCCGCCCGACCGGGTGGCCGATGCGGTCCGGAAAGCGGTGCAGGACCTGTCCGTCCTGTCCCTGTCCCTGGGATCCTGGTCCCGGTCGGAGGACGGACGGCTGCTGACGGCGCCGGCCGGACCCGGGGAGACGGTCCGCCCGTTCCAGGAGGCCCTGGGGGCCGGCCTGGTCCGCCAGGGCTTCGAGGGGGAGATCGTCGAGCGGCCGGCGGTGCTGGTGGCCTGGGCCCGGGAGGCCGGCGAGGCGTCTGGGGAATCCCTGGCCGAAAACGAGGAGTCGGGGCCGCCCCGGGGATTCACCGTGCACACGCTGGGGATCCTGTCGGGAGACCTGCCGCCGGCCCCCTCCCGCCGCGTCCGGACCGCCGAACTCCGCCGGGAGGGTTCCTCCCGCCGGTCCCGGGAGGAACGGCCGTCCCGTCCCTCGGTCCCTGAACCCCCCGTCGAGGAACCCCCGGCCGAGTGACCCGGGCGACCCTCCTTCGCCCCGGGACGATCGAGGATGCCCTGCGCCTCGTCGCGGCCGCGCCCCGGACCCTGTCCACCGCGCCGGACCCCGGGGAGGATCGTTGCGGGTGTCCCTCCCCTTTGCTAGAGTCGGCCCGTCTGGAAGGAGACGAAGATGCCGAAGGACCAGAGGACCCAGCCGGTCGCCGACGACCGGGAGCGCAACATCGCCGTCGCGGTGCAGACCATCGAGCGGCAGTTCGGGAAGGGCAGCATCATGCGCCTCAAGGAAGGCGAGGTGGCCGTGGGCGCCGTCCCGGTGATTCCCACGGGATCCCTGGGCCTGGACCTGGCCCTGGGCACCGGGGGCTACCCGAAGGGCCGGGTGGTGGAAATCTACGGCCAGGAGTCCTCGGGCAAGACCACCCTGGCGCTGCTGGCCATCGCCGAGGCCCAGAAGAAGGGCGGGCTGGCCGTCTTCATCGACGCCGAGCACGCCCTGGACGTCCAGTATGCCCGGCGCCTGGGCGTCAAGGTGGACGACCTCCTGCTGGCCCAGCCAGACACCGGGGAGCAGGCCCTGGAAATCGCCGAGACCCTGGTCCGGACCAACGCCGTGGACGTCGTGGTGGTGGACTCGGTGGCGGCGCTGGTCCCCAAGGCGGAACTGGAAGGCGAGATGGGCGATTCCCACGTGGGCCTCCAGGCCCGGCTGATGAGCCAGGCCCTGCGGAAACTGGCCGGAGTGCTGTCGAAGTCCAGCACCTGCATGATCTTCATCAACCAGATCCGCATGAAGATCGGCGTGATGTACGGCAACCCCGAAACGACCACCGGCGGCAACGCCTTGAAGTTCTATGCCAGCGTGCGCCTGGAGGTCCGCCGGGGCCAGACGATCAAGGACGGCGAGGGCGGCCAGGGCACCGGCAACCGGGTCCGGGTGAAGGTCGTCAAGAACAAGCTGGCCCCGCCGTTCCGGGAGGCGGAGTTCGACCTGATCTACGGCGAGGGCGTCAACCGCCTCGGGGAGGTGGTGGACCTGGCGGCGGCCTGCGGGGTCCTCGAGAAGAGCGGGTCCTGGTACTCCTTCCGCGGGGATCGACTGGGCCAGGGCCGGGAACAGGCGATGGCCTTCCTCCAGGAGCACCCCGACGTCCAGGAGCAGGTCTCCCAGGCGGTGATGGCCCATTTCGGCCTGGCGGGCCGGGGACAGCCTGCCACGGAGGCGGCCGGTGCCTGAAGTCTCCCTCTCCCTGGAACTGGAGAGCCTGCTCCGGTTCTCCATCGCCCAGGGCATCTCGGACATCCACCTGAAGCCGGGGCGGCCCCCGGTGTTCCGCCTGGCCGCGATGAACGACCTGGTGTCTCCCAAGGGCATGGGGCCCCTGGAGGAGGGGGACATCCACCGGCTGGTGGACCCGCTGCTCCAGGAGCACCACCGCCTGATGCTCCGGGAACGGGGAGGGGTGGACCTCGGGTGGGGCATCCAGGGGGTCGGGCGCTTCCGCATTCACCTCTATCGCAGCCGCGTGGGCAGCCAGGCGGCCCTCCGGGTGGTCCCGGCCCGGATCCCCGGGATCCAGGACCTGGGCCTGCCGCCCGCCGTGTCCCAGTTGACCGGCGAGCGGCGGGGATTCATCCTGGTCACCGGAGCGGCCGGCAACGGCAAGAGCACCACGCTGGCCTCGATGCTGGACCAGATCAACCGGACCCGCCCCTGCCACATCGTCACCATCGAGGACCCCATCGAGTTCGTGATCGAGGACCGCCGGGGGATCGTGACCCAGCGGGAGGTGGGCAGCGACACCTCGTCCTTCACGGAGGGGCTCCGGGCGGCCCTGCGCCAGGACCCCGACGTCATCCTGGTGGGGGAGGTCCGGGACCGGGAGACGGTCGAGACGGCGCTTCGGGCGGCGGAGACCGGCCACCTGGTGCTGTCCACGATGCACACCCTGGACGCGAAGGAGACCGTCCAGCGGGTGATCGGCTTCTTCGAGCCCCACGAGCACGAGACGGTCCGCCGGATGCTCGCCTCGGTGCTGAAGGCCGTCATCTGCCAGCGCCTGGTCCAGCGCCAGGACGCCCGGGGACGGATCCCGGCGGTGGAACTGATGCTGGCCACCGCCCGGATCCGGGACCTGCTCCAGGACCCCGACGGCCTCGCCTTGATCCCGGAGGCCATCGCCCAGGGGCAGTCCCAGTACGGGATGCAGACCTTCGACCAGTCCCTGATGCAGCTCTACCGGGAGGGCCGCATCCGGTACGAGGAGGCCCTCGCCCACGCCACCAACCCGGCGGATTTCGCCCTGCGGGTCCAGGGCATCGCCGTCGGGGAGGACGCGTCGGCGCTGGTGCCGGGTTCCGCAAACGATCCCTACCGCTTCTGAGAAAGGGAATGCCGTGACATCGCAGCAGATTCGATCCGAGTTCCTCCGGTTCTTCGAGGCCCGGGGCCACCGGGTGGTCCCGAGCCACGGCCTGATCCCACCGGCCGACCCGACGCTCCTGTTCGTCAACGCCGGCATGGTCCAGTTCAAGGACGTCTTCACCGGCCGGCGGGACCCGGGCTACCGGCGGGCCACGACCACCCAGAAGTGCCTCCGGGTCAGCGGCAAGCACAACGACCTGGAGCAGGTGGGCCGCACCCCCCGCCACCACACCTTCTTCGAGATGCTCGGGAACTTCTCCTTCGGGGACTACTTCAAGGCCGATGCGTGCCGGTTCGCCTGGGACCTGCTGACCGGCGTCTACGGCCTGGATCCGAAGGACCTGTGGGTCACCGTGCACCCCGACGACGACGAGGCCCGGAACATCTGGACCCGGGACATCGGGGTGTCCCCGGACCGGGTGCTGGCCGACCCCTCGAACTTCTGGTCCATGGGAGACACCGGGCCCTGCGGGCCCTGCAGCGAGATCCACATCGACCGGGGGCCGTCCTTCCCGGGGGTCTCGATGGCCGATCCCGGGCACCGCTTCATGGAACTCTGGAACCTGGTCTTCATGCAGTTCGACCGGGACGGGGAGGGGCGCCTGTCGCCGCTGCCCGCCCCGTCCATCGACACCGGCATGGGACTCGAGCGCATCTGCAGCGTGATCCAGGGGGTCCGGTCCAACTACGAGACGGACCTCTTCCGGCCCCTGATGGACCGGGCCGCAGCGCTGGCCGGCACCGCCTACGGACGGGACGAGGACGGGGACACGGCGCTGCGGGTGATTGCCGACCATGCCCGGGCCACCGCGTTCCTGATCGCCGACGGCATCTACCCCGAGAACGAGGGCCGGGGGTACGTGCTGCGGCGCCTGATGCGCCGGGCGCTCCGGTTCGGGCACAAGCTGGGCCTGCGGCAGCCCTTCTTTACCGAGGTGGTGCTGGCGGTCGAGGGGGTGATGGGGAACGCCTGGCCCGAACTGGCCGCCCACCGGGAGGTGATCCGGAAGGTCGCGGCCCAGGAGGAGGACCGCTTCCTCCGGACCCTGGCCTCGGGGATGGAGATGCTCGAGGAGGCCATCGCCCGGGTCCGGGAGGCCGGCGGACGGCGCCTCGACGGGGAGACGGTCTTCACCCTCTACGACACCCACGGGTTCCCGGTGGACCTGACGGCCCTGGTGGCCGAGGAGCATGGCCTCGGGATCGACGAGGAGGGCTTCGCGGTCCGGATGGAACGGCAGCGCCAGAGGGGCCGGGCCTCCTGGAAGGGGGCCGCCGAGGATCTGGCCTCCGTGGTGGAGGAGTGCCGCGCCCGGGGATGGACCGGGAACTTCCAGGGCTACGACTGGGACGAGGCGACGGGGCAGGCGGTCGCCTCGACGGTCCGGGGGATCTTCGCCGACGGCCGTCCCGCGGAGGAGGCCCGGGAGGGACAGTCGGTGATCGTCGTGGTCCCCGAGACCCCCTTCTACGGGGAGTCTGGAGGCCAGGTCGGGGACCGGGGAACGATCCGTGGGGAGGGGGTCCGCATCCGGGTGGAGGACACCCGGAGGCCCCAGGAGGACGTGATCCTGCACCTGGGGGTCGTCGAGGAAGGCACCGTGCGCATCGGGGACCGGGTCCTGCTGGCACCGGACCCCGCCCGGCGGCGCACCCGCCGGAACCACAGCGCGACCCACCTGCTCCACCGGGCGCTCCGGGAGGTGCTGGGGGGGCACGTTCGACAGCGCGGGTCCCTGGTGACCCCCGACCGGCTCCGGTTCGACTTCAGTCACACCGGCCCGATGACCCCCGAGGAACTCCGGGCGGTGGAGGACCACGTCCAGCGGGCCATCTTCGCCGACCTCCCGGTCGCGACCGAGGTGATCCCGCTCCAGGAGGCGGTCGATCGGGGAGCCCTGCACTTCTTCGGCGACAAGTACGGCGACGTGGTCCGGATGGTCCAGATGGGGGAGTCCCGGGAACTCTGCGGGGGCACCCATGTCCGGCGGACCGGGGAGATCGGGGTCTTCGTGATCCTCTCGGAGGGGGGCATCTCGGCGGGGGTCCGCCGGATCGAGGCCCTGACCGGGGAGGCGGCGGTGGAGTGGCTGCGCCAGCGGGCCGACTGGGTGGCCCGGGTCTCGGAGGTCCTGAAGACCGACGGGCCGGGGATCCTGGAACGGGTGCAGCGCCTCCTGGCGGAAGAGAAGGCCCTCCGGAAGGAGATCTCGGACCTGAAACTGAAGGCCGCCGCAGGGTCCTCGGGCACCGCGGGGCCGGGCGGGATCCGGGAGGCCGGGGGCATCCGGGTCCAGGTCGCATCGGCCGACGGGGTGGACCCGAAGGCGGCCCGGGACCTGGCGGACACGCTGCGGGATCGCCTGGGTTCCGGCATGGTGCTGTTGACCCGTGCGGAAGGGGACCGCCTCGCGGTGACGCTCGCCGTGACGAAGGACCTGGCGGTCCGGCATCCCGCCGGGCGGACGCTCCAGGCGGTCCTGTCCTCCCTGGAGGGCCGGGGCGGGGGGAACCCCCTGCTGGCCCAGGGGAGCGTGCCGGACCGGCAGGGAGCCTCCCGGGTCCTTGACGCCCTGCTCGGCCATCTGTCATCCTAGCCGGGCCTTCCGTGGCTGGAGTGGACGATGAGTGACCTGCTGTCCGAACCCCTGTCCCTGCCCCTGCTGGAACGCCACCGGACCCCTCCCTCGGGGGAGGAGATCCTGGATCGCTTTGTCGAGCGGTACGCCTCCCGGTCCCTGGGCGACCGGGTCGCCAGTGCCCCCCCGGCGCCGGTGACCGGGCCGACTGCCGGTCCGGAGGAGGCGCCCGACGAGCCGACCGTGCTGTTCACGGTTCCCCTGGCGCCGGAGGCCCCTGCCCCGTCGCCGGCCACCGCGGGCGAGGAGGAGGCGACCCGGATGCTGGAGGTGCCTCCCGAGGCCGCGGAGGAAGGCGGCGGGACCCCGACGATGGCCTTCGAGGCGGTTCCCGGGGAGACCCCCGAGGAGGCGACCCGGGTGCTGGAGGTGCCTCCCGAGGTCGCGGAGGAGGGCGGCGGGACCCCGACGATGGCCTTCGAGGCGGTTCCCGGCGAGGCCGTGGAGGAGGCGACCCGGGTGCTGGAGGTGCCTCCCGACACCGAGGAAGGCGGACCGGAGGACGAGCCGTCCGGGACCCCGACCGTCGCGATGGTGCCCGGGGATGCCTCGAAGAAGCGGAAGAAGCGCCGGCACCGCTGACGCCCGTCCCTCGGTCCCGGCCTCTCGCGGGCCCCGGGAAGTTCAGCGCATGGTCCGGATCGCCTGGACCACCCATCCCTTCCAGGGAAGCGACGACAGGCTCGCCTCGTCCCACTGGTCTGCTTGGAAGCCCTCCAGGGCGATGCCCAGCAGCCGCACCACGACGGTCCCCGAGGGAAGGTCCGGCAGGGCCGGCAGGGAGGGGGAGACGACCGGGGAGGCGGCCCGGAGGTCCGGCAGGTCGATCCGCCGGACGAAGGGGGCGGCGGAGATGGCCCACTGGGATCCCCCCTTCAGGCCGTAGATCCGGAACGACTGGAACGAGGGCCAGGGGGGGCCGTCCAGGGTCCAGACGAGCCGCCGGGTTCCCCAGGGAAACGCCGGGAGGGGGTCCTGGAACCGGGGGATCTGGAGGAAGGGACCCAGGGTCAGGCGGTCGGCCACCACGGCCGTCAGGGTCCCCCCGGACCCGGGCAGCAGGGCGACCACCTCGCCCTGGACCGTGGGAAGGGACAGGGACGAGGCGGTGGCCTCGTCCACCCGGACCAGCGCGCCGGCGGTCCCCCCCAGCACGATGGCGCCGTCGGGCAGCAGGGCGACGCTTCGGAGGTCCTGGCGGACGCCCGTGTCCAGGGCCAGGAAGGTGCCCTCGCCGTCGCCCAGCAGGGCGGTTCCGCGGCTTCCCACCAGCAGCGGCAGTCCCAGCACGGTTCCGATCCCCAGGAGGTCCCGGTCGGTGGGGGCCGGCCGGAGGACCCGGGCCGCATTCCCGGCGATCCGGACCACGAGGCCCCGGTCCCCCACTCCGATCACCGTGTCGTCGGCCAGCGTCGCCAGCGCCCGGATGGGATCGGCCGCCCCGTAGGGAACCGGCGTCCAGCGGCCGTCCGGATCCCGGGCCAGCAGGCTTCCGTTCCCGGCCACCCAGGCCCTTCCGTCGGAGGTCAGGGCCACCGCCTCCAGGTCCGGGGATCCGGGAACGGCCTCCCGGGAAACCTCCCCTCCGGTTCCGAGGCGCCAGACGGTCCCGGCATCGCCGGCCGCCAGCAGCACCCCGTCCCGGAAGGCGCAGGCACGAAGGGCCAGGGTCCCCAGGGAGGCCACCGGGACCACCTCGCCCTCGGAAGACAGGGACCAGACCCGGCCCCGGGCCCCCACCAGGAACCCTCCGCCCTCGGGCCGGGGACAGGCTCCCAGGGGGTCGGGAAGAATCTCCGGGGACAGGGGTCGCGCGCCCTCCCGGGAGACCTGGACGATCCCCTGGGATCCTCCCGGCCGCCAGTCGGGGATCTCCACCGCCGAGTAGGGCAGGGAATCGGACGTCCCGGAGGCGGCCTCCCCGTACACGTAGTACACCGCGTCGGCCAGGGGGCCCGCGAGGTCCCGGGGCAGGCCCTTCAGGCGCATCCGTTCCCCGTCCACCGTCACGATCGTGTCCCAGATCCGGATCACGCCGTCGGATCCCAGGTCTAGGGCCACCAGGACCTGGTGCTGGTTGGGGCCGTCCCTTCCCCCGGGGGCATCCACCAGCCGGATCTCGATCTCCCGGTCCAGGGGGATGTCCAGCGGGACGTCGATGCCCTCGGTGACCCGGGCCGACGAGACCGGGACGTGCCGGACGACCCCCAGGGCCACGGGATCGAAGGCGCCGGTGTCGAAGCGCCGCACCCCGCCCACGCAGTAGATCGCCAGGTCCCCCAGGCGCGTCGAGAGGGCATAGGTCCCCTCGGGCCCGACAACCGACCCGGGGCCGAGGTTCCGCAGGGAACTGAAGGGTCCCCGGACCGAGGTTCCGCAGGAGATCTCCGGGCGGCCGATGGCCGGCAGGCAGCCGTTCCGGCCCCCGGTTCCCTGCTGGCAGGCGTACCCGTCGGGGCAGTCCTGCTGCCGGAGGCACTCGGTGGCGCAGTGGAAGCCCCCTCCTCCGGTGGAGGCGCAGAAGGCCCCGGACCCGCAGTCGCCGTCGGTGCTGCACGGCGAGCAGAGCACCGGGTGGACCAGCGCCCGGTCCGCGCAGGAGGCCGGCGGCGCCAGCAGGTGCTTGTCCACCCCGCGCACGGTGCCGGTGACGATTCCCGGGCTCAGGGTGGTCCCCGGGGAACCGCCGCCGCCCTCGCTGGGAATCGTGGTGTCGATAAAGAGGGTCAGGTTCTCGGCGTCGACGCCCGCCAGCATCGACACCGAGTAGTCCTCCCGGGTGGCCGTGACCTGGAGGGGACCCGACAGGTCCTCGTCGGAGAAGGTGACCTGCCCCCGGTCGTCGGTGCGGTCCCGGAACGGCGTGGCGGGATCGGCGCCCAGCATCACGAAGGCTTCCGGCACCGGGCGGCCGGTCTGGGAGTCGGCCACGGTGACGTGCACCGAACCGGCGATGGAGTCCCCCCAGACGCCTCCCAGGTAGCCCGCCGGGTCGAAGTAGCGGAAGGCCGAGGGAAGGACCCGCCTTGTGCCGTCGGGCCAGCGCACCTCGACGTCCGCCGGTCCGGGAGCATCGGCTCGGGGGGTCCGGACCACCAGGCGGGCGGGGTCCCCGGCATCGAGCACCGTCGCGGCCCTGCCCCCGAAGATCACCAGCACGTCGGGGTCCAGGCCCGATCCCACCAGCGATACCAGGTCGCCTCCGGCCCAGGACCCCTGGGAGGGACTCACGGCCACCAGATCCCGTTCCCGGTCCCCGTAGACGAAGGCTCCCGGAAGCACGACCTCCCGTCCCCAGGCCGTCACCGCCCGGACGTCCCGGCGGCCGGGGCTCGACGGCCCGATGCGGACCCGGACCCCCGTCGGGGAGGGGCCGGCCACGATGGATGCCGGTCGGGCCCCCACGAAGATCTCCTGCACCTGGTCGAGGCCCCGGCCGGTGATCCCGACCTCGATCCCCCCTTCCAGGGGACCGCGGTCAGGGCTCACCGCTTCCAGGACCACGTCCGGCAGGTAGCGCCATCCGCCGGGGAGCCATCCGCTTCCCGGGGGACCGGCCACCTCCACGTCCGCGACCCCCAGGGCCCCGGGTGGCGTCCGGACCCGGATCGTCCGTCCTCCGCCTTCCACCGCTTCCAGGGTGGCCTCCCGGCCTCCGAAGCGGACGGACAGCAACTCGGGGACGTATCCCTCCAGGCCGATGACCGTCAGGATCGCCTCGTCTCCTCCCCTCGCGAAGCCTTCCCGGGGATGGATCGCCAGCACCCTCGGGGTGTCGGGGACCAGGGATCCGCCGGGCAGGGCCACCACGCAGGCGGGCCTCGTGGCGGTTCCTCCGGGACTGTCGGCGGCGGCGTCCACCGTCGCCGGATCCGGCAGGGTCATCCGGAAGACCCGGAGGGAGTCCTCGGCCTCCCCGACCTCCCCGGGATCCCCCGAAGAGAACCGGATCCGGGCGCCGACCAGACCCGAACCTTCCAGGCGGACCTCCCCGGCGAAGGGCGATTCCACCACCGGCGGGTCGCAGGCACGCACCACCGGGCGATCGTGGTAGCGGAATCCCCTGCGGAGGCTGGCATCTCCCGAGTCGTTGACCACCCGGACCTCCCGGAGGCCCGCCCGGCCCGGCGGCGTGACCCCGATGATCCGGTCCTGGTCCAGGACCTGGACGTCCTGGGCCTGCCGGCCGCCGATCAGCAGGCGGGTTTCGGGCGTGAAGCCGTGGCCGCGGACCGACAGGGGCGTGCCGCCCGAGGAGGGCCCCTCGCCGGGGAGCACCTCCAGGACCTCCACCGTCGCCTCGTAGAAGAAGGCCCGTTCCACCCGGACCAGTCGCCGATCCGGCCAGACCACCGTGATCGGGACGAAGCCTGCCGGGTGGGGAGGGGTTCTCGCCCGGATCGTCGTGTCGTTGGTGACCAGGACCTCCGAGGCCTCGACGGATCCCACGAGCACCGTGCAGCCCTGCTGGAAGCCGGTCCCCGTCACCTCGATGCGCGTCCCCCCGGCCACCGGGCCCCGGGGGGGGATCACCGTCGCGATCGACAGGCCGGGTGGACCCGGGTCCCGGTTCCCGAGCGTGTCCGACGGATCGCCCGTGTCCGTTCCCGAGAAGGCATCCAGCGTGCCGCCCCCGTGGGGGAGATCGTTCAGGGAACAGCCTGCGGCCGCCAGCAGCAGGAAGGGAAGGAGGCGGACGGCGGGCATCATGGAACCCTCCAGGGAACTCATTATGGGGTTTCCGCCGGTCCGGGGCAAAGGGAATGGGGGACGTCACCGTTCGGCCGGGGGAAGGTCCTCTCGGCCTCCGCCCGGGGGGCGGCGGAACCGTCCCCCGACAGGGAGGCCTCGGCTCCCGGGACTGTCAACCTGGACCCGTTCCTGGAAGGGCCGGTGCCAAAATGTCATCCCCCGGTCCGGGCCGAGCCGACCGGTTCCCCCTGGCGGGCTCCGGGAACCGCCTTCCGACCGGGCTCCGGGTCGTCCCCTTCCGGGAAACGCGGATGGTATGAGGCTTGCAGGAATCGCCCCGGGTCCTTTCGGGACGAAGGGGGAAGACCGGATGCAGGACTTCCTGAGGCGGCATTTCTGGGTGGTCCACCTGCTGGCGCTGGGCGTCTCCTCGGCCCTGGCGGCCGGCCTGGCCGGGGAGGTCGCCGCGGTGGTGCTGCTGAAGCCCTCGGCGCCAGCCGCCCCCAAGGCAGAGACCGGGGCCGCCTCCCGTCCCGTGAAGCCCGATCCCGCGCCCTCCCTCCTGTCGATCCTGGGGGACCGGAACCTGTTCGACGGCGAGCCGCCCGAGCCGGTGGTCGAGGAGGAGGGGGAGGAACAGCCCGGCGCCGGGCAGGGCCTGGAGGGGCTCAACGTGGACCTGCTGGCCACGCTGGTGGCCGTTCCCCGGGAGTGGTCCCTGGCCACGATCCGGGTGGACGGGACCTCCCGGCTGGTCCGGATCGGGGTGCTGGTGGCCGACCGGGCCGAGGTCGTGGAGATCGCCCCCCGCTACATCGTGCTCCAGGAGGGGGAGAACCGGAAGGTCGTCCGGCTCTGGGACCCCAAGGGGGCCGACAAGCCCGCTCCCCGGCCCGTGGCCTCCGCCGGGCCCGGTACCCCTGCGCCCTCGACCCCCGCTCCCGGAAGCGACTTCTCCAAGGGGGTCAAGAAGACCGGGGCCAACGAGTACCAGGTGGACCGCGGGATGCTGGAGGAGAATCTCCAGGATCTATCGAAACTGGGGATGCAGGCCCGGATCGTGCCGAACTACGAGGGAGGGCGCTACGCCGGGTTCCGGCTCGTGGGCGTCCGGCCCGACAGCCTCTACCGGGCCATCGGCCTGGAGTCGGGGGACCTGATCCGGCGGGTCAACGGATCGGAGATCGACACGCCGAACAAGGCCATCGAACTGTTCGAGCAGTTGCGGAGCAGCAGCAACATCGCCCTGGACATCGAGCGCCGGGGACAGAAGGTGACGCTGACCTACCAGATCAAGTAGGGGACACGGGGCCGTCGCGGGGCTCCCGGAGCGGAGGGATTCATGAAGCGGATCGGGATGGTACGGCTGGCCGGCGCGATCGCTGCGTTGCTGGTCTTCCCCCTTGGACAGGGGTCCCTGGCGGCCCAGGAGAAGAAGCCCAGGCCGGCGACGGGAACGGGGGTGCTTCCCCGGACGCGGACGCTGCCGCCCCCGGCGATTCCCGGGCAGGCGACCCCGCCCCAGGCGGCACCCGCCCAGTCCCCGGGCCCTTCGTCCGGAGGACCGGCGGCGGCTCCCGCGGCGGCTTCCGGCGCCGCGGCCGGTGCCCGGGGAGGCCGGACGGCCTCCGCTCCGGCGGCGGTTCCCGCCGAGGAGACCCAGGAGACCGTGACCTTCAAGACCAACTTCCAAGGGGACGAGCGGTGCGTCGCGATGCCGCTGAACGCCAGGGTCAGCCTGGACTTCGAGGAGGCCCCCCTCTGGGACGTCGTGAAGTTCATCGCCTGCATCACCCAGCGGAACTACATCGTCGCCGCCAACATGAAGGCCGGCAAGACCATCACGATCCTTTCGACCACCAAGGTGACCGTGTACGAGGCCTACCGGGCCTTCCTGTCGGCCCTGGACGTCAACGGCCTCACGGTGGTCCCGGCGGGTCCCTTCTACAAGATCGTGGAAACGGCCAAGGCGAAGACCGAGCCGGTGCCCCTCTACGGCAGCCGGGACGCGGTGCCCGACGAGGACCGGCTGGTGACCCGCATCGTCCCGCTGCGCTACATCGACGTGAAGACGCTGGAGCCCGTGGTGTCCAAGTTCAAGACCGGCGCGGGGGACATCACCTCCTACCCGCCGGGCAACAGCCTGATCATCACGGATCTGGGACGCAACGTGAACCGCATCCTCCAGTTCGTTGCCGAACTGGACGTCCCGACCGGGAAGGAGAAGATCTGGGTGCGCCCGATCCAGTACGCCAGCGCAGCCGAGATGGCCAACCTGGTCACCACGCTGTTCGGGGACAAGGCCGGGGGCAAGGGGACGACGGCGACCCGGGCCCCGGCCGCCGGGCAGCCCGCCGGACCCCAGGGCCAGGGGACGCCGGTCGAGGGGGCCCAGATCGAGGGCCCCGTGTCGGTCTCCAAGGTCATCGCCGACGAGCGGACCAACTCCCTGATCATCGTGGCGACCCCCGCGGCCTACCTGCGCATCGACCAGTTGCTCCGCCGGATGGACGCCCCCATCGAGGGGGAGGGGCAGATCCACATCTACTACCTGGAGAACGCCGCCGCCGAGGACATCGCCTCGACGCTCCAGGCCCTGGCCTCGGGGGCGGGGGCCCGGAAGGGGGGCGGCAAGGGAGGCGGCGGGTCCGCGCCGGCCAGTCCGGCGCCCTCGGCCGGCGGCGGGGCAGCATCCCTGTTCAGCGGGGAGGTGCGGATCACCGCCCACAAGCCCACCAACAGCCTCGTGATCGAGGCGAGCCTGAAGGACTACCTGTCCATCAAGCGGGTCATCCAGCAGCTCGACGTGCGCCGGAAGCAGGTTTACGTCGAGGCGGTGATCATGGAGATCTCCTCGAACAAGGACCGGAAGGTCGGGATCTCGGGCAGTGGAGGGACGTCCTTCAACATCGGCGGCAACAGCGTGCCCCTGCTGCTGGGCATGGGAGGCCTGGGGATTTCGGGCCTGGACATGAACCAGTTGAACAAGGGCGGCCTGGCGATCGGCCTCACGGGTCCCCTGGTGGACGTGGCGACGGGCACCACGGGGTCCAGCAGCACGGCGGGCGCCCTGGCGCTGCCCTCCTACGGCTTCCTGATCCAGGCCTTCCAGTCCAACTCCGACGTGAACATCCTCTCGACGCCCCACATCCTGACGATGGACAACGAAGAGGCGGAGATCGTGGTCGGCAAGCAGATCCCCTACCAGGCCAGCAGCCTGGGAGGCAACCTGACCGGCCTGCTGTCCTCCTCGGGGCTGCTGGGGAGCACCCTCGGCGGCACCACGGGCACGACGGGCACCTCGGCCCTGGGAGGCCTGGCCACCAGTCTCCTCGGGGGCTACGGCGGCTACGGCATGGGGGCCTACGTCCAGCGCATCGACGTGGACCTGACGCTGAAGATCACCCCCCAGATCAGCGAGTCGAACTTCGTCCGCCTCCAGATCCAGCAGCAGATCGACGACGTGGAGGCGTTGGATGCCAGCCTGGGCCCCACCACGTCGAAGCGGAAGGTCAGCAACACGGTGGTCGTCCGGGACCAGCAGCCGGTCGTGATCGGCGGCCTGATCCGGGACATCGAGGTGACGGGCGTGGACAAGGTGCCCTTCCTGGGGGACATCCCCGTGCTGGGCGTGCTGTTCCGCAAGACCGCGAAACGGACCGAGAAGCGCAACCTGCTGATGATCATCACCCCCTACATCATCGAGGACCCGTCGGACCTGCGGCGCATCCACGAGCAGAAGATGGAGGAGATGCGGCAGTTCGCGGAGTACATGGCCACCCGGAAGAAGGAGATGGAGGGGGCGGTGGACTACCGCAAGAAGACGGGGCTCCTGGAGGACATCCGGCGGACGATGGACCGGGTGCGGAAGGACCGGGAACTGCTGGAACAGTCCCGGTTCGAGGAGGTGGACCGGGTCGGGGCCCCCGAGAGCCACGACCTGGACCACGACCCCTTCCAGCAGGGAACGGACGGCGAGGGCGCGGGACCGGGGACCGGGACGCCGGCGACCGCGGCCCCGGCGGCCCCGGAAACCGTCCCGGGAACCGGCGGCCCGGTGCCGCCGGCGGAGGTCCCGGCCCCGGGCGCCCCGGCCGATCCCGGCACGCCCGGCGGCGAGTGAGGAAGGAACCATGGGCGCCGAAGGCACTGCCCCCTCGATGGGGAACGATTTCCTGACGCGGCTGCTGCTGGAGCACCACCTGGTCGATCCCCCGGGCATCGCCCGGGCCGAGGAGGTGCGCCAGCAGAGGCCGGAACTGGGCCTCGTCGATGCCCTGCTGAACCTCGGGCTGATGGAGGAGAAGCGCTTCCTGGCGGTCTTCGGAGCCCTGCTGGGACTGGAGGTGCTGGAGACCCTGCCGGTGGACGACGTGGACCTGGCCCTGATCGCGGATCTCCCGATCACATGGGCCAAGCAGGCCCTCGCCCTGCCCCTGCGCCGGGAGGGGGACCGGGTGGTGGTGGCCATCGCGAATCCCCTGCGCCAGGAGGTGCTGGACGACCTCCGGGTGATCCTGGGCGTCCGCCTGGCGCCCTGCCTGGCTCCCCGGGACGTGATCTTCGAGGGGATCAACCGGGTCTATGACCGGAAGAGCGGCCTCGAGGGGACCGCGGGGGAGGTCTTCCAGGACGAGGACCTGGGCAGCATCGCCCACGAGATCGAGGAGTCCACCAAGGACCTGCTGGACGTCACCGACGAGGCCCCGATCATCCGCCTGGTCAACAGCATCCTGTCCCAGGCGGTGAAGGAGCGGGTAAGCGACATCCACATCGAGCCCTTCGAGAAGCACCTGTCGGTCCGCTTCCGGAAGGACGGCATCCTCCGGGAGGTGCTCCAGCCGCCGAAGCGCTTCCAGGCGTCCATCACCAGCCGCATCAAGATCATGGGCAACCTGAACATCGCCGAGAAGCGCCTCCCCCAGGACGGGCGCATCCGTCGAGTGGTGGCGGGCAAGGAGATCGACATCCGCCTGTCGACGGTGCCGACGACCTTCGGCGAGCGGGTGGTGATGCGCATCCTGGACAGGACCTCGACGATCCTGGAACTGTCGGACCTGGGCCTGGACGGCGATCTCCGGGACCGGCTCGAAGACCTGATCACGAGGCCCCATGGGATCATCCTGGTGACCGGTCCCACCGGGTCGGGAAAGACCACCACGCTCTATGCCTGCCTGGTGCGGATCAACACGCCCGACAAGAACATCCTGACCATCGAGGACCCCGTCGAGTACCAGATCAACGGCATCGGCCAGATGCAGGTGAACCCGAAGATCGACTTCACCTTCGCCAACGGGCTCCGGGCGATCCTGCGCCAGGACCCGGACGTCGTGCTGATCGGGGAGATCCGGGACCGGGAGACCGCGGAGATCGCCGTCCAGGCGTCCCTGACCGGCCATCTGGTCTTCAGCACCCTGCACACCAACGATGCCGCCTCGGCCTTCACCCGCCTGGTGGACATGGGGGTCGAGCCCTTCCTGATCGCCTCGTCGGTGCTGGCGATGGTGGCCCAGCGGCTGGTCCGGGTGCTCTGCCCGAAGTGCCGGGAACCCTTCGTCCCCTCTCCCGGCGAGCTGGAGGTGCTGGGGCTCCCCGGGGTGGCCCCCGGGGACACCTTCTACCGGGCGGTGGGCTGTCCGGCCTGCCAGAACACGGGCTACGCGGGCCGGCAGGCCATCTACGAACTGCTGGTGGTGGACGAGGCTGTCCGGGAACTGGTGATGAAGAACACCGACGCCGCGCAGATCAAGAAGGTCGCGATGACCCGGGGCATGCGCACCCTGCGCCAGGACGGGGTGCTGAAGGTCCGGCGGGGCATCACCACCGCCGAGGAGGTGATGCGGGTCACCCAGGGGGACATGGACTGAGGTCCCGGAAGCCGGGGCCCGCGAAGGGAATCGGGCAAGATGCCGCTGTACCAGTACAAGGCGCTGAATGGCAAGGGCAAGCCGGTCTCGGGCCTCCAGGAGGCCGACGGCCCGGCGGACCTGCGGCAGCGCCTGTCCCAGAAGAGCCTCTACCTGACGGGATTCAGCGAGGCGGGGGGCAAGGCCCCGGCCCGGCCCTCCCGGGGGGGCGGCAAGGCGGCCCCGGTCGCCCGCGGCACCGGGAAGGAGGGCGGCGGCCTCCTGTCCCGGGAAGTGGACCTGAAGCGGTTCTTCGAGCGGGTGCGCCCCGCGGACGTCGCGGTGATGACCCGCCAGTTCGGCACGCTGCTGAAGGCCGGGATCCCGATGACCGACTCCCTGACGGCCCTGGTGGAGCAGCAGGAACGCCCGCGCCTGAAGGAGGTCCTGGGGCAGATCCGGGAGAAGGTCCGGGAGGGCGGAAGCCTGGCCGATGCTCTGGCGGATCACCGGGGGGTCTTTCCCGAACTCTACGTGAACATGGTGCGGGTCGGGGAGGCATCGGGCACCCTGGACCTGGTCCTGGCCCGACTGGCGGACTTCCTGGAGGCCCAGGTGCGCCTGAGGTCGAAGATCACGGCGGCGATGGTCTATCCGGTCCTGATGGCCGGGGTGGCCTTCCTGCTGATCGCGATGATGATGACCTTCGTGATCCCCCGGATGGTGGACCTCTTCAGCGACATGGGCGGGGAACTGCCCCTGGTGACCCGCATCCTGATCACGATCAGCAACCTGTTCACGAAGACGTGGTTCATCACCTTCCCGGCCATCGCCGCCGGGATCTGGGCCTTCCGGCGTTGGATCCGCACCGAGAAGGGCCGGGTGCGCTGGGACCGGTTCCGGTTGCGGGTGCCGATCTTCGGGCCGGTGGTGCGCCTGGTCGCCGTCTCCCGATTCGGCCGGACGCTGGCCACGCTGCTGAACTCCGGGGTGCCGGTGCTGACGTCCCTGGACATCGTCCGGACGATTGTCGGCAACGTGCTGCTGGCGAAGGCCATCGACGACGCCAAGGTGGCGGTCCGGGAGGGGGAGAGCCTGGCGGTGCCGCTCCAGCGGAGCGGCCTCTTTCCGCCGATGATGACCCACATGATCGCCATCGGGGAGAAGACGGGGCAACTGGAGGACATGCTGGGCAACGTGGCCGACGCCTACGACGCCGAGGTGGACGCCCGCGTGTCGACGCTGACGGCCGTGCTGGAGCCCGTGATGATCGTCGGCATGGGGATCATGGTGGCCTTCCTGGTCTTCGCGATCCTGATGCCGATGCTGCGCATGAACGAGGTGATCGCCGGGGGCGGGTGACGGTGCCTGCCCCTGGAGGGACGGGAGTTCCGGATGCAGGGAGGTGGATCGATGGAACGGCAGGAGATCTGGCGGCAGGGGGCCCGGAGGGCGGCCGCCCGGATGGCCCGGGGCATGACGCTGCTGGAGATCATGGTGGTCATCGCCATCATCGGCATCGTGATGACCGCCATCGGCGTGGGCGTGGTGGGGTACCTGAACAAGGCGAAGGTGAGCGCCTGCCGGACCCAGTTGAACAACATCGCCAACGCGATCCAGATGTACGCCCTGGACGGGGAGTTCCCGAACAGCCTCCAGGTGCTGACCGAGGGGGCCGGGGCGCCCCTGAAGCCGAAGCAGTTGAAGGACCCCTGGGGCCAGGAATTCCAGTACTCGTACCCCTCGTCGGATCGATCCCGGGAGTTCGACCTGTGCTCCGGGGGGCCGGACCGGCGCATGGGGGGCGATGACGACATCTGCTACGAGTAGGCGGCCCCATGGGAGCGAGGCCCGACAGGCAGGGGAGACCCCGGGAGCCGGGGTTCGGGCGGCGGGTCCGGGCGCCGGGTGCCGGGGGGTACACCCTGATCGAACTGTCGGCGGTGCTGGCCATCGCCCTGGCCCTGATGCTGGCGGGGGTGGCGACGATCCGGTCGGTGCGGAAGGCCGGCATCAGCGCGGCGGCCCAGCGGCTGTCGGCCTCGGTGCGCTACCTGTCGGACCTGGCGGTGGTGACCAGCCGGCCCTATCGCCTGGTCCTGGACCTGTCGGCCGGGGCCTGGTGGGGGGAGCCGGCGGACCCTTCCATGGGCTGCGGAACCGCCCTGCTTCCTTCCCGGGAGGAGATGGGGGAGGACCAGGACCCCGGGGCCGAGGAGGCCTCCCGGGAACCCCTGGCCATCCCGACGGCCTCGGCGCTGGCCCAGGCCCTGGCCTCGCCCCAGGGGATCGCGAGCCTGCTCCAGGGGGGCCAGCCGTCGCCGCCGTCCCCCGAGCCCGCCTCGGCCGAGGACGGGAAGGGGGCGAAGGCCCAAAGGCCCAGGCTCCTGAAGCGGACGGACCTGGCCAAGGGACTGTCGATCTTCCGGGTGATGACCAGCCACCAGATGGACCCCACCGAGGAGGGAAGGGCCGAGGTCTACTTCTTCCCGAGCGGCTACGTGGAGGCGGCCTACGTGTACCTGCGACGGGACGACGAGGTCTACACGGTGGAGACGGTTCCGCTGATGGGGACCGCCCGGGTCCACCACGAGGAACTGGACCCCGGGGGCCTGCTGGATCGCTGATCGTCGGGCCGGGGGAGGCGAGATGACCCGAGAGCGGGGATTCACGCTGCTGGAGGTGATGCTGGCGCTGGCCATCCTGGCCCTGGCGCTCGGGGCCATCACCTACGCCAACAACGCGGCCACCTCCCAGGTCGCCCGGATCACCCGCATGACCACCGCCTCGTTCCTGATGGAGGGGGTCGTCAACGACATCCACTCCTACTACGTCCGCCAGGGCTTCCCCTCCAACTCCCTGGAGGACCGTCCCTGCGAGGTGCCCCGGGACTTCCAGAGGGACTTCACCTGCCGGTTCGACCTGAAGGCGGTGGAGATGACCCCGGACCAGGTCCAGGAGATCGCCCAGTCGGCCCTCCAGCAGTGGATGGGAGGAGGTGCGTCGGGCGCCGGCGAGAATCTCCTGGCGGGCATGGACCCCGGAAAACTGGCCATGCTGGCGCCCCTCTTCGGACCCCAGGGCGAGGAGGTGATGGCCCTCTGCAACATCAACCTGAGCCAGGTGATCATGGGGGCCACGGCCCTGGTGGGCTTCCTGCCCCGGATCCTCCAGGAGGTCACCCGGCGAACCCGCCAGCTGGTGGTGCGGCTGGACTGGAAGGACGGTCCCCGGGGGCACCGGCAGTTGCAGGTGGAGACCTTCGTGGTCTCCCTGCCCGAGGAGGAGGTCGCCCAGATGCGGGAAGCCGAGAGGGCCCGGGAGGTCCTCGACGCGGCCCAGTCCCAGATCCCTCCCAACTCGGCGCCTCCGCCGAACGACTCGACGAAGCGGAGGACCCCGTGAGGCGGGCAGCGATTTCCCCCATCCGGGAATCCGCGGCTCCCGTGCCCGGGGGTCCTCGGGGCTTCACGCTGATGGAGGTGCTGGTCGCGGTGGGGCTCCTGGCGATGCTGTCGGCCCTGATGTACCAGGGGCTCGTGCTGTCGTTCCGGGCCCGGGAACGGATCGCCCGGGTCGAGGAACTGAACCACGGGGCCCGGATGGCCCTGCGGCGGATCGTGGCGGACCTCTCGATGGCCTTCGTGTCGAATCACATGAACCGGGAGGAGCCCGCCACGACGACGCTCTTCCTGGGCCAGTCCGACGGACTGACGTTCACCTACCTCGGCCACGAGCGCCGACGCCGCGGGTCCCGGGAGTCGGACCAGGGCGTCGTGGAGTACCGCCTGGGCCGGGACGAGGGGGGCCTCACGATCCAGCGCCGGGAGAAGCCCCTGCTGGACACGGACCCCGAGAAGGGCGGCACGGTGGAGACCCTGGTGACCGGGGTCCAGGAGTTCCGGGTGCGCTACTGGGATTCCAAGGCCGAGGACTGGAAGGACGACTGGAAGGTCCGGATGGAGGACGCCCTGAAGGCGGGCAAGGCGGGAGACGCGGGGAAGTACGCCCCGGTGCTGACCCCGACCGGGTCGGCGCTCCAGAAGGCCAGCCAGCAGAAGATGCTGGAGGAGTACCGGCTGCCGGAGCGGGTCTACCTGCGGCTGGTGCTGGTGGACGAGGAGGGGAACCGCTTCCCCTTCGAGACCGAGGCCCGGGTGCACCTGGTGTTTCCCCTGGCCTACTAGGAGAGGGACCGATGGGGCGCGGGTGGCGGCAGCGATGGCGGGAGGCCCGGGGGGTGGCCCTGGTGCTGGTGCTTGCCGGCATCGCCATCCTGGCGGCCTTCTCGGCCGAGTTCACCCACCGGTCGAGCATCGCGGTCCAGTCGGCCCACAACCTGGAGCGGCAGGTCCAGGCCTACTTCCACGCCCGGAGCGGCATGGAGATCGCCCGGCTGGTGGTCACGAGCCAGAAGATGGTGGACCAGGCCGTGGCGGCCTTCGGCGGGGGCCGGCGGGTGGTGGACCTCTGGCAGTACGCGGGGAAGTTCGCCGAGATCTTCAGCCGGGGGACCGTCCAGGTGCTGGGGGTGGACTTCATCAACCTGAAGGGGCAACCGGGGCTCGGGGTCCAGGAGGGGTCCTTCGAGGTGGCCGTGGAGCCCGAGGACGCTCGGATCAGCATCAATGCCGGGGCCTCGATCCAGGACCGGAAGGCCCTGTTCACCCGCCTCTATCCCCTGCTGGCCTGGCGGGTGGACCCCGAGAGCCGTCCCACGGCCACGGGGATGGACCGGAAGGCCGCCGAGGTGATCCTGAACCTGATCGACTGGACCGACCCCGACGACGAGCGGTCGGACATCGACAGCGCCGGCAACTTCGTGTCCGCGGGGGGCGCCGGGGAGAACGTGGACTACTCCCGCCACGGCTACCGCGCCCGGAACGCCCCGATGGACAGCCTGGAGGAAATGCGGCTGGTGGAGGGGGTCAGCGACGACCTGTTCTGCCGCCTGAAGGACCTGGTGACGCCCTACCAGACGGGCAAGGTCAACGTCAACGAGGCGGACCTCCAGGTGCTGAAGGCCCTGATCTGCGACAACCTCCTCGGGGATCGACAGGTGGCCTGCGGGCAGACGCTGGACAGCGGCAACACCCTGGTGGACCGGGTGCTGCTGCTGCTGGATTCCTGCCGGCGCATCAAGCGGGAACTGTTCCTGCCGCCCTTCGCCAACGAGAACGAGTTCCTCGGCTTCTTCCAGCGGCTGCCCGAGCCGTTCAGCCAGCTGCTGGCGCTGAACCAGGGAACCTTGAGGGCCCTGATCGGCACCCGGGCCAAGACCCTGCGGGTCACCTCCCGGGGCTGGGCGGGGTCCTCGGGATGGCAGATCACCGCGGTGATCGACCAGGGATCGACGAACTGGCTGTACTGGCGCGAGACCGGTTTCGACGCCTCGTCGCTGTCTCGAAAGGCCGGGACTCCTTCCGAGGGGTCCCGGCAGTGAGGTGACCATGGGCCACCGGGTTCTGGGTGTCACGTGGGGTCGCGAAACGGTCCGGGTGGCCGTGGTGGAGACCCGCCTGCGACGGTTCGAACTGAAGGGGGTGTACGAGTGGCCCCGGAGACGGGCGCCGGCGGACGAGGAGGCGATTTCGGGGGAGGAAGAGGCTCCCGGGGCCCGGATCGACGTCGGGACCCTGCTGGCCGGGAAGATCGTCCCGCCGCCCGGGCCCCTGGACACGGTGGTGGTCTCCTACCCCGGGGAGCGGGCCTTCGTGCGGCGGTTCTCGTTTCCGTTCCGCAAGGCGATGCAGGTGGACGCGGCGCTGCCGTTCCAGTGGATGTCGCTGCTGCCGATCCCGATCGAGGAGATGCACACCGCCTGGGAACCGATCGGTTCCCAGGGGGGAGGCCTGGAGGTCCTGGGCGTGGCGACCCCGGCGGGATCGTTCACGGAATTCCTGGGGAACTGCCGGGAGGCGGGGCTGGACCCGGTCCGGGTGTCGATGGACGGGGTCTGCCTGCTCAGCCTGCTGCCCTGGTGCGAGGATCCTCCGGGGGAGGATGGCAGCCTCCCGGTGCAGATGATCGTCTGGGCGGAAGAGGAGCAGGTGGACCTCGTGGTGACCCGGGGACGGACCGTCTCGATGGTCCGGTCGTCGGCCCTGGGCGAGGAGGTGCTTGCGGGCGGGGAGGTGTCCCCGGCCTTCCTCCGGGAACTGGTGGTCAGCGTTGCGGCGGCGGCGGCCCAGGGGGCGGAGGTGACCCGGATCCAGGTCGCCGGTCCCTCGGCGGAGTTCCTGGTGCAGCCCCTCGGGGAGGCCCTGGCGATCCCCTGCGAGGTGCTGGACCCGGCCCGCTGCCCCATCCCCGGAGCGGCCACCTGTCCCGGGCTGGACTCCCGGTTCGTGAAGGTGGTCGCCCTGGCCCTGGGGGCGGCCTCGGGAGCCGGTCCGGGGAGCCTGAATCTCCGCGCTGGCCCCTTCGCGGTCGAGGGGGGGCGGGGGCTGATCCGCGACCGGGCGGGGTTCTTCGCCGCGATGCTGGCCCTGTTCCTGGTCCTGGGAGCCGCCCGGGCCGGGGTGCGCTGGTACGGGCTCCAGGCCGAGAAAACCGCCCTGACCCAGGAACTGTCCCTGTTCACGAAGGCCGTCCTGGGCGAGGAGAAGACCTCCTTCGAGGCCGCGCTGAAACAGATGAAGTCCCTGGGGGAGGAGGACCTGAAGGTCTTCCCGCCCTGGACCGCCGTGGGGACCCTGGGACGGATCGCCAAGGCGATGGAGGTCCAGGTCCCGGCTGCGACCGGGGAGCAGGAGCCCCCAGGGGGGTACCCGCTGGAACTGGAATCGGTCCGGATCGACCCGAAGCAGGTCAGCCTCCGGGGCGAGGCGAAGACCATCGAGGTCCTGGACGCCTTCGTGGCCCGGCTCCAGGCGGACCCCTGCTTCCAGGACGTCGTCACCGAGAGCACTGAGCGGGTGATGTTCCAGCGGCACCAGGGGTGGCAGCGGTACAGCCTCCGGTGGAACGTGGACTGTGGGAAGGCGGAGGCGCCCCGCAAGGGGAAGGACCAGGCCGGGAAGGAGACCGGGACGGCGAAGCCGCCGGCCCGGTGAGGGGGAGTCATGTCTTGGAGCGACAACATCGAGGGGATGCTCGGGCGGATGACCTCCCGGGAGCGGCGGCTCTTCGGGGTCCTCGCGGTGGCCCTGGGGCTGGTCCTGGTCGGGGGCGTGGCCGTCGGGATCACCGCCTTCTTCTCCTCCCTCCAGGAGGAACTCGACCGGGAGCGGGCGGCCCTGGCGGAGATGCGGGCGCTGGCGCCGACGTACCGCGACCTGAGCGAGCGGAAGCGGCAGATGGAGGAGGCGATCCGCAACAACCGGTCCACGGCACGGTCGATGGTCAACGAACTGCTGAAGAAGCAGGAGATCACCGGGGAGGTCCCCGGGGCGATGGGGGGGACGCTGGCGGACATCGTCACCTTCGAGGGGAAGACCAGCGAGACGCCCATCGAGCCCGGCCGCGGCGCCCGGAAGAAGGCTCCCCCCAAGGGGAAGGGCAAGGAGACCGGCGGCCTGGTGGAGATCGAACAGTCCTTCGATTTCAAGGAGGTGCCGCTGGCGGACCTGCTGGTCTTCCTGGACCAGGTCGAGCGGTCGAAGGAACTGATCTTCGTGACGAAACTGGAGATGACGCGGAAGTTCAACGACCTGTCCCACGTCCGGGCCCAGTGCAGCGTGGTGACCTACCAGTACCAGGGGACGGAGACCCCGGCGGGGCCCTGACGGCCGAGGAGGGATCATGGTCTCAGAGTGGATCAGGCGGCCGGCGGTGTTGAAGGGACTGAGGATTTCCGGCTTCGTGGCCTTTGCGGTCGCGGTGTTCCTGGTGGTGCTGACCGTCAGTTTCCCGGCGGCGCGACTGAAGCGGTGGCTGGAGGGACAGGCCTCGGCCCGGGGGTATCCGACGCGGATCGAGGAGGTGTCCCTGCGGCCCCTGGGCGGCATCGTCCTCCAGGGGGTCCGGGTGGACCTGCCGCCCCAGAGGGACACGCTTCCCGACGGGACCGTGGTCGAGACCCCCCGGTCGCTGGCCCTGGACCGGGTCGACGTCTCCTTCGGGATCTTCCGGGCGATGTTCGGCACCCTGAAGGTGGGGGTGGTGGTCCGGAACGGCGACGGCCACCTGGGGCCGATCCAGGTGGTGAGGACCTCCGGACAGGTCCGGGTGGCGATCGAGGGGGCCCGGGATTTCCCGCTGCCCTCGACGCTGCCGATCTTCGGGGTGCGGATGGCCGGGATCGTGAAGGACCTGAAGGGGGCGCTGACCTACGACCAGAAGGGCGGCTGGGCCGAGAGCCAGGGACGCCTGGAGGTCCGGGCCGAGGGGCTCCGGGCCCTCCGGCCGGTGCTCCGCAGCGCGACCCAGGGGAGCGTGGCCCTCAGCGACGCGTCCCTGGGGACCCTGGAGGTGGTGATCAACCTGGACCGCCGCCAGAACATCCCGGCCTTCAAGGGCGACAAGAAGGGGGCGCCGGGGACCGACGGGACCGTGATCCACGTCGAGAAGGCCGAACTGGACGGGGAGGACGTGAAGGCCCTCTTCGAGGGGCACTCCCTGGTGCGCCTGGCCCCCGGGAAGCCCCTCCGGGAAGGGCAGTTGCAGGCGGAGATCGCCTTCAGCCTGTCCGACGCCTTCTTCGACCGGACGGTCCGGGAGGGGACCGGGGAGCCCTCGACGCCGAACCGGTTCCTGCGCACGCTGCTGAACATGGACCCGAAGTGGAAGGCCGCCCAGTCGGGCAGCTACTGGGGGGTCCTGTGCACGGGGACCCTGGGACGCCCCGCCTGCATCCCCAAGCGCCCCATCGTCCGGGGAGGCGACTTCAAGCCCCCCGAGAAGGCCCAGGAGAAGCCCTCCGAAAGTGCTCCCGCCGCCGGCTCCAGGCCCCCCCAGGGCCCCGCGGCGGGCCGGGAGGCGTCCCCGGCGAGCCCGCCGCCTCCGCCCTCCCCGGTGCCTCCCGGGGCGTCGCCGGCGCCGGTGGCCCCGCCTCCCCGGGTCGAGCCGGTGATTGCCACGCCACCGGCTCCCGAGGCCGCCCGGACCCCGCCGATCGAGGCGCCGTCGGGCCCGATGGGCGTTCCCTCGGCGGAGGCCGCCGCCGCCTCGGCGGTCCGGGAGGCCGGGGCCCTGAAGCCCGTGATCCTCGGCCGGGCCCGCATCCGGGGCATGGTTCCGGCAGGCGAGGAGGACGAGGCCCCGGGACCCGCAGGGGAGGCACCTCCCCCGTCGCCGCCTCCGGCGGGAGAGGGTCAGGAGTGAGTCCCGGCGGCCCTGGCGGTTTCCGGGCGCTTCAGGTCCCCTCGGGCGGCAGGTCCAGTTCGTCCCGGCGCCGCAGCACCGGCCCCGCGTCCAGCGTCCGGATCCAGTAGAGGTCCGCGGGCAGCACGTCGTATTTCGGCAGGTCCGGCAGGGGCTCCTCGAAGGCCAGCCGGAGGATCCACCAGGGGAAATGGGCCCCCGCGGCCGTGTAGAAATGGTGGGTGGTCCCCAGACGGCCGGCGTTGACCTCCGTCGGGCGCAGGCTTCCGTCCCCCGCGGCCTTGACGTCCACGAAGGCGGCGCCGTGGAATGCCGGGTCCAGCGCCAGCACGCACCGGTGCCCCAGGTCGTTCAGGTCCTCCCGGTGCACGGTGTGGCTGATCGACGGCGCGCCGGTGATCCCCGACGGGCTCACGTGGGGGATCACGTAGGCGTCCCGCTGGCGCCCCTGGCTGGTGACCAGCCGTCCGTGATGGAAGATGCCGAGCCAGGTCAGGTTCTCTCCCGGGAGGAACTCGGAGGCGATGAAGTGGCCCATCCCCTGGTAGAAGGAGATCCACCCCCGGGCCTCGACGGGGTGCCGGCAGGGCAGCGCGGCGCCGCCGATGCCCCGCCCCGGGATCCCCGAACCCCGGAACCAGATGGGCCTCGTCGGGATCTCGTCGAAGGCCCGATCGATGTCCCGGTCGGTCTCGATGGGCAGCGTCTTCGGCACCGGGATTCCCGCCGCGGCCCAGCACTTCCAGGTCTCCCACTTGCTGGCGGCCCGCTGCTGGGTTTCCAGGGACGGGACGTACATCCGGGCCCCCGCCTCCTCGATGCGCTTCCGGTGGCGGGTGAGGACCTCCATCTCCAGGGAGGAGTTCGGGAACACGAAGTTCAGGGAGAAACGCCGGATCAGGTCGCAGACCGCGTCGAGGTAGGGTTCCTCCTCCCGGCTCCTGGGCACCCGGGCCTTCTCGTGGGTCAGGGCCAGGTGGACGAAGAAGGGGCTGGCATCGCAGCCCACCGTGAAGACGGGCTCCGGGGCCTGGAGCAGCCCCCGGGTCAGGTTGACCGCTCCGGGGCCGCCGGCGGCGGGGACCAGCACGCGTTTCGGGGTGGTCGCCACGGGAACCTCCCGGGATCAGGACAGTTCAAAGTACTTGCAGAAGAGGTAGTGGCCCTCGGGGTCCAGGTAGCCCTCGGGGCGGACCAGCCGGGCGTTGGGGTACTCCATGCTGCAGCGCTGCGTCGAGGGCACCAGGTGGGCGCAGTCCCGGCAGGTCCAGCGGAGGTCGAACCGTTCCGACTCCTCCCGGAACCGCCGGAGGTCTTCGGGAGTGGCCGTGGTGGGGGTGACGTGGGCCTTCAAGGTGCTCCGCCTCCCGAGAGGGCCCGGGCGGCGTCCCCGAACCCCGCCGCCTCGAGCCAGGACGCCGTGACCGACCGCAGGGCCGGGTCCGCCGGGTCCCCCTGTTCCAGCATCCAGAGGGCCGCTCCCGGGAGGTCGCCCGACCGGCACCGGAGCGCCCCGATGGCCCGGACCACCACCGGCGGGGGCCGGAAGCGGTCCTCCCCGGGGACCGCCAGGGGAGGGGAGGTGAACACCGCCTGTCGCAGGGCCTCCCGGAGGGCCTGTTCCCGGCACGAGTCGCCCGCGAAGGGCTGGAGCATCTGCCGGACCTGCTGCCAGGCGATCTCCAGGGACCGGAGGGCCTCCGGCTCCCGGCCCTGGACCAGGGCCGTGAAGCCCTGGCGGTAGGACCCGGTCCGAAGGTAGTCTTCCACCTCCGGCCTGGCCGGAAGGGGCAGGGCCTCGCATTCCCGGGCCGGCGCCGGCCGTGATAGAGTCCCCGCCGGGCTGAGGGTCACGAGGGCGACGAGGAGGCAGGTCCCGCGCATGGAAGGCATTCTAGCACGGCATCGGACGGGGACGGGGAGGACCCCAGCAGGGCGATCCGGCCTCCGGGCCGCCTGGATCGCCTCCCTGGTGGCCTGGGGCCCCACGTTGCCGGCCCTGGCGGAGGATTCGCCCTCCCTGCCCCCCGACGGTTCCTTCCTGCGGGTCGCGATCGACGGAGGGCTGTCCCCCTTCACCAGCGTCGTCTGGGACGTCACGGTGCGGGGGGAGACGGTGGTGGTCTCCCTGGTGAAGGAGTCCCTCTGCCGCACGGGGCAGCGGGAGCGGGTGCGGCTGCTGCAGGGGAGCGAGGCCCGGGACCTGATCGAGTCCCTGGTGCGATCCGGCGCGTGGTCCGTCGAGGGGGTGCCCCGGGGGGCGACGGCCGGGCGGGCCAAGGACCACGCCCGGTCCCCGGGAGAGACCCGCTACGAGGTCTGGACGGCCTGGGGACGGCAGATGAGCCGCTGGATCGTGACCCAGGGGACGCTGCACCGGGTGCCCCGGGCACTCCGGGTCGTGACGGCCCTTCCCGACGTGGTCCGGCGAATCGTCGATCCGCTGCCGATGCGGGATCTCTACGTCCCTGCCGGCCGGATCGGGTATCTCACCGTCACCGCATCGGAAGAGGGGGAAATGGTGATCGACGGCTGGGATCGGGTGCCGATTCCGGCCGAGTCCCTCGAAGTGGTCGAGGGGGATCACCAGGTGGTCGCCACCGGGCGGTCGGGCAGGGTCCAGAGGTTCCGGGTCCAGGTCCTGGGAGGCGCGATGCAGCGGGTCCACGTGCTGTTCCAGGACCCCGAGGGGGAACGGGGGCCGTGAAAGGAGGCGGAGGGATGGCGAGAGGGGCGCTGCTGGCGGCCCTGGTGGTCGCGCTGTTCCCGTCGGCGGCCGTCGCCCAGCGCTGTCCCGCCGGGACCAGTCCCCGCCAGACCCACGTGCGGAAGGGCGAGGACCTGGAGGCGGTCGCCCGGCGGGTCCAGGCGAAGGCGGAAGACCTGCGACGCTGGAACCGCCTGCGATCGAACCAGGTGCGGCCGGGGCAGAACCTCCGGTACTGCATGCCGGTTCTCCGGGGGTCGTCGATCGGGTCCCCGAACCGGGGGAAACTGCAGAAGGCCCGGAGCATCGATCCCGACGGCGACCGGCAGGGCACGGGGTTCGTCCTGAGTCCCCACCGCAGCGCCACCTGGGGGACTCCCGCCACGGTGGCCGCCGTGCGCAAGGCGATGGCCTGCTACCGGAGCCGGTGTCCCGCCGGGCGCAAGGGCGAGTGCCCGCCGGTCAACCTCGGGGACCTCTCGGCGAAGGACGGGGGACACCTGGGCAACCACCTCTCGCACCAGAGCGGGCGGGACGTGGACCTCGGCTACCTGGTGCGACCGCCTCAGGGCCGGGGGGTCTTCGACCGCCAGGCCACCGCCGCGAACCTGAACGCGAAGGCCCAGTGGGCGGTCCTGGGATGCCTGCTGGACAACCCCCTGGTGAAGTTCGTCTTTCTGTCGGGCACGGTGGCCGAGACCCTGAAGGCCCATGCCCGGAAGGTTCCCGCCCTGCGGAAGTACCTGCGGTTCTTCCAGAACGGCGTGATCCAGCCCGACACCGAGCACCTGACCCACCTCCACGTCCGCTACCGCTGTCCGAAGACCGAGCTGCACTGCCAGGATTGACGGACCTCCCGCCGGGGGTTCCGGGGAGGGGCCGGCGAGGTTCAGAACGTGGATCGAGGGGACCGTCGGGGAACCTCGCAGGTGGGGCACGGGGGTTCCCGCAGCAGGCCGGCCCGGACCAGTTCCCCGTGGATCCGGCATCCCACGCAGAAGCCGAAGAGCGCCTCCAGGGAGGCCAGCAGGACCACCACGGCCGCGACGGCCTGCCCGAGGAGCCGCGTTTCCGGGAACAGGTGCAGCACCCAGGCGGCGCTGAAGAACACCAGGCCCACCGTCGCCGCGAAGCGCTTCGGGGCATAGGCGATGGGAGTTCCCGGGCCGCCGGGGATCCGGGCGCCGACGAACCGGGCCACCCGGGCCAGGGGGCTCAGGCGCGGCGCGATGAGGGCCCGGAGGGCGAAGTCCAGCACCAGGATGCCCAGGGGCCAGGAATGGTCCACCAGGGGCGGCAGGGCGCCCAGGATCACAACCTGGGCCGCGACCAGCCTGGGGATCCGGTGGGGCACCTGCCGGGGGAACCGGAACGGCGACATGGGATCCTCCTCGAGGCAGAGCCGGGGGCCTGTCCCTCGGCACATGTCAATATAACAGTAAATAAATCGAAATAGCAAGCGCATTGCGGGTGGACCGGGACCGTCAGGGGGCTTTGCGAAACGGCAGGGTGCCCGTATCATTGGCCATTCCGCGACCGGGGGCCGGCCCGAGGGCCGGAGGGAGGAAAGGGATGCGAAGGGTCTGGTGGCTGGCGATGGTGTTGGTGCTGGTGGCATGCCGGGGCGGTGGGGGGAGCCAGGAGCGGCAGAAGACCGCCCTGGAGGCCCAGAAGAAGGCCATCCAGGCCGAGGTGGACCAAGTGCTCCAGGGCTGGCTGGACCAGATGGCCCGGACCATCCCCGAGGACGTGCGGAAGTTCGAGAAGGCCAGGAGCCCCCTGGTGCGGTGGAGGCTGGACACCTTCCAGTACGACTGGAAGCGGCCCCTGGAGGCGGCGGCGGTGCAGGTCCGGGGCACCGTGCTCGAGGACACCTTCCGGGCACCCCTGGAGTTCTTCCAGGCCATGGACGCCTTCTGGAAGAAGGAGATCGACTTCAAGGACTACCTGGCGGCCTATCGGAAGGTGAAGGAGGCCTCCGACGACCCCCTGGTGCTGCTGCTGGCGGACTTCGATTACGCCTTCCTGCACCTGGAGGCCTTCTACGGCGCCCAGGACATGGACGGGGACGACCGGGCGATCTACTTCTTCCGGCACTGGCAGGTCGCCTTCTCGTTCCCCCGGGAGAAGGGGGAGGCGGTCAGCGAGTACCTGGCCCGGCTGTGCGTGGAGCGCCCGCTGGACGTCTGCCGCCAGGTGCCCTTCGAGTCGCTGCACTTCGCCCTGGAGCGGCCCTACCTCGTCGAGGTGAAGCGCATCGTGGGCGAATACCTGAAGGCCCACCCGGGCCAGCCCATCAACCGGGTCTTCGAGACCCTGCTCCAGGACATCGAGGCCCGGCTGCCGAAGATCCCGGATTTCCCCGAGGACCCGGTGATGCCGACGGTGGTCTCGAAGGCCCCCTTCGTCGGGGACGTGGTGGTGACCGTCCGCCAGGGCGGCCTGACCTGGGAGGAACGGGAGTACCTGTCCTTCCGGAAGGGATGGCTGATCCCGGCGAAGGAGTGGGCCTCCTTCCAGAAGGCGGTGAAGGATCGAATGCCGGACTTCGAGAAGGATCGGGGGCCGGAAAATCTGGAGATCCTGCTGCTGGCGATGGATCAGCAGGCGGCGATGGGGGTCGCGGCCCGGGTCGTGGAGGCGATGAAGTCCGAGCCCCCGCGTTACGTCACGTTTGGCGGCCGGCGGCGGATGGACGGCATGAACCGCCGGACCACCTTCGGGAAACTCCAGTTCCGGGAGGTTCCGGTGGCGCCCCGGAAGGTGCAGGTGGAGGGGCAGGGGGCCTGGAAGTGCCTGCCCCTGGGCCAGACGCCGGACTCGGACGACCTGCCGGGCCAGGTGGGGCCGACGGTCGTGGCGACGACCTCGGGATTCCGGACCGGGACGTTCCAGCAGGGCAGGGTCGAGGGGCTGTCCGACGCGGATCAGGCCGGGGCGCTGGCCCACCTGCGGAGCGGGATCGGCCTGCTGCTGATCGGGGAGGACGTGACGCTGCAGGCGGTGGCTCCGCTGATCCAGGCTCTCTTCGAGGAGTGCGGCGACGAGCGGTGCACCGTCCTCCAGAAGAAGGAACCGCGACTGGAAGTCCAGGTCTGCGGCCGGTGACGCTTTCCGGGGGAGTCCGGGGCGGCAGGTCCGGGAACGGGAGGGGACGATGAACGGACGTGGAGGGGTGGCGCTGCTGGTGGGCGCGATGCTGCTGGGATGCCCGGGCCGGAAGGAGGCGGACCGGAAGGGGGCGGAGCCGGCGGCGAATCCCCCGGCGGCGGTCCAGGCGACTCCCGAGGCCCCGAAACCGCCCCCGAGCCCCTTCGCGGGACTCCGGAAGAAGGTCGAGGATTACACGGTGCTGGCGTCGGCCTGCTCCCGGGCGTGGTTCACCCGGGTGGACCCGGATCGGATCGACCGGTGGGAACTGGCGGTGGACGTCCCGGGCATGGAGCAGAAGTGCGACCCCCTGCTCCAGAAGTACCAGGACCTGCTGGAGGATGCGGCCTTCCGGCACCCGGCGATGGACGAGTGGCTCCGGATCGCCGCCAGCGTCACGGATCGCTACTTCTTCCTGGCCTTCCGGTGCAAGAAGGTGGGGGTCCGGGACAAGAAGCCCTACAAGAAGATGCTGGCGCAGCTGCGGGACGACCTGGTGGGGGACGTCCAGGCGCTGGAGAAGGCCCTGGAGCCCGCACTGGCCCTGACGGACCGGGACCTGGAGACCGGCGGGGACCTGGGCAACGAGCCCAGGCTGCTCTGGATCCACCAGGCCATCCAACGCCTTCCCGACGACTTCCAGCGGTGGATCGAGGGGCCCCGGAAGGAGCAGGCGCCCATCTGGCGATTCGGGCTGATGACCTCGGAACTGGTGGCCCGGAAGGCCCTCCCGGCCCTGTCGGCGCCGAAATGGCAGGTCCCCGAGGCGACGGTCGCGGCGGCCAAAGGGCTGGTGGAGGCCTTCTCGGCGGCGTGGCAGTTCTACAAGGGGGACTACTTCGAGGCCGAGGAGCAGCAGGCCCCGGGGCTCTACAAGGCCTTTCACAGGGCCGAGGCCGCCTGGAGGAAGGCCGCCCAGAAGACCTGGCCCGCCTACGGAAAGCCCGTGATGGAACAGCGGATGCCCGACTGAAGCGGGAATCGACCGGGAGGTGACGGGATGGAGCAGCAGGGAAGCGTTCAGGTGGGGATCCTGATCGGGAGCCCCAGCGACCGGGAACTGGCCGAGAAGGCCCTGGCGACCCTCCGGGAACTGGGGATCGGGGGGGAGATCAAGGTCCTGTCGGCCCACCGGACGCCGGAGCGGGTGGTCGCCTACGTCCAGGCCGCCGAGGCGAGGGGCATCTCGGTGCTGCTGGCCTGCGCGGGCATGGCGGCCCACCTGGCCGGGGTGGTGGCGGCCCACACCCTGCTGCCGGTGATCGGGGTCCCGGTGGCCGGGGGGACGCTGGGGGGGCTCGATGCCCTCCTGTCCACCGTGCAGATGCCACCGGGGATCCCGGTGGCCACGGTGGCCATCGACGGGGCCCGGAACGCGGCGATCCTGGCGGCCCGGATCCTGGCCCTCCAGAACCAGGCCATCCGGGATGCCCTGGCGGCGATGCGGGACCGGGATCGCCAGCGGTACGACACGGTGTGAGGAGCCCAGAACACTGCGATATCAGGAGTCTTGACCTTGGAGGCGATGACCGGAACACCGGTGCTGTGGACAGTCTTCGGGGTCGGCGTGGTGGCGATGCTGGCCCTGGATCTGTGGGTCTTCAACCGCCACCCCCACCAGATCCGGATGCGGGAGGCCGTGGCCTGGTCACTGGTCTGGATCGTCCTGTCCCTGATCTTCGCCCTGGGGGTCCATTTCGCGGAAGGGAAGACCAAGGCCGTCGAGTTCCTGACCGGGTGGGTGATCGAAAAGTCCCTCTCGGTGGACAACCTCTTCGTCTTCCTGGCGATCTTCTCCTGGTTCCGGGTGCCTCCGGAACTGCAGCACCGGGTTCTCTTCTACGGCGTGCTGGGGGCCCTGGTCTTCCGGGCCATCTTCGTCTTCGTCGGCGGGGCGCTGCTCCAGGCCTTCGAGTGGATGGTGTACGGGTTCGGGGGGCTGCTGATCGTCACGGCGTTCCGGATGTTGCGGCCCCACGGCGTCGAGGTGGATCCCGAGCACAACCGGATCTTCCTGGCCTTCCGGCGCCTCTTCCAGACCACGGCCGACTACCGGGGCGCGGCGTTCTTCGTCCGGGAGCCCGGGGAACGGATCTGGCGGGCGACCCCACTCTTCCTGGTGCTGGTCTTCATTGAGATCTCCGACGTGATGTTCGCCGTGGACTCGGTCCCGGCGGTCTTCGCCGTGACCAGGGACACCTTCATCGTCTACACCTCCAACGTCTTCGCGATCCTCGGCCTACGGGCCCTCTACTTCGTGCTGGCGGGCATGCTGAACCGCTTCTCGCTGCTGCACTACGGGCTGGCCCTGGTGCTCGGCTTCGTCGGGGGCAAGATGATCCTGGAGCCTCTTCTCCACCGGGAGATGGCTCCGGAGACGTCCCTGGCGATCGTGGGGATCCTGATCGCCCTGTCGATCGTGGCTTCCTGGGTCCTGGCCCGCTGGCGGGAGCGGAATGCCGGGGCCTGAAGTCAAACCCCATTGCCCGGGGAACCCGGCGTCTTCCGGCCGGGAGGACGGCCTCCGGTCAGGGGCGTGCGACCAGGAAGGCGACGTAGCCCCCGTAGAGGACCAGCAGCAGGGCTCCGTGCAGCCGCGAGACCCGGGGGCGCATGGCCAGGATCAGGAAGGCGAGGGTCGAGAGGCCTGCGAGCACGGGCAGATCGACGATGCGGGAGTCCGGCGACACCGGGAGGTCCGCGGGGGACACCAGGGCCGACAGGCCGAGGACCGCCGCGACGTTGAAGAGGTTGGACCCGAGGACGTTCCCCAGGGCGATCTCCGGCTGTCGCCGGATGGCCGACACCACCGAGGTGGCCACCTCGGGCAGGGAGGTCCCGCCGGCGATCAGGGTCAGGGCGATCACCCGGTCCGGCACTCCGGCCCAGCGGGCCAGAGCCACCGCGCCGTCGACCATCCACTCCGATCCCAGGTAGAGCCCCCCCAGGCCCCCCAGCACCAGGAGTCCGTCCCGGAGGAGGGCGCCCCGTCTCCGGCCCGCCGCCTGGACGGCTTCGGAGGGCTTCCGGGGAGGCTCCAGGACGGGCGCGGGCAGCGTCTGCTGGCCGGCCCGGGCCTCCCGGACCTGCCAGAGGATGTAGAGGATCAGGGCCAGGACCAGGACCAGGCCCTCCCAGCGGGAGATCCGGCCGTCCCAGGCCACGGCCCCGGCGGCCAGGGCGGCCCCGAGCATCAGGGGCGCCTCGATCCACCGGACCTGCCTGCGGATGGCCATCGGCACCTCGACGGGACGGATCAGGGCGGCGGCCCCCAGCACCACGGCGATGTTGAACAGGTTGGACCCCGCCACGTTGCCGAAGGTGATGTCCCCATTGCCCCGGAAGGCCGCGGCGACGCTGACCGCCAGTTCCGGCGAGGAGGTGCCGAAGGCCACCACCGTCAGGCCGATCACCAGGGGCGGGATGCCCAGGGCCGCGGCCAGTTCCGAGGCCCCCCGGACCAGGGCCTCGGCGGCCAGCAGGACCAGGCCCAGTCCCAGGACCAGTTGCGCCCATTCCCAGACCGTCAAGCCCGACCTCGCTTCAAAGGGGATCCTGTCCGTGGGGCGTCCGCGAACCGTTCCGGACGGATTCTATGGGACGTGCAGGACCTCGGTGACCTCCCCGGGGAGCCGCGCCCCCGTGAGCCAGTCCTCCATCGCCGTCTCCCCCAGGAGGTGACGACGGAAGAAGGCGACCATCAAGGTGCGCACCGCGCCGATCTGGGCCCGGTCCTCCCCGGGGCCGTCGGGGCAGAGCGAGCAGGTGAAGCCGCAGGCCGCCGGGTCGTCCACGAAGTCCTGGTGGTCCGCTCCGGCCAGGGACCAGAGGGCCTTCCAGGGGGCCGAGGAGGCCGCGTCGTAGAAGGTCCGGAAGTTCTGGTCCGCCGGGGCGCAGGACGGGCTCAGGGGGGCGGTGTGGGTGGCGCTCCAGTCCTCCCCGGGGAAGCCCAGGGGGATCTGCAGGGGGGCCACCTGGTCCGGGACGATGTCCGGCAGCGACGCGCTGTACCCCGTGATGGGATTGCCCCCGTTGACCGGATCCATCGCGAAGAGCGCCCCGATGCGGGAGTCGGCGAAGGCCGCCATCGTGGCGATCTTGCCCCCGAGGCTGTGCCCCATGATGCCGATGCGGGACGGATCCCCCAGGCCCTTCAGGGGGCCCTGGCCATCGAGGGCCCAGTCGATCACGGCCCGGGCATCGTCGCGCATCTCCACGTGGCTGACGTTCAGGGCCGATCCGGGCGGGGCGGCCCGGACGACCAGGAACCCGTGGGTGGCCAGGCGATCGACCGTTCCCTGGTAGAGATCGGTCGAGGCCTGGAAGCCCGGCAGGAAGACCACCAGGGGCCAGGGCCCCGTCCCTTCGGGGACGTGGGCGACGACCGGGATCGTCCGGCTGCCCCGACGGACGTCGGCCTTCCGGGTCCCGGTGGGGAAAGGTCCAGCGGTGTCCGGATCGACAGGATCCGGGGGCGTGGAGGCATCGTCGCGACCCGGGAGGTCCGGCGAACCGGTTTCGGCCAGGTCCACCGGTGCCGGGACATCCCCTGGCAGGTCCCCGGGGAGGTCCCTTGGGGGCTGCTGGAGATCCTGGGGGACGTCGGTGGGGAGGTCCTCCGGAATCCCGGGATCCTCCAGGAGATCCGGGAAAATGTCCGCTGGATCCGGGGCCGGGTCGGACCCCCGGTCCTGGGGCCCCACCGCATCCTCTATGGGGATCTCCCGGCCGAGGTCGGTTCCCGGGAAATCCCGGGTTTCCAGGTTCGGCGTTCCGCCGCCGCCGCAGGCGGACAGCACCAGCACCGGAAGCACGATCCGGATCCACGGTCGGTTCATCGCAGCGACCCCGCGGGAAGGGACCCCCGGATGATGGGAATCGGAAGGGGTCCCTGTCAATCCTCGGTCCTGGGCGTGCCCGGACCCCGGCGGTCCCGGGGTGGGAGCGGCACGCCCCGATCGAGGATCTCGTCGGCCATCCGGTCCAGCGTGGGGTTGGTCACGTCCCCCCGGGCATACACGACGTGATCCCCCATCTCGTAGGGCTGGAAATCCAGGGGCAGCAGCAGTTCCCGGCCGCTGTCGAAGTACTGGTCCAGGTAATACCCGGCGAAGTCCAGCAGCAGGTCCCGGGCCTCGGCCTGGGAGATGCGGTTCTCTGCCAGGGCCGCCCGGAACTCCATCCGGTAGCGGAAGGTCTCCCGGCGGTCGGCCAGGGTCACGACCAGTTCCCCGAAGGTCGGCTCCATGCGCCCGGAGACCTCAAAGAACTCCCCCCGGAGATGCTGCCCGTAGCGGATCTCCAGGGCCCGCACGATCTCGGCATTCTCCTCGGCGGGGAATCGAAACGGCATCGTCGCCTCCTGTCCCGGTTGGCCCGGCGGAACCGGGAACACTGTACCGGACCCCGGCCGCCGGTCAAGCCACCCCGGTTGGAATCGCCCTTCTGCAAAGGAAGGATCGGGCGTAGAATCTGCGGTTTGTGTGCCGGGGAGTTGCGGCATGGAGACACCATTCCTGACCGATGCCCAGTTGCGGGTCCAACTGGCCCTCTGCGAGTACTGCGAGGAGAAGCCCTGCCGGGAGGCCTGCCCGGCCCGCTGCTCCCCGGCAGACTTCATCCGAGCCGCCGGAACCGGCCAGCCCTCGGACATCGCCCGGGCCGCCTGGGAGATCCTGACGGCCAATCCCCTGGGCGGCGTCTGCGGTGCCGTCTGCCCGGACCGGCACTGCATGGCGGCGTGCACAAGGGCGGGACTGGACCGTCCCGTGGAGATCCCCTCGGTGCAGGCCGCCCTGGTCCAGAGGGCGAAGGACCTGGGAGTGCTGCCGGACCTGCCTCCCGTGCGACCGGGTCCCCGGAAGGTCGCCATCGTCGGAGCCGGGCCGGCGGGCCTCGGGGCGTCGGCGGTGCTGGCCCGGGCCGGTGTGCGGGTGGAGGTCTTCGAGGCTCGGGACCGGGCCGGTGGGATGTGCCTGGACATCCCGGTCGATCGCCTGGACCCGACCGTGCTTCAGACCGACATCGCGTGGCTGCTGCGCCAGGGGGTCATCCGGCTGCACCTGGGGCGGAGGGTCCGGGACCCGGCTAGGCTCCGGTCCCGTTTCGACGGGGTGGTCGTCGCGACGGGGCTCGACGTGCCTCTCAGGCTGGGGATTCCGGGAGAGCGGGCCGCGATCGACTGGCGAACCTGGCTCGAGGGGGACCCGCCGGGGGAGGTCCGGGACCGGGCGGTAGCGGTGATCGGCGGCGGGGCGGTGGCGGTGGACTGCGCGGAGGTGGCCCGGCACCGGGGCGCCTCGGAGGTGGAGGTCTTCGCCCTGGAGACCCTCTCGGAGATGCCCCTGACCCGGAAGGAGCGGCAGGTGCTGGTGGACCGGGGCATCCGGGTGAGCGGGCGGACCCGGGTGGTGTGCATCCGCCGCACCCGCGACGGAACGGTCCAGGGCCTGGTGACGGAAAAGGTCTCCCTGCCATCGGGCGTCCCGTTCCATCCCCGCCGCTGCGAGGGCGTGCCGGGGACCCGCCAGGTCCGGCCGGAGTTCCGGGTCGTGGTCCTGGCCATCGGGGCCCGGCCGGCGTGGCAGATCCCGGAAGGCGACGGGATCGTCCTGGCCGGGGACCTGGCCCACGGGCCGACGACGGTGGTGGAGGCCGTCGCCTCGGGGAAGAACGCGGCGGCCCGGCTGCTGGCGGCCTGGGACGGGACCGAAACCCCGGTGCCGCCGCGTCCCACGGCGAGCACGGTGATGCTCGCCGGCCGGGACTGGCTGCCGGTGCCGCTGGACTGCGACTTCTTCGGGATACCCCTGAGGTCGCCGTTCCTGCTGTCGGCGGCTCCCCCCTCGGACGGCTACGACGCGGTGGTGAAGGCCTATCGGGCCGGGTGGTCCGGGGCGGTGATGAAGACCGCCTTCGACGGGGTGCCCGTGCACATTCCCGGGCGATACATGGTCGCCTTCGGGGATCGAACGTACGGCAACTGCGACAACGTGTCGGGGCATTCCCTGGACCGGATGTGTCGGGAGATCGAGCGGCTCCGCCGGGAGTGGCCCGACCGGGTCACCATCGGGGGGACCGGGGGACCGGTCACGGGGGACGACGACCGCGACGCCCGGGTCTGGCAATCGAACACCCGGAAACTGGAGGAGGCCGGGGCCTCGGGGATCGAGTACAGCCTGTCCTGTCCCCAGGGTGGCGACGGGACGAAGGGGGACATCGTCTCCCAGGACGCGGAACTGACGGCGCGGATCATCGACTGGGTCCTACGGACCGGGGACCCGGCCGTTCCCAAACTGTTCAAACTGACCGCCGCGGTGACCTCGATCCATCCCATCCTGCAGGCCGTCCGGGAGGTCTTCGACCGGCACCCTGAGGCCCGGGCGGGGGTCACGTTGGCCAACACCTTCCCGGTGCTGGCCCTGCGGCCGGGTCTGAAGAGGTCCTGGGAGGAGGGCATCGTGGTGGGGATGAGCGGCGAGGGGGTCGCGCCGATCAGCAACCTCACGCTGGCCAGCGCCTCCCGTCACGGCCTGGTGATTTCGGGGAACGGCGGGCCGATGGACCACCTGGCCGCGGCGCACTTCCTGGCCCTGGGGGCCCGGACCGTGCAGTTCTGCACGGTGGCCCTGAAGTACGGGGTCGGGGTGATCGGGGACCTGCACCAGGGCCTGTCCTGGCTGCTGAAGTTCCGGGGCATCCCCTCGGTCCCGGCCCTGATCGGGATCGCGCTGCCCGACGCGATCACCCCCTTCCCGGAACTGTCGGCCGAAAAGCCGGTCAGCGCGGTCCGGGAGGACCTGTGCCTCCACTGCGGCAACTGCACGCGCTGTCCCTACCTCGCGATCACGCTGGACGACCGGAAGGTTCCCGTGACCGACCCCTCCCGGTGCGTCGGTTGCGGGCTCTGCGCCCTGAAGTGCTTCAGCGGGGCGATCTTCCTGCGGCCGAGGACTCCCGAAGAGGCCGCGGTTCTGAAGGAGGGATGACATGGCGACGCTCCGGGTCCGTGGAGGCACGGTGGTCCCGCTGGGGGACGACCCCCGGGTCCTGCCGGACCATGACGTGATCTGCCGGGACGACCGGGTGGAGGCGGTGCTCCCGACCCGGGAGGTCCAGGGGACCTTCGACCGGACCGTGGAGGCGGCCGGGCGGCTGGTGATGCCGGGGTTCATCAACACCCACATGCACTTCTACGGGACCTTCGCCCGGGGGCTCGGGAAGGCCGCGCCGGCCCGGGACTTCGACCAGGTGCTCCGCCACCTGTGGTGGAGGCTGGACAAGGCCCTGACGCTCCGGGACTGCTACTACAGCGCCCTGGTGCCCCTGGTCCAGGCCGTGCGGGCTGGTACCACGACGCTGATCGATCACCACGCGAGCCCCCGGGCGGTCCGGGGCAGCCTGGCCCGGGTGGCCGAGGCGGTGGACCAGGCGGGACTCCGGGCCTGCCTGTGCTACGAGGTCTCGGACCGGGACGGAGGCGCCGTGGCTCGGGAGGGCATCGAGGAGAACGCCGCCTGGATCGAGGAGGTCCGGCGGCGCGGCAATCCGCGCCTGGCGGGACTCTTCGGGCTGCACGCCTCCTTCACGGTGGGGGACGGGACTCTGGAACTCGCGGTGGCGGAGGCCCGGCGGCTTGGCACGGGCTTCCACCTGCACGTCGCCGAGGGCCCCGGGGACCAGCGCCACGCGATGGCCTTCCACGACCGCCGCGTGGTGGAACGCCTGGAGGCCGCGGGGGTCCTCGGACCGCAAAGCCTGCTGGCCCACTGCATCCACCTGGAACCCCGGGAGATGGAGATCCTGGCCCGCACCGGGACGGCGGTGGCCCACAACCCCCAGTCCAACCTGAACAACGCCGTGGGGATGGCCGACGTGGCGGGGATGCAGGCCCGAGGCGTGCTGGTGGGACTCGGGACCGACGGGATGACGGTGCGGATGGGCCAGGAACTCCGCACGGCGCTGTTCGTGCGGCACCTGCGGGAGGGGAATCCCTCGGCGGGTTTCCTGGAGACCGTCGCGCTGCTGCTGCGCAACAATGCCCGGATCGCGAGCCGCCACTTCGACCCGCCGGTGGGGGCCCTGGCGCCGGGCCACGCGGCGGACCTGGCGGTGCTGGACTACCGGCCCCCGACTCCCCTCGACGGGGACACCTTCCCGGGGCACTTCGTCTTCGGCATCGCCGAGGCGGACGTCATGACGACCATCTGCGCCGGGCGGGTGCTGATGGAGGACCGGCGGCTGCTGCTGGACCTGGACGAGGAGGAGATCGCCGCGAAGGCCCGGGAGTGCGCGGCGGCGGTCTGGGAACGCTTCTGACGGCAAGAATGGCCCCGGGACCGGGGCGGGGTGGCCAAGGGCGAAAGGACGAGGAGGAGAGCGATGAGAACGGCCATGGGGATCCTTCAGCGGGCCCGGGAACTGGAGCGGGAAACGGCGGAATTCCTGTGCGAGATGATCCGGGTGCCCTCGTACAGCGGGCAGGAGAAGGGGGTGATCGAGGTGATCGCCCGGCGGATGCGCGAGGCGGGCTTGGACGAGGTGCGCATCGACGGCCTGGGCAACGTGATCGGCCGCCTGGGGAACGGCCCGAGGATCGTGGCCTTCGACGCCCACATCGACACCGTGGAGACCGGCGACCTCTCGGCCTGGAAGACCCCCCCCTTCGACGCCCGGATCGAGGGAGGGCACGTGATCGGCCGGGGCAGCGTGGACCAGGAGGGGGGCATGGCCTCGATGGTCGCGGCGGCCCGCCTGATCCGGGAGATGGACCTGAACCGGGACTTCACCGTGCTGTTCACCGGGACCGTGATGGAGGAGGACTGCGACGGCCTCTGCTGGGACTACCTGGTCCGGGAGGAGGGCATCCGGCCGGAACTGGTGGTGATCACCGAGCCGACCAACCTGAACCTCTACCGGGGTCACCGGGGCCGGATGGAGATCAAGGTCCGGACCCGGGGGCTGTCCTGCCACGGGTCGGCGCCGGAGCGGGGCGTCAACGCCATCTACCGGATGGCCCGGGTCGTGCTGGAGATCGAGAGACTCCACGGGGAACTGCGCGACGATCCCTTCCTGGGCAAGGGCAGCGTGACGGTCAGCGAGTTCCGGTCCTCGTCGCCGTCGCTCTGCGCGGTGGCCGACGGCGCCGAGATCCACCTGGACCGGCGCCTGACCGCCGGGGAGACCCGGGAATCGGCCATCGGGGAGGTGCTGGAGGCGGCCCGGCGGGCGGGGGTCGAGGTGGAGGTGGAGGTCCCGGTCTATCGCCAGCCCTCCTGGACCGGCCGGGTGCACGAGATGGACAAGTACTTCCCCACCTGGGTGATCCCCGAGGACTCCCCCTGGCTGGGGGATGCCAAACACGCCTTCCGGGAACTGTTCGACCGTCCGCCGACGGTGGACAAGTGGACCTTCAGCACGAACGGCGTCACCATCATGGGGGTCCACGGCATTCCCTGCATCGGCTTCGGGCCGGGCAACGAGGTGATGGCCCACGCGCCGAACGAGGCCTGCCCGACGGACCACCTCTCGGCGGCGGCGGCCTTCTACGCGGCCCTGGTGGCCCGCTGGAACGGCCGCCTGTGAGGGGGACGCGATGGACGGGTTCCACTGGCGCTGCAGCGAGTGCGGATCGGTCCGGTCCCGGGACGAGGGGCAGTCCCCCTGTCCGGACTGCCTGCGAGGGTGGGAACCTGGCCGGCCCATCCGGGGCATCCTGCTGGGGGAGTTCCCCTGGGAGGAGATCCGGTCCCGGCTGGACCCCCGGGCGCCGGACCTGGACCTGCTCCGGGCCGACGAGCCCGCCTGGCGCCCCCCCTACCCGATGCCCGAGACACCGCTGTTCCCGGCTCCCCGCCTGGCCCGGGAACTGGACCTCCCGGGCCTGCTGGTGAAGCACGACGGCCTGCTGATGTCCGGGTCCCTGAAGGACCGGGCCTCCTGCGCGGTGGTCAGCGAGGCCCTGCGGATCGGCCAGACGACGGTCGTGGCCGCCTCGACGGGCAACGCCGGGTCCTCCCTGGCGGCGGTCTGCGCCGCGGCGGGCCTGAAGGCGGTGCTGTACCTCCCGGCCTCGGCCCCGAAGGCGAAACTGCTCCAGGCCCGGATCCACGGCGCCGAACTCCACCCGGTGGACGGCACCTACGACGACGCCTTCCGCCTGTCCCTGGAACACACCCGGACCCGGGGCGGCCTGAACCGCAACACCGCCTGGCACCCGATGACCATCGAGGGGAAGAAGACCGTCGCCCTGGAGATCTTCCGGCAGATGGGATGGCGGATCCCCGACTGGGTGGTGGTGCCGACGGGGGACGGGGTCATCCTGTCGGGGGTGTACAAGGGCTTCCTGGACCTGGTGCGCGTGGGCCTGGCCCGGCGGCTGCCCCGGATCCTGGCCGTCCAGGCCCGGGCCTCCGACGCCGTTCATCGCCACTTCCGGACGGGGTCGTATTCCGACGCGGACTCGCCGGCGACGGTGGCCGATTCCATCTCGGTGCGCACCCCGGCGGCGGCGTTCCTGGCCGTGAGGGCCCTCCGGGAGTCGGCGGGGGAGAGCGTCGTGGTGTCGGACGAGGAGATCCTCGACGCCCAGGCGTGGCTTGCCCGGTCGGCGGGCGTCTTCGGGGAGCCGGCCTCCGCGGCGGGGCTCGCGGGCCTGCGGACCTTCCGGAACCGCCTCCGGGGCGACGAGCGGGTCGTGCTGCTGGTGACCGGCCACGGCCTGAAGGACGTGGAGGCGCCCCTGGGCTGGATGGACCGTGCCGGGGGGACGGGCGGGAGGATGGACGGATGGCGGTGACGGGCAGGGAGAAGGCCTGGCGCAACGACGCCGTGGCCAAGGTGACCGGTCGGGCCCGGTACGCCGACGACCTGAAGGTCCCGGGGATGCTCCATGCCGTGCCGGTCTACACGGACTTCGTCCATGCGGCCCTCCGGGCGGTCCGGACGGAAGGGGCGCTGGCCTGCCCCGGTGTCGTGCGGGTGCTGACGGCGGCCGACGTCCCCGGGACCTGCCGATGGGGCCAGATCCGGAAGGACCTGCGGATGCTGGCCGATGACCGCATCCGTTACCCCGGGGACGTCGTGGCCGTCGTGGTGGCCCGGTCCCGGGCCGAGGCCATCGCCGCGGCGTCCCGGGTCCAGGTGGAGGCGGACCCCCTCCCCGAGGTGCTGGACCCCGAGGAGGCGCTCCGGGAGGGCGCCCCCCTGCTGCATCCCGAGTACGGCGACAACTGCGTCGTGCACCACCGGGTCCGCCGGGGCGACCACGAAAGCCCCCTGGCCGATGCCGAGGAGGTGATCGAGGCAGAGTTCGAGACCCCGTTCATCGAGCATGCCTACCTGGAGCCGGAGTCGGCCCTGGCGGTGCCCCGTTCCGACGGGGTGATGGAGGTCTGCGGCAGCATGCAGCACCCCTTCAGCACCCGGCGCTTCGTGGCGGCGCTGCTGGGCGTGCCCCTGATGGACGTCGAGGTCCGGTCGGTGGCCATGGGAGGCGGGTTCGGGGGCAAGGACGACACCGCGGCGGTGGTCTGTGCCCGGGCCGCCCTGGCGGCGCGCCTGACCGGTCGCCCGGTGAAGATGACCTACCAGCGGGAGTGGTCGATCCGGGAGTCCTACAAGCGGCACCCGTACCGGCTGCGATACCGCCTGGGAATGGGCCGGGACGGCCGGATCCGGGGGGCCGAGGTGCGGATCGTGGCCGATGCCGGGGCCTGCTGCAGCGTCACCCCCTGGGTCACCTGGCGGAGCACGGTGCAGTGCTGCGGGCCCTACCGGGTGCCGAACGTCCGGGCCGACGTCCTCGGCGCGTACACGAATCGCGTGTTCACCGGGGCGATGCGGGGATTCGGGTCCCCCCAGGTCAACTTCGCGGTGGAGCAGCTGATCGAGATGGCCGGGGAGCGGGTGGGACTGGACCCGGTGGAGGTGCGGGAGCGGAACCTGCTGCGCCAGGGGGACGTCACGGTGACCGGGCAGGTCCTGGACCGCCACGTGGTGAGCCTGGGGGAGGTGATGCGCCTGGCCCTCCGGGACTCGGACTACCGGGCCAAGCGGGACCGGTGCTCCCGGGGCGACCCGTCCCGGCGGCCCTGGTACGGCATCGGGTTCGCCATTTCCTACCGGGGGATGAGCCTCGGGGCCGAGGGGACCGACGCGACCAGCGCGATCCTGAACGTCCAGCCCGACGGGTCGGTGCTGGTCGAGGCGGCGGTTCACGAGAACGGGCAGGGGTGCGAGTCGGCGATGCTGATCCTGGCGGCGGAGGAACTGGGTCTGCCCCTTCACCGCCTCCGCTACCGCCAGCCGTCCACATCCAACATCCCGGACGGGGGGACCACGGTGGCCTCCCGGGCCACGCTGATGGGGGGAGGGGCGGTGGTGCTGGCCGCCCGGGACCTGAAGGCCCGGATGGCCGAGGTGCTGGCCCCCGACCTGGGCTGCGATCCCGGGGAGGTGCGCTTCCGGGACGGGCACCTGGCGGGTCCCGACGGCCGGGGAATCCCCTTCGACGAGGCGGCCCGGCGGATGTACCAGCGGCAGCAGTTCCCCCATGCCTTCGGGGTGTTCCGGGCACCCAGGGTCACCTGGGACGAGGAGACCGGCCAGGGCGACGCCTATTTCACCTGGGTGTACGGGTGCCAGGTGGCCGAGGTCGAGGTGGACCCGGACCGGGGACACATCCGCCTGCTGGACCTCTGGGCCGTGCACGACTGCGGGCGGGCGGTGAATCCCCAGATGCTCCTGGGGCAGTTCTACGGCGGCATGGCGATGGGGAGCGGCTATGCCCTCCTCGAGGAGGTGGCCCACGAGGGAGGGCGGATCGTGTCGCTGAACTTCCATCGCTACCGCATTCCCCGGGCCACGGACCTCCCGGATTTCCATGCCCGGGTCGTGGAGCACCCGGATCCCCTGTCCCCGTCCGGGGCCAAGGGGGTCGGGGAGCCGACCAACGAACTGGCTGCGCCGGCCATCGCCAACGCGGTGTACGCCGCGACCGGCCGGCGGTTCACGAGGCTTCCCCTGCGACTGGAGGCCGGGCGATGAGGATCGTCGTGAACGGGGAGGCCGTGGAGGTCCCGGAGGAACAGGCGGGGCGGAAACTGGTGGATTTCCTCCGGGAGGACCTGGACCTGACCGGGACCAAGGTCGGCTGCGGCATCGGGATGTGCGGCACCTGCACCGTCCTGGTGGACGACCAGGTGAAGCGGGCCTGCCTGCTGACCCTGGGAACCGTCCAGGGCCGGCGCGTGACCACCATCGAGGGGCTGACCCCCCGAAACGGGTCCCTGCACCCGGTGCAGCAGGCCTTCGTCGATGCGGGGGCCATCCAGTGCGGGTTCTGCACCCCGGGCATGGTGCTGGCCGCCTGGGGCCTGCTGCTGCGGAATCCCCGGCCCACCCGGGCCCAGGTCCGGGAGGCCTTGAAGGGCAACCTGTGCCGGTGCACGGGGTACCGGCAGATCGTGGACGCGGTGATGGAGGCGTCGCGCCGGCTGGCGGACGCCCCCACCGACAGGACGAAGGAGGAGGGAGACCCGAATGGAACGGCTGCTTGAAGAACTGGCGCAGTGGAAGACGGACCTGCATGGGAAGGACTTCCTGTGGACCTGGGAGAGGACGCTGGACGAGATCCGGGCCATCGCGACGGCGGCCGAGGTGCTGCAGGCCCTCCATCGGGCGGGGGCCAGCCTCCGGGTCTTCGAGTCGGGCCTGGCCATCAGCATCTTCCGGGACCAGTCCACCCGGACGCGGTTCTCCTTCGCCTCGGCGGCCAACCTGCTGGGCCTGGCGGTGGCGGACCTGGACGAGGAGAAGTCCCAGGTGAGCCACGGCGAGACGGTCCGGGAGACCGCGAACATGATCTCGTTCCTGACCGAGGTGATCGGCATCCGGGACGACAAGTTCCTCCGGGAGGGCAACGCCTACATGCGAGAGGTGGCCCAGGCGGTCCAGGAAGGATACGACCAGGGGGTGCTGCCCCAACGCCCGACCCTGGTGAACCTCCAGTGCGACGTGGACCACCCGACCCAGTCGATGGCCGACCTGCTGCACCTGAAGAGGCACTTCGGTTCCTTCGAGGCCCTCCGGGGCAAGCGGCTGGCGATGACCTGGGCCTACTCCCCGTCCTACGGCAAGCCCCTGTCCGTGCCCCAGGGAATCATCGGCCTGATGACCCGGTTCGGGATGGAGGTGACGCTGGCCTACCCGGAGGGGTACGACCTCCTGCCCGAGGTGGTGGATCTGGCCCGGCGGCAGGCCGGGGAGTCGGGGGGCGCCTTCCGGGTGGTCCACTCGATGGACGAGGCCTTCGAGGGGGCCCATGTGGTCTATCCCAAGTCCTGGGCGCCGTTCCGGGTGATGGAACGCCGGACCGAACTGCTCCACCGGGGGGACCGGGAGGGGCTGAAGGAACTGGAGAAGGAGGCCCTGGCCGAAAACGCCCGGCACGCCGACTGGGAATGCGACGAGGCCCGGATGGCCCGGACCGCCGGGGGGGAGGCCCTCTACATGCACTGCCTTCCCGCCGACATCTCCGGCGTCTCGTGCCGCCAGGGGGAGGTCTCGGCGACGGTCTTCGAGAAGGCGCGCCTGGGGACCTACCGGGAGGCCGGCTACAAGCCCTTCGTGATCGCCGCGATGATGCTGGCGGCCCGGTTTCCGGACCTGGCCGGGACGGTCCGGGGCCTCGCGGATCGCAACCGTGCCCGGATCGGGCTGTAGGGGGGGAAGAACGATGTCGGTGATACTGCCCGAGGGGAACCCGGAGGTGAGAGCCCGGACCGTGGCCCGATGCCGCGAGCGGGGAATCCTGTTGCCGACGCTGGCCCAGATGCGGGATCCGTCCCGGATCCCGGCCCCGATCCGCGAGTCCCTGGCGGGGGTCGGCCTCTGGGACGTGAATCCCCGGAACCTGTTCCGGATCACCTGGAAGAACGACCCCGTGACCGGGGGCTTCGGCCCCGTGAACGTCCTGGAACTGCCTCCGGCCCTGACCGGCGTGCCCTGCCGGATCGCCGGGCTGGTGGGCAAGTGGTTCCCCACCGGGGCCCACAAGGTCGGGGCCGCCTACGGCTGCCTGGCGCCACGGCTGGTCACGGGGGCCTTCGATCCCACCCGGGACCGGGCCGTGTGGCCCTCCACGGGGAACTACTGCCGAGGGGGGGCCTTCGACTGCGCCCTCCTGGCCTGCACCGCCGTCGCGATCCTTCCCGAGGGGATGTCCCGGGAGCGGTTCGAGTGGCTGCGGAGCATCGGGGCCGAGGTGATCGCCACCCCCGGGACCGAGTCCAACGTGAAGGAGATCTACGACAAGTGCTGGGAGTTGCGGAAGGACCCGGCGAACGTGATCCTGAACCAGTTCGACGAGTTCGGGAACCCGCTGTTCCACTACCAGGTGACCGGGCCGGCGCTGCTGGAGGCCTTCGAGGCCCTGGCCGGGGAGGGCCTGCGACTGGCGGGCTTCGTGTCCGCCACGGGATCCGCCGGCACCATCGCGGCCGGGGACTTCCTGAAGGCCCGGCGCCCCGGGACCTTCGTGGTGGCCTCGGAGGCCCTCCAGTGCCCCACCCTGTTCCTGAACGGGTTCGGGGCGCACCGCATCGAGGGCATCGGCGACAAGCACGTCCCGTGGGTCCACAACGTCCGCAACACCGACGGGGTGGCCGCCATCGACGACGAGGACTGCATGCGCCTGCTGCGGTTGTTCAACGAGGAGTCCGGGCAGGCCTTCCTGTGCCGGGAGGGGGTCCCCGAGGAGGTGGTCTCCCGGCTGCCGCTGCTGGGCATTTCGGGGATCGGCAACCTGCTGGCGGCCGTGAAGGCGGCGAAGTGGTGGGACCTGGGGCCCCGGGACGTCGTGTTGACGGTCTTCACCGACTCGGCGGAGATGTACGGGTCCCGGGTGGCGGAACTCCGGGAGGACCGGGGCACCTACGGCGAGGTCCGGGCGGCCCGGGACTTCGAGGGGAGCCTGCTCCGGCAACGCACCGACTGGTTCCGGGAACTGGATTTCCGGGGCCGGAGGGCCCTGCACAACCTGAAGTACTACACCTGGGTCGAGCAGCAGGGGAAGACCTCCGAGGCCCTGGAGGAACTGTGGGATCCGGCCTTCTGGCAGCGGACCTTCGAGGAGGAGGTCCCGGCCCTGGAGGCGGCCATCGAGGCCTTCAACCGGGACGTCCTGGCCTCTTGAGTGCCCCGGCGGGCCCGGTCCTGCCGGAGTCTGGAGGCGCCATGCCGTCCATCGCCTGCGTGATCCTGGCCGCCGGCGAGGGGCGTCGAGCCGGCGGTCCCAAGGCCTTCCGCACCTTCGCGGACCCCGTTTCCGGCCTCCCGGAGTCCTTCCTTTCCCGGGTGGCCTCGGTGGCCCTGGCCGGAGGCGCCTGGCCCGTGGTCGCGGTGGTCCGGCCGCCCGATCGGTTCCGGGCCGAGGCCGTGGCGCCGCCCGGCCTGGCCCTGGTCGTCAACCCGGATCCCTCCCGGGGCATGCTGTCCTCCCTCGGGTGCGGCGTGGACGCCATTCCTCCCGAGGCGCCGGGCCTGCTGGTCTTCCCGGTGGATCACCCCGAGGTCCTGCCCGGGACCGTGGCGGCCCTGATCGAAGCGTTGCGGCACGATGAAGGACACCCCTGGAGACCCTGCCGGGAGGGCCGGTGCGGCCATCCGGTGGCCCTGCCTCTGGCGGTGGCCCGGGAACTGCCCCGGGAGGACCTGCCCGGTGGCCTGGCGGCCTGGGTCCGTTCCCGGGGCCTGAAGTGGCGGGATCTGCCTGTCCCGGACCCGGGTATCCTCCGGAACCGGAACGGCCCGGACCCCTGACGGCAGGGGATGTGCCCGTGTTCCCAGGAGGCAGGTCGTCCCGGGGAACCGCCCGGGGAAGGCCCCGGGCGGTTCCCGTGGACGGGAAGGTCACAGGGGCAGGCAGACCCCGAACCAGCAGTGGCCCTCCGGGCAGGGTGCGGCGTTCTCCAGCCGGATGTACTGGCAGCCCGACTGGGCGCCCGTCGCCGAGCAGCTGTCCTTCGTGCAGGGGTTGCGATCGTCGCAGATCACCACCGTGCCCTGGCACTGGCCACTGGACTGGCACACGTCGGCGGTCGTGCACCCGTTGCCGTCGGAGCAGGCGGGTCCGGCGGCGACGTCGTGGTGGCAGGACCTGCCGGCACACCAGTCGTAGGTGCAGGGGGATCCGTCGGCGTTGCAGGAAGTGACGCAGAGGGAGGTGCAGACCCCGTTCGAACAGGTGCCGGTGTACGGGAAGGACGGCACGCGGCAGGACCCTCCGCTGAGGTTGTTCCGGATGATTCCCCGGACCGGGTCGCAGACCTCCGACGTGCAGGGGTTGCCGTCGTCGGGGTTGATGGGCGCCCCGGCGCAGGTCCCCGACGCGGTGCACTGGTCCTTCACCGTGCAGGCGTTGCCGTCGTCGCAGGGGACGCCCGTGGCCGCCGAGTAGACGCACCCGACCGCCGGATCGCACCCGGGAAGCAGGCAGGGGTTGTTGTTCCAGCAGTTCACGGGCTTGCCCTGGCAGGTGCCCCCGCCGCACTGGTCGTTCTCGGTGCAGGCATTGCCGTCGTCGCACCGCAGCGTGTTGTTGACGTGCAGGCAGCCGTTCCGCGGGTCGCAGGAATCCGTCGTGCAGACGTTGCCGTCATCGCAGTTCAGGGCGGGTCCCGGGAGGCAGGTGCCGTTGGCGTCGCAGTAGTCCCTGGTGGTGCACCGGTTGCCGTCCTCGCAGGGGGTTCCGCTTTGCAAGGGTTCGAAGATGCAGCCCCGGGCGGGATCGCACCGGTCGGAGGTGCAGACCTTCCCGTCGTCGCAGAACACGTTGCCGGTCGGGGTGCAGGCGCCGTCCAGGCAGCGGTCGCCGACGGTGCACTGGTTGCCGTCGTCGCAGGGAAGGCCGTCGATGGGCCGGAAGATGCAGCCCAGGGCCGGGTCGCAGATGTCGGCGGTGCAGAGATTGCCGTCGTCGCAGGTCACCTGGGTTCCGGGAATGCAGCGCCCCGCGCCGTCGCAGACGTCGTTCTGGGTGCAGAGGTTGCCGTCCTCGCAGGGCAGGGTGTTGAAGCCGTGGACGCACTCCCCGGTCTCGGGCCTGCAGACGTCGGTGGTGCAGGGATTGCCGTCGCCGCACGAGGTGGTCAGCACCGCCTTGCAGATGCCCATCTGGCACTGCTCTGCCAGGGTACAGAAGTTGCCGTCGTCGCAGGGCGTCCCGTCTGGCACCACCTCCAGCTGGCAGCCCACCTCGGGGTTCTGGCAGACGTAGCGCGTGCAGGGAATGGGCGACGGCGGGCAGGTGATGCCTTCCCCGGTGCAGATCCCCCCGAGGCACCGGTCGTTGACCGTGCAGGCGCTTTCATCGTCGCAGAGCGTCCCGTCCAGCAGGGGGAGGTTCAGGCACCCGGCCTCCGGGTCGCAGGTGTCCAGCGTGCAGAGGTTGCCGTCGTCGCAGGACAGGCTCTGGTTCCCGCCGGTGCAACGGCCGTCCACGCAGAGGTCCCCGATCGTGCAGGGGTTGCCGTCGTCGCAGGTCCCGGGGAGCGGGACCGAGACGCAGTCGCCCGTGCTGGCCGCGCAGACCTCCGCGGTGCAGGGGTTGTCGTCAGCGGGGCAGACCCTGGCCGGGCCGGGCATGCAGCGGTCCTCGGCGCCGCAGGTGTCCCCGAGAGTGCAGGCATTCCCGTCGTCGCAGGGGCTGCCCTCTCCCAGGGAGACAAAGGTGCAGCCGGTGGCCGGATCGCAGTCGTTCCGGGTGCACGAATTGCCGTCGTCGCACCGGATGGGGCTTCCGGCGCAGAGGCCCTCGGCGGTGCAGCGTTCGTTCTGGGTGCAACGGTCGAGGTCGTCGCAGGCCATGCCCTCCCGGATGACGAAGACGCATCCGGTGCCGGGGTCACAGGAGTCGATGGTGCAGAGGTTGCCGTCGTCGCAGTCCGGCGCCGGGTCCCCGATGCAGAGGAGACCGGCACACCGGTCCTCCACGGTGCAGGCGTTGACGTCGTCGCAGGCCTCGCCGTCCCGCACCCGGTACAGGCACCCGTCCACCGGGTCGCAGGTGTCGGCGGTGCAGAGGTTGCCGTCGTCGCACTGAAGGGCCTCCAGGCCCGGCTGGCAGGTCCCCCCGCTGCAGAAATCTCCGATGGTGCAGACGTCCCCGTCGTTGCAGGGGCCCTCGACATCACGCACCTGGCATCCCCGGGCGGGGTCGCAGTAGTCCTGGGTGCAGGGGTTGTCGTCGTCGCAGGTCACCTGGGTGCCCAGGCAGAGGCCCGACACGCACTGGTCGTCGTCGGTGCAGGCGTTGCCGTCGTCGCAGGAACCCGGCACCGCCTGGAAGACGCACCCGAGGACCGGATCGCACGAGTCGACGGTGCAGGGATTCCGGTCCTCGCAGACCGCCGGTTCCCCGGGCTGGCAGTTCCCGTCCTGGCAGAGGTCCCCGACCGTGCAGGCATCGCCGTCGTTGCAGGCTTCGCCATCGTGGACCGGGGCCATCGCGCAGAGTCCGGTCTCCGGGATGCAGGTGTTCGCCCGGCAGAAGGTGTCCTCGGAAGGGTCGCATTGGACCACGGTCTCCGGGGCCACCTGGCAGAGGGAGTCGATGCACCGGAGGGTCCCGTTGCAAAAGTCCCCGTCCTCGAAGGCGGCGCACTCCTCGTCCTGCCGGCAGGCGCACGTGATGGTCGGCGTCCCCTGGCATGCCCCGTCCACGCAGCGATCGTCCTCGGTGCAGGCGTTGCCGTCGTCGCACGGGCCTTCCGCGGGGTCGTGGATGCATCCCGTCGCCGGATCGCACGAATCCTCGGTACAGTCATTCCGGTCGTCGCAGTTGCGGGGTTCTCCCCGGCACTCCCCCTGGCGGCAGGTGCCCTGGACCTCGCAGGCCGAGAGGGGATCGCAGGGCGTGCCGTCGAGCACCGCCATCACGCAGAGGTGGGTGTCCAGGTCGCACCGCAGGGCATGGCAGATCGGGACGACGGCCGCCTCGCAGTCGTCGTCCTTGTCGCATCGCTGCTGGGGCACGTCCGGGGGAAGGTCGCCCCCGGGACCCGGGTCAACGATGTCCGGCACCGGGACGTCGGTTCCCGGATCCCCAGGCGAGTCCTGGGGGAGGTCCCGACCCTGGTCCGGGACCGCCAGGTCTTCCGGTGCCTGGTCCCCGGCAAGGTCCGACGGGGGGGTGTCCCCGGTCGTGACGTCGATGGCCGGGGACTGTCCCCCGCCGCAGGCCAGCACCAGCGCGCAGCAGAGCGGCCACAGGGTGGAACGGCTGTTCATGGCTTCCTCCTGGAAGGTTCCCTTCACGGATCGCCGTCGGTTCGTCCAGAAGAGGATTCTATGGGAAAAGGGGATGGGCCTTCAACGGACCCGGGGGCCGCCGGAGAGGCCCAGGAAGGCGAAGTCCACCAGCCCCGTGATCACCTGCTCCACGGTGAAACCGGCCAGTCTGCCAGACCACCACCGGTGGGCCATCGCCGTTCCCAGGGCGACGATGGCCTGGGACACCAGCGTCGAGTCGCACGGGGGCGCGAAACCCTCTGCGATGGCATGGTCCAGGAAGGTCCGGGCCAGGTCCGCGAGGCCCTGGTAGAGGTTTTCCAGGCGTTCCTCGGCGTCGGGCCCCACCGAGGGGGCCTCCCGCAGCAGCATCACGGCCAGTTCCCGGTTCCGCTCGAGGTGCGTCGCCAGGCGCATCAGAGCCCGCACCGACGCCTCCCGGTACTCGTCCAGGTTCGAGGGGCGGCGCTCGGACATCTCCGCGAACCCTTCAAAGAGGGTCCCCAGGAAGCGGTCCATCAGCGCCACGAAGATCGCGGTCTTGTCCGGGAAATGCCGATAGAAGGTCCCCTGGCCGACCTGGGCCTCCCGGGCGATGTCCGACACGAGGGTGCGGTGGAATCCGTGGCGGACGAAGACCCGTGCCGCGGCATCCAGCAGGGCCTGGCGGCGCCGCTCCGTTCGCGCCCGGTCCCGTTCCTTGCGGAGTTCCGAGGGCATGGGACGCGGTTCCTCCTAGCCGAGCAAGGGCAGGCCGACGGGCAGCAGGTAGAGGGGCTGCTCGTCGGGATGAAGCGACAGGACCCGTCGCAGCGCGTCGTCCCGGAAGGCCCCGATGGGCACCGTTCCCAGGCCCAGGGCGGTCACCTGGAGGCACAGGTTCTGGGCCGCGTGACCGGCCTCCAGCAGAACGTAGGGGATCCCCCGGGGTCCGTACCGGGCGGTGGTCCGATCGGGCACCGCCGAGATCACCACAATGACCGGCGCCACGGCCAGGTCCGCCTGTCCCACCGTGGCCGCCATCAGTTCCGTGCGCCGGTCCCCCTCGGATTCCTGCTCGATGGAATGCTCCCCGGGGAGGTAGCGATGGATCCCCGGCGGCAGGCCCGGGACGTCCCCCAGCACCGCCCGGACCTCCAGCGGATAGGTCCCCCCGGCCGAGGGAGCGGCCCTCCGGCCGGTGCCGGGGATCACGCCGTCGGTGGCCCAGAGGATCTGGGCGAGGTCCTCCCGGGACACGGGGGAGGCCAGGAACCGCCGCAGGGAAGCCCGGGAAGCCAGGGCCTCCGACAGAGCGGGCCCACCGGTGGTGCGGGGGGGCGGCAGGGGGAAGCGGAGGAGGGGGCGCGCGTCTTCTTGCCGGGCCTGGGACTCGTTCATCGCAAGCCTCCTGCCGGGATGCTAGCACAAGCGCATCCGGTCGGAGCCCCGACGATGTAGAATGCCCCGTCGGCGGGCCGGGTTTCGGGGCCGCCGCGGGTTGTCCGAAGCCGGCGAACGGGACGACGGGGCCGGGGAGGGATCGGAGGGCAGGAATGGGGCGGCGAGGAATGGCGGGGGGGGCCGGACGGAGCCGGGGGAAGGCCGCGCGGATGTTCCTCGGGTTCGTCGCGTCGTTCCTCGCCGGGATCCTCCCCGTCCGGGGACAGACGACCGGGGACGGGCCCTGGCAGGCGAG